>CAMRSM010000014.1 GCA_947053345.1 uncultured Lachnospiraceae bacterium
GCCAGAAAGCCCACTGCGTTAAGCGGTACAGGAAGGGAGCATACGGAACTCAAAATAGGAGGAAGAGGGATGATTTCGAAAAAAATTAAAATTTGTTTGCCGGAAGGTCTTGAGGCGAGGCCGATCGCGCTGCTCGTGCAGGTGGCAAGCCAGTACGAAAGCAGCATTTATGTAGAGTGCGGGGAGAAAAAGGTGAACGCGAAGAGCATTATGGGCATGATGAGCCTTGCCCTCCCGAGCGGGGAGGAGCTTACCGTGACAACGAGCGGGGAGGACGAGAAAGCTGCGATTGATAACATCGAAAAATATCTTTGCGGCAGCCATTAAACAGACCGTAAAACGGGGGCAAAGAGATGACCATTGAGGAATTGAAAGCAAAGATGCAGGAATATTTTGTAAGCAGGAAAAACAGGATGCAGGCAAGGGCAAGGGAGCTTAAGGCATTGGGGCAGGAAGAGGAGGCGGAGCTTGAGCTGGGAAAGCTTGCCGTCTATGATGTGTTTGGTACGATGCTGGAAGCGAGTGCCCTAAAGGCGAAGATGAATCCGAAATATGCGTCCGGCGACAAAGTGCAGGCTTTCATCCAGGAATACCTGATGGCATTTATCACGCAGCCTGCCGAGTGGCGGCTGAAATACGTGCAGGCAAAGGAGCGCGGTGAGGAAAGGGCGGCGAGTCTTGAGTGGCTCCGCCTTGAGACGGTAAAGGAGATCAAGGACGAATTTTTGAGGATTTCCAAAGGGGAATCCAAGTGATACATATGCAAACCAAAACCGGGTTTTTGAAAAATATAGTTGACAGAAGGGCGGGAAAGCTATATAATTCTTGTAATTTGTCGTGTTAAAGCGACAGCGCAACAGCACGTCGCATGACGGGCGCGATTCAAAAGATTGAAGGAGGATTACATAACATGGGTAGAGTCTACAATTTTTCTGCGGGTCCGGCGGTGCTGCCGGAGGAAGTGTTAATGGAAGCTGCGGCAGAGATGCTTGATTATAACGGCACGGGGATGTCTGTTATGGAGATGAGCCACCGCTCGAAGGCGTATGAGCAGATCATCACAACGGCGGAGAAGGATCTGCGGGATCTGATGGACATTCCGGACAACTATAAGGTATTGTTCCTGCAGGGTGGGGCTTCCCAGCAGTTTGCGATGATCCCGATGAATCTGATGAAGAATAAAAAAGCTGCTTACATTGTCACGGGGCAGTGGGCGAAAAAAGCGTACCAAGAGGCAAAGCTTTACGGCGATGCCGTCGAGGTAGCATCCTCCGCCGACAAGACATTTTCATATATTCCGGATTGCAGCGACCTTCCGATCCCGGAGGACGCGGACTATGTTTATATCTGTGAGAACAATACCATCTACGGGACGAAGTTCTGGCAGCTTCCGGACACGAAGGGAAAGACTTTGGTTGCGGATGTGTCTTCCTGCTTTCTTTCCGAGCCGGTTGATGTGACAAAATACGGTGTGATTTATGGCGGTGTGCAGAAAAATATCGGTCCGGCGGGCGTTGTGATCTGTATTATCCGGGAGGATTTGATTACGGAGGATGTCCTGCCAGGAACGCCTACGATGCTCCGCTACAAGATCCACGCGGACAACGGCTCGATGTATAATACCCCGCCGGCGTACGGGATTTACATCTGCGGCAAGGTATTCCAGTGGCTGAAGAAACGCGGCGGTCTTGGGGCGATGAAGGAGTACAACGAAAAGAAGGCGAAGGTTCTCTACGATTTTCTGGATGAGAGTAAGCTCTTTTGCGGCACGGTCGAAAAGAAAGACCGCTCCCTGATGAATGTGCCGTTTGTGACTGGCAGCGAGGAACTGGACGCGAAATTCGTGAAGGAAGCAAAAGCGGCAGGCTTTGAGAACCTGAAAGGGCACCGGACGGTCGGCGGTATGCGCGCGAGCATCTATAACGCGATGCCGATCGAGGGCGTAGAAAAACTCGTTGCATTTATGAAGGAATTTGAGACTAGGAATGCGTAATTCATAGAATCGTCAGGCTCTCTGCTTTTTCCCGTACACAGTGGGGCAGTGGGGACTGCGGGACTTAAAAATAAGGAGAATCGAAATGATCAAGGTGAACTGCTTAAATCCGATCGCAAAGGTCGGAATGAACCTTCTGCCGGATACTTTTGGCACGACGGATAATCTTGCGGAGGCGGATGCCGTGCTGGTCAGGAGCGCGGCAATGCACGAGCTTTCCCTGCCAAAGAGCCTGCTTGCGGTAGCGCGCGCGGGTGCTGGCGTGAACAATATCCCGCTGGAGCCATGTGCGGACGCAGGAATCGTGGTATTCAACACGCCGGGGGCAAATGCCAACGGCGTAAAGGAGATGGTGATTGCGGGCATGCTGCTCGCGGCGCGTGACATCCGCGGCGGCATGGACTGGGTGAGTGCGAACAAAGATGACGAGACGATCGGCAAGACGATGGAGAAGGCAAAGTCCAAGTTTGCCGGAACCGAGATTAAGGGCAAAAAGCTTGGTGTGATCGGGCTCGGCGCGATCGGCGTGATTGTCGCGAATGCCGCGACCCATCTTGGCATGGAGGTTATCGGCTGCGACCCGTTCCTCTCGGTGGCAAACGCGCTCAACCTTTCCCGCAACGTAAAGATTGTAAAATCAAATTCCGAGATTTTCGCGGAGTGCGATTACATCTCGGTACATGTCCCGCTTGTCGATGATACAAAGGGAATGTTCAACAAGGCTTCCCTCTCGATGATGAAGGACGGCGTGGTGATCCTGAATTTCTCCCGCGACCTTCTGGTGAACGAGGACGATATGGGCGAGGCGCTCTCCTCCGGCAAAGTGGCGAAGTATGTGACGGATTTCCCGACCAAAAAAATAGCGAACATGGAACATGTGATCGCGTTCCCGCACCTTGGCGCGTCGACGGCGGAATCCGAGGATAACTGCGCGGTGATGGCGGTAAAACAGATTGTGGAGTTTATTGAGGACGGCAATATTACGAACTCGGTAAATTACCCGGCGATGGACGCGGGCAAATGCCAGACGGCAGCGCGCATCTGTGTATGCCACAAGAATATCCCGAATATGCTTGCGCAGTTTACGGGTGTTTTTTCTGCGGCGGGGATCAACATTGAGACGATGGTGAATAAGAGCCGTGGCAATTATGCTTACACGGTGCTTGACATCTGTGCGAAGGCAACGGCAGAGCTGGTGGATAAGGTAAACGCCATCGAAGGTGTCTTAAAAGCGCGGGCAATCCAGTAGCAAAAGAGGTTGAAAGGATACGGGGACATGCAGCAGTTAATCGACCGGATTCGGAAGGACGGTGTGTTAAAGCCGGGAAATGTCCTGAAGGTGGACAGCTTTCTGAACCATCAGATGGACATTGAGTTGATCAATGAGATTGGGAAAGAGTTTAAGCATCGGTTTGCAGATCT
This sequence comes from uncultured Lachnospiraceae bacterium, assembly GCA_947053345.1. Taxonomy (GTDB): domain Bacteria; phylum Bacillota; class Clostridia; order Lachnospirales; family Lachnospiraceae; genus RGIG4057. Next base: position 3,416 of record CAMRSM010000014.1, read on the forward strand.
GGATATTACAAAGATCGTGACGGTTGAGGCATCGGGCATCGGCATTGCCTGCATCGCGGCACAATATTTCCATGTGCCGGTCGTGTTTGCGAAAAAGGCGCAGAGTGTGAACATTGATGGGGAAGTTTATTCCACACAGATCCAGTCCTACACCCACAAAAGGATTTATGATGTCATGATTTCCAAAAAGTTTATCGGCCCAAAGGATAAAGTGCTGATCATTGACGATTTTTTGGCAAACGGCTGTGCCCTTGTGGGGCTGATTGAGCTTGTCAGCTGTGCCGGGGCGAGCGTTGAGGGCATCGGGATCGTGGTGGAGAAAGGCTTCCAGACCGGCGGGGAAGTGATCCGCGAGATGGGGATGCGCCTGGAGTCACTGGCGATCGTGGAGCGGATGGATGTGGAGACTGGGGAGATTTTTTTCCGCGGGGAATAAGATATAAAAGGTTCGTTTTGTTTTTTGTAGTGCTTTACAAAAGCAGCGGGGAGGGAACGGTGTTTCTTGGGGAATCATCGTTCTCTTTTTGCGCCGGGAGCCGGAACTTTTTCGTTTGCAGCGAGTCTGCGGTATAAAATGGGGATAAGACATGAAACTGATTATAAATTATTTAAAGCCGCACCGATGGAGGATGCTGCGTGGGTTTTTGATCAAGGTGCTCGGCACTTTTGCGGATCTGGGGCTGCCGTGGGTATTGGCATACATTTTAGATAATGTTGTGCCCCTCGGGCGCATCCCGCTTGTCCTTTGGTGGGGCGTTGTCATGGCGGGGCTCGCGGTGGCGGCACGGTATTTGAACATCAAGGCAAACCGCATGGCATCCAAGGTCGCGCGTGACACGACCGAGATTGTGCGGCATGATCTGTTCCGCAAGATCATGTATCTTTCCGGCAGCCGGACGGACGCATTCGGGATTCCGTCGCTCATCTCGCGGCTGACTTCGGACAGCTATAATGTGCACTCAATGATCGGCAGGGTACAGCGCATCGGGGTGCGTGCGCCGATTATTTTACTGGGCGGTGTTTTGATCACTTTTACATTAGAGCCGGTGCTGACGCTTGTACTTATCGCCACGCTGCCACTGCTCGCCGTGATTGTGTACCGCGTATCCAAAAAAGGGATTCCGCTCTACACGAAGGTATCGCAGTCTGTGGATTCGGCCGTGCGTGTGATGCGTGAAAACATCAGCGGAATCCGGGTGATCAAGGCACTCTCAAAGACGGAACATGAGTACAGGCGCTTTCAGGAGAGCAACCGGGTTCTCGCCGGGAATGAATTTAAGGCGGGCATCACGATGGCAGTGTCCAGCCCAATGATGAACCTCATCCTAAATTTAGGGCTGACGGCAATCGTCGTGGTTGGAGCGTACCGTGTCAACGCGGGGGATTCCGGACCCGGCAGGATCGTGGCGTTTTTGTCCTATTTTACAATGATCCTGCATGCTATGATGTCAATTACAAGGGTTTTTGTTGATATCTCAAAGGCGATGGCGAGTGCGGACCGCATTGCGCTCGTTTTGGCAAGCGAAGATGATCTTTCGGTGCGCGAGTGTGCACCAAAGGATTCCTGTCCGCCGGGCGGGACACGGCAGGAAAAAGCCGGGAGTTTTTTGGCGGGTGTGGCGGGGGAGAACCCTGCATCATCCAAAAAACAACCTACGCCAAACAGGCAGGATAGTGCTGCCCGCATCGAGTTTGAACATGTCTCGTTCGGCTACCACACGGATGGCGGCGGGGCAGAAAAGCTCTGCGTTAAGGACATCGACTTTAAGATCATGCCCGGGGAGAGCCTTGGGATCTTGGGGGCGACCGGGAGCGGGAAATCCACAATTGTCAATCTGATGATGCGTTTTTACGATGTCAGCGGGGGCTGCGTAAAGATTGACGGGCGGGATGTGCGCGAATACACGCCGCAGGATCTGCGGCAAAAGTTCGCGGTCGTGTTCCAGAACGATACGGTTTTTAATGACAGTCTTGCGGAAAATATCCGCTTCGGGCGGGAAATCAGCGACGAGGCGATGGAGCAGGCGGCAAAGGATGCCTGTGCCTACGACTTTATCATGGAGAAGGAGGGGGCTTTCTCACATGAGGCCGCCATCGGCGGCGCAAATTTAAGCGGCGGGCAGAAGCAGCGCCTGCTCATTACGCGTGCCCTCGCCGGCCGGCCGGAGATCCTGATACTTGACGATTCCTCCTCCGCGCTGGATTACAAGACGGACGCGCGCCTGCGCCAGGCGGTTCGGAACGGTTATGCGGGAACGACGGTCGTTATGGTCGCGCAGCGTGTCAGTTCCCTGATGGGGCTTGACCATATTCTTGTGCTCGAGGACGGTGAGGTAATCGGCTACGGTACCCACGGGGAGCTGATACAGGACTGTGAGGTCTACCGGGAGATTTACGAGGTACAGATGGGCGGCATGGGGACAGCGGTTTAAAGCATGCCGCCGGAAGGGAAGGAAGGTCTTATGGCAAACGGGATCGGAAATTCAAAACAGTTTAGTGTGGCAAATGCGGGGCGTTCGGAAAACCACAGGCCAAAGGATGCCAGGGGTGCGCTGCGCGGACTCTGGGGATATCTTTGCCGCTACCGCTTTCTTTTGCTCCTTGCGATGTTCCTGACCGTCAGCGGCAACTTGCTGGCGCTGATCGGGCCGAAGCTTTCCGGGCGCGCAATCGACGCGATCGAGCCGGGAAAAGGTGCGGTTGATTTTGATACTGTGTTTCATTATGCGGGGCTGATGGTCATTTTTTATATTGTGTCATCGTTTTTTTCTTACCTGCTCTCGGTCGTGATGCAGACGATCAGCCGCAGGATGGCGAGGCAGATGCGCGATGATGTGTTCCAAAAGCTTCTGGCGCTGCCGGTCGGATATTTTGATACGCATCTGTCCGGCGATATTATCAGCCGTGTCTCGTATGATATCGATGTGATCAACACCTCACTCTCAACCGACTTGGTGCAGGTCTGTGCGAGTGTGATCACGGTGGTCGGTTCGTTTGTGATGATGGTGTCCATCGAGCCGAAGCTGGTACTCGTGATGGCTGTGACCATCCCGATGTCGGTTCTTTATACAAAATACATGGCGGGGAAGACACGCCCTCTTTTCCGCACCCGCTCGGCGAAGCTCGGAGCGATGAACGGTTTTGTCGAGGAGATGGTTGGCGGGCAGAAGACGATCGGGGCATATGCGCGCGAGGAGGTGGTCACAAAGCGTTTTGACAGGATAAACGAGGAGGCGGTGGATGCGTATTATACAGCGGATTATTATAGCTGTCTTGTCGGGCCGACCGTCAACTTCATCAACAATCTTTCGCTTGCGCTGGTGACTGTATTTGGGGCGATCTTATATCTGCTCGGAAGCCTGACCCTGGGGAATATTTCTTCCTTTGTCCTCTACTCCCGCAAATTTTCCGGGCCAATCAACGAGGCAGCCAATATTATCAGTGAGCTGCAGTCCGCCTTAGCGGCGGCGGAACGTGTCTTTAAGCTTATGGGGGAAGAGCCGGAGACACCGGATGCCGTGGGGGCACAACCGCTTGAAAATATCCGCGGCAACGTGGAGATGAAGGGGGTGTCCTTCGGCTACACAGCGGAGAGGACAATCATCAAAAATCTGTATATGACGGCGAAGGCGGGAAGCATGATCGCCATCGTGGGGCCTACCGGGGCGGGGAAGACAACGATCATCAACCTGCTCATGCGGTTTTACGATGTGGATGCGGGCGGGATCTATGTGGACGGGCACGAGGGCAGGGAATTGACGAGAGAGAGCCTGCGCCGTGCCTTTGCGATGGTATTGCAGGATACTTGGGTGTTTGGGGGGACGATTTTTGAGAATATCGCCTACGGGAAGGAGGACGCGACGATGGAGGAAGTGGTCGCTGCAGCGAAGGCCGCACACATTCATTCTTACATCATGCGCCTGCCGGAAGGCTACCAGACCATTTTGAGCGAGAACGGCGTGAACATTTCAAAGGGACAGAAACAGCTGTTGACAATCGCGCGCGCCATGCTGCTTGACGCAAAGATGCTGATTCTCGACGAGGCGACCTCCAATGTGGATACGCGAACGGAAATGCGCATCCAGAAAGCGATGCGGCATTTAATGGCGGGCAAGACATGTTTTGTAATCGCACACCGCCTCTCGACCATACAACATGCCGACTGTATTCTGGTGGTGGACGGCGGCGATGTGGTAGAGCAGGGCACACACAGGGAACTGATGTCGAAAAAAGGGGTTTACCATCAGCTGTACGCGTCGCAGTTTGAGTGATATGCTGCAAATATCCCCTATTACGGATAATGTGCTTGTATTTTGAACCGTTTTCCGTTATACTGGATGCAACACATTTCGGGCAGGCTGGATGGCGGTGTTTGTATATCTGCCTTTGCCGGGATGAAGTTTTGGATGGGCATAGATCATGAGATGGCGCGGGGCAGGACGCTTCCCCGCAGAAATGGAGGGTACGATGGAGTATACGGAATTGATCGAAAAGAGAAGGAGTATCCGCGCGTTTGACGCGTCGCGAAAAGTGACGGAAGAGGAGATGAAGGAGCTGGTTTACGCGGCGATCCAGGCACCTTCGTGGAAAAATTCGCAGACAGCGCGCTACTATGCGGTACTGTCGGATGAGATGAACGAAAAGGTATTGGAGGGGTGCCTGCCGGGCTTTAACGCGGCGAGTGCGAAGGGTGCGGCGCTCGTGGTTACCACCTTTTTGCCGAACCGTTCCGGTTTTGAGCGCGACGGGAACCCGACGAATGAGTGCGGCAATGGCTGGGGCTACTATGACCTCGGTTTACATAATGAAAACTTTGTTTTAAGGGCGACGGACATGGGGCTTGACACGCTGATCATGGGAATCCGTGATGCGGACAAGCTGCGCGGGCTGCTGTCCATCCCGGAGGAAGAAATCGTAGTCGCGGTGATCGCGGTGGGGAAAGCAGCCCATAATCCGGACAAACCAAAGCGCAAGAAGCCGGAGGATATTTTGAAGGTATTTTGACCGCATAGGGAAGTTTTGGCTGCATTTGCCGGGGCTTCCCTGTTTTGCGGGAGGGGAAATGACAGGGTTCTTCCTCCTTGCTTTGAGGTATGGGCAAATTCCCACGCATGGTTTTTGCGGGGAAGTATAAACCAAATTTTATAAAATGGAGGGATTACGGAAATGTATATCACATGTTTGGACCTGGAAGGTGTGCTGGTGCCGGAGATCTGGATTGCGTTTGCCGAGGCGAGCGGCATCCCGGAGCTAAAGAGGACGACGCGTGACGAGCCGGATTACGACAAGCTTATGCGCTGGCGCATCGGCATTTTGAAGGAGCACGGGCTGGGGCTTGCACAGATTCAGGACACGATCGCAAAGATTGACCCGCTTCCGGGCGCGAAGGAATTTTTGGATGAGCTGCGCTCGTTCTGCCAGGTCATCATCATCAGTGATACGTTTACGCAGTTCGCCACACCGCTGATGAAAAAACTTGGCTGGCCGACAATTTTCTGCAACTCACTTGAGGTGGCGGAGAATGGGGAGATCACGGGCTTTAAAATGCGCATCGAAAATTCGAAACTGACGACCGTAAAGGCATTACAGTCGATCGGGTATGACACGATCGCGAGCGGGGACAGTTACAATGATCTTGGGATGATCCAGGCGAGCAAGGCGGGATTTTTGTTTCAGAGTACGGAAAAGATCAAGGCGGATCACCCGGAGCTTGCCGCGTATGAGACATATGACGAACTGATGGGGGCGATCAAGAGGGCGATGGTGTAGGACGGAAATTTCGGAACCGTGTGCCGGATAGGAACGGGCTTATATAGCCGAAAAGTATTATCCTTTGGGACAAAAAAGGAAGCGCTTATATTCGGCGCTTCTTTTTTGCTTTTCTGGCTAGTTTTTTGGAAAGTTTTTGCTTTTGCTCATTTTTTTGCGGGCTTGGCATCGAACCGGGGATTTTGGGACGCATGGTTTCGTGCAGAACCCTCTCTTTTTCAGTCCGGGTATTTGACACACGTTTTTCTGCCGTAAATACATAATACCCGTCAATCTCGTCGATATGCACCCCGCCAAAAACCGCGATCAGTTTGTTTTTATACCATGTGCGCCGTTTGGTCACCATGTACATCACGCCGCCCGCCGCTAAGTGGGAGTAACCGTCCTCAATAAAAGCTTTCGCGACGGAGAAATCCGTATGGTAGGGCGGATTGCTCAGAATTTTTGTGTAGTCGCGGTCGGGGATGGAACGAAGACCGTCGCTTTTCAGGATGCGCAGGAAACCGTCCGCAGGCGGTGCCCCGTCCTGTACCATAGGAATACCGTTGCGTGCCGCGTTCTCCTTTGCGAGCCGCAGTGCATCCTCCGAGACATCACACATGGTCACCTGTCCGGGCGCGGTCAATTTTGCGGCGAGGATGCCGACCGGGCCGTAGCCGCAGCCAAGGTCGAGCACTTTATCTCCCGGCAGAAATTCTACGGTGGAGAGCATGGCTGCCGTGCCGGTATCAAGTGCCCCCGGGGAAAAGACCTTTTCATTGGTGATAAAACGAAGGGTCTGGTTTTTAATTGTAATCGTATATTCTGCCATATTATATCAATTTCTCCATCCAATCGCCTGTTAAGTCGCGGGAGAGTGATTCCGCAAACGATTCTGCAAGTGCCCGCTTTTCTGCCCAGATCCGTTTTGCCGCCGGTGTCCGCACGGAATCTTTTTGCATGGTCCGCAGTGTATATTCGCGGATATGCCCCAGCATGGAGGCATAATCGGCATCCTCCCGGCGGGACTCTACCCATATATCCAGCACGATGCCCTGCGCGCCCGTATCGTCAAGCAGATCAGCCTCCATCAAAAGGATAAGCTCCGCCGGGATATCATCGTGTATACATTCCTTGTCCGAATGCCTTAAAATCAGCTCGCAGATAAAATCGACCTGCGCGGCAGGGTAGTTTCGTGCGGTCAGGTATTCCCTGCAGAGCTTGGCACCGTTTGCCGGATGGCTGGTTCGGTCTTCTTCCACCGAGTAGCCGATATCGTGGAAGATTGCCGCGATTTTTAGGGAATCCAGGTCAATTTCTCCCGGATATTCATCTGCGAGGCGAACTGCCCACTGGCAGACACGCATCGTGTGTTCACTGCGGTTGTAGCGGAATTTTAGTTTTCCTTTCCTGCCGTGTGTATCATAATAGGAAAGCGCGTTTTTTACATATTGGAACATTTCGGCATATTGGTTCATATCGTTCTCCTTGTGCAATCGGGGATTTCCACACCGCCGGTTTTTTTCCGGAAAGTGGAAGATATTTTCCCCATCATAGCACACCGTGCCAAAAAAGTCTATTTAATTTTGCGCCGTACCCGGATAAATTCCGCATAAACCGCGGATAATAACCGTGGAAAGGACGGGTGAAAAAGATGGAAAATGATACCGTAGCGCTTTTGAAGGAATGCAATTCCGGCATTAAAATGGGAATACGCTCGCTGACGGATGTACTTGATAAAGTGCAGGGGAATGACCTTCGCGAGATCTTAAAGACGGCGAAAAAGGAACACGAAAAGCTCGGTGACGAATCCCACGCGATCCTCCTGAAATATCATGAAGACGGGAAAGAACCGCATCCGGTGGCAAAGATGATGGCGGACATGAAGACGGGAGTCAGGCTTACCATGCAGGAGAGTGACGCGACGGTGGCCGATCTGCTCACGGACGGCTGCGACATGGGGATCAAATCGCTGCACCGCTATCTAAACCAGTATCCGGAGGCCGAGGAAAGTGTTGTAAAGCTCACCGGGAGGCTGATTGACTCGGAGGAGAAGCTGCGCAAAAACTTGCAGTGCTATCTGTAAGGGCGGCAGGCACAGACTTCCGTGAAAACGGAAAAAGTGATGGAAGGATGGGCAGTTCCCCCGCCGCGCGGCCATTTCCGCGCGGCGGGGAGTTTTTTGTCACTTTTTCGCAAGAGGGGCAAAATTCCTTGCATTTTTCCTGGGGGCATGATAAAGTTTACTATATACAATGTTGAACGGACGGGAGGCAATGGCTGTTTCACGCGGGGTGAGAGGGTTTTACGGATTGTTTATGCCGGGGGCGGAACGATCCGGCAAGACGGAAAGTGCGGGCGGTTGGTTTTTTGAAATGGAGGAATGTGATATGGAAGATGGGAGGGAAAGACTGCGGGAAGCAAGGGTGGTACGCGCGGGAAAGTGCCGGGGGAGGATTGCGCGGGTGTCGGTGTTATTCCTCGTGCTGTTTGCGGTTTTGGCACCGCTTGCCGTCACTGCGGGCGCACAGGATACATCCGGTTCCCACAGGAGGACGGTGCGGGTCGGTTTTTTCCCGATGGAGGGTTTCCATGAGAAGGAGCCGGATGGAAATTACAGCGGCATGGATGTGGAATACCTTGAGGCGCTTTGCGCTTATGTGGACTGGGAAATTGAGTATGTCGAGTGTGAAAGCTGGGATAAGGCACTTTCTCTTTTGCGTGAGGAAAAATTGGATCTCGTAGGTTCCGCCCAGTTTTCCGAGGAGAGGGCAAAGATTTACCAGTATGCAGATCTCTCAAGCGGCTACACCTTTGGCGCGGTTGCCGTAAAAGGGGACAGCCCGGTCGCCTATGAGGATTTTGATGCCATGAAGGAGATTACATACGGGGTTGTTAAGACTTATGTGCGGAAAAACGAGTTCTATGAATATATGGAGGGCCACGGGATCTTAAGTCCGCCGGTGAAAGAGTATGAGAGTGCTGCCGCGCTCCATGAGGCGTTAAACAGCGGCGAGGTTGATGCTTTGGTGCACTCGCTCACGGAGGTCAGGAAAGGGCAGCGCATTGTTGGGCGTTTTGCGCCAAAGCCGATTTTTTACATATCTTATCCGGGTAACGATGATCTGATGCGCGAATTAAACCAAGGGATCTCCGACATCAAGATGAACCGCCCGGGGCTTGAAAATGAGCTGATGGCAAAGTATTATGACAGCAGGCTGGACCAGACGGTTCTTTTGACAAACGAGGAGAAAAATTACATTGCCGGCAAAGGGACGATGACGGTGGGATATCTGGACGGCTATTATCCTTTTTCCTACGAGAGTGACGGGGAGGCGGCGGGACTTGCCAAACAGATGCTCGAGCGGGTTGCGTCCCGCACGGGGCTTAAGTTTACCTATGTGAGACTTGACGGGATGCAGGAGGCGAAGGCGCTTTTAAGGGATGGGGAGATTGATATTTTGTGTTATTGCGGCGAGAGCGCGCAGAGCCTGAAAGATTCGGGGATCGTGCTGACAAAGCGGTATGCGCAGGCTCCCCATGTCATTGTCCGCAAAAAGAGGGATAAGTCAAAAAAGATACAGACGCTTGCCATCGCCTACAATAATGAGTCCAGGGAACATATGATGGCTTTTGTCGGGGAGGACGCAGAGATTCTGACGTATGCTTCGCAGCTTTTGTGCCTTGGGGCGGTGGACTCCGGCGAGGCGGACGCTGCAGTCTGTGACGGCTATCTGGCGGAGTACCTGCTCGGCTCAAAATTCAGCTTCGGGAAGATGGAAATCCACAGTGTCCTGAGCGATGTGCACCCAATCTATATGGCAGTGCGGGAGGATGCTACTTGTCCGCTTTCGGGCATCCTGAACAAAGAGCTTTCCGAGGTCAGTGACAAAATGGTCAATGATTACATGCTTCAGGACAATTTTTATTCCCGCCAGAGCCTGGAAAACTTTATCAGTGACAACAGCATTCCGATTATTGCCCTGCTTGTGTTTGCGGCGTTGGTGGTGATCCTGGTCATGCACAAGATGCTGCGCAACAGCAGACGTATCCAGAAGCTGATGTACAAGGATACAGATTTTAATATCTGGAACCTGAACTATTTAAATTACCGGGCATCCAGGAAGCTGGCATCGGAACGGAACAGCCATTATGCCGTGGTGTATACGGATATCAGCCAGTTCCGGCGTTACAACGCGCTGTACGGCTGGCAGGCCGGGCGCAAGATCCTGGCATTGTTCATCGAGGTGGTCGCGGAAAAGCTTGATAAGGGAAATGAACTGTATGCGAGAAGCCGGGGAGATCATTTTGTGCTTTTTGTGCGTTACGATGACGAGGAGTCTTTAAAAATCAGGCTGCATGATATCGAAAACAGTTTTTCCGAAAAAATCTATGAAAAGCTCCAGATGCATATGACGCTGGCGATGGGTGTCTGCTGTATCCCGAAAGGGGAGACCGAGCTGGACGCTCCTCTCGCGTACGGCATCCAGGCGGTGGAAATGTTAAAGGGGCGCTACAGCAATGAGATACAGTTTTATGACGACCGAATGAGAAAGCAGCTGAAAGAGCACCACGAGAGGGAAAAACTTTTGGAGGCAGTGGATGTATGGAAGGATTTCACGGTCTTTTATCAGGCCAAGGTGGATATCCGCAACGAGCGCATTGTCGGGGCGGAGGCGCTGGTGCGCTTTATGGATCCGACGGAGAATGGGAAGATCCGCGCGCCGGGATTTTTCGTGCCGTATTATGAGCAGACGGGCAAGATCACGGAGATTGACTTTTACGTGATGGAAGCGGTGTGCAAAATGCTGCGCAGGCGGCTTGATGCAAAACAGAGGGTCGTGCCGATATCGTGCAATTTTTCCAGGATTCATTTTGTTAAGGAGGGCTTCCCGGAGCGGTTTGAGGAAGTGATCGCGCGCTACAAGATACCGAAGGAATACATTGAGGTCGAGATCACGGAGACGCTCGTTGTGGAGGAGCTTTCGCAGCAAAGGGTCAAGGAGACGGTGGACATCCTGCGCAAAAACGGGGTGCGCCTCTCAATCGACGATTTCGGTTCGGGCTATTCCTCGCTCGGTGTATTTGAGCAGATCCCGGCTTCGGTGATCAAGCTCGACCGCTCCTTTTTGCTCAACAATGAAAACCGCATCCGGCAGGTCAAGATCATGCGCAATATTGTCAATCTGGCACAGGAGTTGGATGCGCAGGTGGTGTGCGAGGGCGTGGAGACACAGGAAGACACAGAGCTGATGATGGAGATCGGTGCGTATGTGGCGCAGGGCTACCGCTACTGTAAGCCGGTGCCGGAGGAACAGTTTGAGAACATGCTGTTAAAATGATGCGGGAATATGTCTGAAAGCGGTATGCCCCGTGCGGAAGATGTCTGAAAAACGTGGACAAACCATAGGAACTATGTTATACTAATAAGAAAAATAATGTGTCCGTGGGGGAGGGGCTTTCCGGTACTTCCCGCGGGCATAAATAATTTCTAAGTGAGGTAGGTTATGCATGAGGTGATTTTTCTAAAGCCGGTCTTTAAGGAAATGATCTGGGGCGGAACAAGACTGCGCGATGATTTTGGCTATGCGATCCCGGGGGGGAAGACCGGGGAGTGCTGGGCAGTCAGCGCGCATAAAAACGGCGATTGCAAGATACTCGGGGGCAGTTTTGACGGAAAGCATCTAAGCGAACTCTGGGAGAAGAACAGGGAGCTGTTCGGCGGGATGAAGGGCGATGTGTTCCCGCTGCTCATCAAGATCATTGACGCGAAGGAGGATCTCAGTATCCAGGTACATCCGGACGACGCGTACGCGAAGGAACATGAGAACGGCTCACTTGGGAAGACAGAATGCTGGTATATCCTTGACTGTGACGCGGATGCGAAGATTGTGATCGGGCATCACGCGAAGAGCAAAGAAGAATTGGGGCAGATGATCGGCCAGAAGCGATGGAACGAGTTGATCCGCGTGATTCCGATCAAAAAAGGGGATTTCTTCCAGATTATGCCGGGCACGGTGCATGCGATCAAGGGCGGGACTCTGATTCTTGAGACACAGCAGAACAGCGACATCACATACCGGCTTTACGATTATGACCGGCTTCAGGACGGAAAACCGCGCGAGCTGCATCTTGAAAAGAGCATTGATGTCATCCGCTGTCCGCACGGGGATGTGGAAACGGAGCGCACACGGCAGCAGGTTGGGGATGCCATAAAGGAGCATTTGGTTTCGTGCGGATACTATTCCGTGGACCGGATTGAGGTGAAGGGCAGCGCGGATTTCACGCTTGCGGATGCTTTCCGCATTTTCAGCGTGGTGGAAGGCCAGGGCGGGATTGACGGTATTAAGCTGAAAAAGGGCGACCATTTCCTGCTCCCTGCCGGTTATGGGGATTACAGGCTTTCGGGTGACATGGTGCTGATCACATCCTGCGCAGTATAAATAGAGAGGAAGTAAAGACTTATGGGAGGACTTTTTAATCCGGATAATACCTTTTTTAGGGGGATGTCAAAGCTGTGGGATATGCTGTTTGTGAGTATTTTGTGGGCGATCTGCTGTATTCCGGGATACTTTCTGATCACACTTGTCACGAGCAGTTTAAGCAATCCGATCCAGATATTTATGTATATGGCGATCGACGCGCTTTGCATGGTGCCGATCGGACCGGCGATGGCGGCCATCTACTATGTGTGTATGAAGGTGATCCGCAGGGACCGCGGCTATGTGTTCCATGAGTATGTGCATGCGTTTAAGCTAAACTTCAAGGTGGGCGCGGCAGCGGGGGCGGTCCTTGGCGCGGCGGTCACACTTTTAAGCTTTAACCTGCAGTATTCCTATGCGGCGGTTACGGCCTCGGAAGAAAAGGATATGATGGGAAGGGTTCTGCTCGTTGTGACGCTGGCAATCTGCTTTGTGCTCCTGGGGACACTGATGTTTTTATTTCCGGTGCTCTCCCGGTTTACGATGGGGGTAAAACAGCTGTTCAAAACTTCAATGTACATGGCGTTCCGCCATATCCTGCACACGCTTGCCATCCTTGTGGTCGTTGTACTTTCCGCTGTTGTGATGTATGTTGTACTTCCGGCGCTCTTTTTTATGCCGGCGGTCTGTGCCCTGCTTTCCTCGTTCCTGATTGAGCATGTGTTTAAGCGTTACATGCCAAAGCCGGAGAAGACGGTGGAGACGGACGGCACCATCGTCACGGAGGGGGATGTCGTTTCGGAAGGCGAGGACGGGGAGCGCAGGGACCTTTGGTATTTGGAGTAAACGGAATAAACGGTAAATATGAAATGAAAAAATAGCATAAAGCCCGCAGCGGTGCCGGATAGGTTTTCAAAGAAAGCAGATGCGCACATTTGCGCGATAAAGGTGCCGGGAATGGGTTTGGCGGGACGAAACAGGAGGATGTATCGTATGGAGGAAAAGAAGATTTACGATCTAATGGATTGGGCGGAGATTGAAGCCGTTGTATATTCGGAAGCGGATCAGCCGCAGAATGTGCTCGGACCGCACGTGGTGAAAGAGGGCGTGCTTGTGGGCGCGTACGTGCCGGAGGCACAGGGTATTACACTTGTGACAGATAAGGGAAATGAGTACCCGATGGTAAACGAGGACGAGGCGGGGTATTTTGCGGCTCTGCTTCCGGGGAAAAAGCTTTTTGACTACAAGCTGCGGGCAAAACACCGGGACGGGCATGAGGAGGAGTATGTGGACCCGTACGCATTTGAGCCGTATATTACGCAGGAAGACTGTGAAAAGTTTTCAAAGGGCATTCACTACACAATTTATGAGAAGCTCGGCGCGCACATCCTGACGAGGGAGACGGCAGGCGGTGCGGGTGTTTCCGGCACACATTTCGCGGTCTGGGCACCGAACGCGATGCGGGTGAGCGTCGTCGGCAATTTCAACAACTGGGACGGCAGAAGACATCCGATGCGCAGGCTGGGTGATTCCGGTATTTTTGAGGTTTTTATCCCGGGAATCGGCAAGGGGGAAGTGTATAAATATGAAATCAAAGCAAAGGGCGGGCTCACCTACTTAAAGGCGGATCCATATGCGAACGCGGCGGAGCTGCGCCCGGCGAATGCGTCCGTGGTCACGGATCTTTCGGAGTTTACATGGACGGACAGCGGGTGGCTGAAAGCGCGCGCCGCGGTGAAGCTTGACGAGGCACCGGTTTCGGTCTATGAGGTGCATCTCGGTTCGTTTAAGAAGCCGGAGGAGAAGAACGGCAGTTTTTACAATTACCGGGAACTGGCGGTTATGTTGGCGGATTACGTGAAAAAGATGGGCTATACGCATATTGAACTGATGCCGGTGATGGAGCATCCGTTCGACGGCTCGTGGGGGTATCAGGTGACCGGTTATTATGCGGCGACCGCGCGTTATGGGACACCGCAGGATTTTATGTATTTTATGAATTATATGCATGAGCAGGGCATTGGTGTCATACTTGACTGGGTTCCGGCGCATTTCCCACGGGATACGTTCGGTCTGTCCAATTTTGACGGAACCTGCCTGTACGAACACGCGGATCCGCGCAAGGGTGCACATCCGCACTGGGGAACGCTGATCTATAATTACGCGCGTCCGCAGGTGTCCAATTTCCTCATTGCAAACGCGTTATTCTGGGTGGAGAAATTCCATGCGGATGGCATCCGCATGGACGCTGTGGCTTCGATGCTGTATCTCGACTACGGAAAAAATGCCGGGGAGTGGGTGGCAAATGAGTACGGCGGACATGAGAACCTTGACGCGATCGAGCTTTTCCACCATCTAAATTCGGTGTTCCATAAGAGAAAGGACGGCGCGGTGCTGATCGCGGAAGAATCCACGGCGTGGCCGGAGGTGACGGGGCCGGTGGAAAAGAACGGGCTTGGTTTTGATTTCAAGTGGAACATGGGATGGATGAATGATTTTACGAATTATATGAAACAGGATCCGCTGTTCCGCAAGGGCTGCCACGGTGCTCTGACGTTTGGCATGGTATACGCGTACAGCGAGAAATTCGTGCTCGTGCTCTCACATGACGAGGTTGTACACGGGAAAGCTTCCATGCTCTACAAAATGCCGGGGACGATGGAACAGAAATTTGCGAACCTGCGCTTAGCCTACGGCTTTATGATGACGCATCCGGGCAAGAAGCTTTTGTTTATGGGACAGGAATTTGGCCAGACGAGGGAGTGGAGCGAGGAGCGCAGCCTTGACTGGGATCTGCTCTCCTACGACAACCATCACCGGATGCAGGAATTTTCAGCAAGTTTAAATGATTTTTACCGCAAGCACCCGGCACTGTATGAGACGGACTATGACCCGGAAGGGTTTTCGTGGGTCAGCAGCATGGATGCCGACCACAGCCTGTTAAGCTTTATGCGCTATTCCAAAAAGGCGGCGGAAAAGCTTTTTGTGATCTGCAATTTCACTCCGGTGGAGTATGCTTCCTACAAGGCGGCAGTGCCGGCCTGGGGAAAATATAAGGAAATATTGAACAGTGACGCGGCAAAGTTCGGCGGCAGCGGGATGGTGAATGCGCGTGTAAAGCAAACGAAGGACGGCGAGGTAGACGGGCAGGAGCAGTATATTGAGATTATGCTGCCGCCGCTCGGTTTTGCAGTCTTTGCCGTGGAAGAAACGCCAAAAAAGGTCACGGCAAAGAAGAAGGAAACGAAGTCCGGGTCGAAAGCCGCTGCGGAGAAGAAAACGACACGGGCGGCGAAAGCGGTGAAGAAGACGGCGGAGGAGAAAGTGCCTGAGCCGGAAGCGGCGGTTGAAAAGAAAGCGGAAAAAGCAGCAAAGGCAGAGCCGGAAGAGAAGGGGGAATCCGCTCCGGAAGCCGATGCTGAAAAAAAAGCGGAAAAGACGGAAAAATCGGTGAAAGAAAAGCCGCAGGGCAAGAAAAGCAACGCGCCGGAAACCGGCGGGAAGATGGCAGATGTAAAAAAGACAGATAAAAGTAAGAAAAAAACTACGAAAGGCAGGAAGTAAGCGATGGGTTTCCAAAACCTTATATATGGCGGGCAGGCACTTTTGGGCGCTGTCCCGGAGTGTGCCATAAAAAAGATTTATTTTACGGCGATGAACGATGCCATTTTTGATGTCTCCGGTTCGGATATGGGCGACAGGCTGTCAAAGTTATGGGCGTGGTTCTGGCCGTTAGCACTTGCGTTCCTTGGAAAGCTGGTGCTGGTGCTTGCCATTTTCTTTATCGGAAGGAAGCTGATCCATCTGCTGCTAGGGCTGGTGAAAAAGGGCTTTGAACGGACGAAGGTGGAGGAGGGTGTCTCAGGCTTCATCGGTTCGGTATTAAAGGTGGTGCTGTATTTCCTGCTTGTAATGGTAATCGCCAATGTGGTGGGGATTGCGACGACCTCCGCCGTGGCGCTTGTCGGTTCGGTCGGACTGACCGTCGGTATGGCGCTGCAGGGAAGCTTATCCAATTTTGCAGGCGGCGTGCTCCTGCTTGTGTTAAAACCATTCTGTGTCGGCGACTATATTGTGGCGCAGGGGCTTGAGGGGACGGTCACAAAGGTTGACCTTTTCTACACGACCGTGCTGACGACGGACAACCGCACGGTCGTGATGCCGAACGGTACACTTTCAAACGGCAACATTGTCAACGTGACGCGTGAGCCGGAGCGCAGGCTTGACCTGCTGATCCCGATTGGCTATGACGATGATATCCGCGAGGTCAAAAAGTTGTTGTTACAGATTTCGGACCGTCATACGGATCAGATCTTACAGCACCGGGATATTGCGGTTATGGTTGGTGATTTTGGGGATGACGCAGTGCAGATCGCGTTCCGTGTGTGGGTGGATAAGGACAATTACTGGCCGCTTCGGGCGGAGCTTTTGGAGGAGATCAAATATACCTTTGACGAGCACCATGTGACGATACCGTTCCGGCAGATGGATGTGAATGTGAAAGGGGCGTGAGGTTTGTGGGAGGGGAGTGAGAGTGCCCCTTTCACATCGAAGTTTTGAAAATGTACCCGTGTGGGGGGTCATTTTCAAAACTTCTGGTTTGGTGCGATGACGGTGAGGGCTGCGGCCTTTTTTTGTTTTAGGAAGGGGGCGTATGCAGGGGTGCTGGCGGTGTACACCCCCACGCTTTTCTTTTTTTGAATAAATCGGACATACGTGTTCGTCAAATACGCCAAAGAAAATTGAATAAATCAGACATGGATTTGAGCAAAAGATAGAAAACCAAGAAATATGCGAAAAAACCTTTTCAAAGGACAAAAAACATGATATCTTAATACTAACAAAGGGATTGCGGGAAAAAAGCAAAGGTGCTTAAAGTGAAGGCTTTTAGCACCTTTTTTCTATCCGGCAGGGGAGATTACTCCGGTGGGGTAGGGGTACTTTCCGGGGAGGAATCCTGAACGATCCTTTGGAGCTGCATGTGTCCGCGCGGTGTCCGGTAAGTTTTTTTATAGACGGGGGAGAGGGGGGCTTCCGGGTTCTGCTTGGAAGGGGCGCATGGAACCAAAATTAAAGGGGGAAATCAGTATGGCTGAGAATTTGACGGATATTTTTGGCATTGACGTGTTCAATGAGACCGTGATGGCAGAGCGCCTGCCGAAGAAAACGTTCGTGGCGCTGAAAAAGACGATCGACAATGGCGAGGAACTGGAGCCGATGGTGGCAGAGGTTGTCGCCAATGCGATGAAAGATTGGGCGATCGAGAAGGGGGCAACCCACTTTACCCACTGGTTCCAGCCGATGACCGGCATGACGGCGGAAAAGCACGACTCTTTTATCTTTCCGGCTCCGGCAGGCAAGGTGATCATGGAGTTTTCCGGAAAGGAGCTCATCAAGGGGGAACCGGACGCGTCCTCCTTCCCGTCGGGCGGCCTGCGCGCGACCTTTGAGGCGAGGGGCTACACGGCGTGGGACTGTACCTCCCCGGCATTTTTGAAGGAGGATGCAGCGGGGGTCACCCTGTGCATCCCGACGGCATTTTGCTCCTACACAGGCGAGGCGCTCGACAAAAAGACCCCGCTGCTGCGCTCAATGGAAGCGCTCAGCAAGCAGGCCGTGCGCGTGCTGCATCTGTTTGGGGATACTGACGTGAAGAATGTTTCCTGCTCGGTTGGTCCGGAGCAGGAGTATTTCCTGATCGACAAGGGGAAATATTTACAGAGGGAAGACCTGATCTTTACCGGACGCACGCTGTTCGGTGCGATGCCGCCAAAGGGGCAGGAGCTTGACGACCACTATTTCGGCTCGATCAAGGAACGTGTCGCGGCATTTATGAAAGAGCTGAACACGGAACTGTGGAAATTGGGGGTTCTGGCAAAGACGCAGCACAATGAGGTTGCCCCGGCGCAGCATGAGCTCGCCCCAATCTACGGAACCGCGAATATCGCGACCGACCATAACCAGCTCGTCATGGAATGCATGAAGAAAATAGCAAACCGTCAGGGGCTGACATGTCTTCTGCACGAGAAACCGTTCGCGGGCGTGAGCGGTTCCGGCAAGCACGACAACTGGTCGATGGTCACGGACACGGGAAAAAACCTGTTAAATCCGGGTAAAATGCCGCATGAGAATATCAAATTCCTGTTCTTTCTCTCCGCGGTGATCAAGGCGGTTGACGAGCACGCGGAGCTTCTGCGCCTGTCCGCATCCAACCCGGGCAATGACCACCGCCTTGGCGCAACCGAAGCGCCGCCGGCGATCATCTCGATGTTCCTCGGCGAACAGCTTGACGACATTCTGGAGCAGCTGATTTCCAACGGGACTGCGGCGACCTCCAAGCAGGGCGGCAAGCTTCTTATCGGTGTGCACTCGATCCCCTATATCAAAAAGGATGCGACCGACCGCAACCGCACCTCACCGTTCGCTTTCACCGGAAATAAATTTGAGTTCCGCATGGTTGGTTCCTCCATGTCGGTGGCAGGCCCGAACACGGTGCTCAACACAATTGTGGCGGATGCGCTCTCACAGATGGCGGATGAGCTTGAGAAAGCGAAGGATTTTGACAAGGCGGTGATCAAGCTGATCAAGAAAACCGTGACCGAGCATAAAAGGATCGTGTTCAACGGGAACGGCTATTCCGATGAGTGGATTATGGAGGCCGAGAAGCGCGGGCTTCCGCACGTGAAGTCGATGGTGGAGGCAATCCCGTTTTTGACGACCGAGAAGAGTGTTGCGATGTTTGAGCGGCAGGGCGTTCTCTCAAGGGTTGAGCTTGAGTCGCGCGCTGAGATCAACTATGAAAACTATTCCAAGGCGATCAACATTGAGGCGAAGACGATGACGGAGATGGCATCAAAGCTCTATATCCCTGCCGTGATCAAATATGTGAAGGAACTTGCCGATTCGGTGAACGCAGTAAAAAATGCTGTGCCGGATGCGGATGTCAGCGTGCAGGAGGAGCTTATAAGGAAGATTTCCGACCTTCTTTGCAAGGCGCAGAAAGCGCTCAATGTCCTCAAGGAGAAGGAAGCCGAGGCGGTGACGAAGGAAGAGGGAGCCGCGCGGGCAAATTATTTCCACGACGAGGTCTTTACCGCAATGGGACAGCTGCGTGAGCCGATTGATGCGCTGGAGCTGATTGTGGATAAAAAGGCATGGCCAGTTCCGACCTACGGCGACCTTTTGTTTGAGGTGTAAAGCTTTCGGCCGAAATGCAAAACCGTAGGATGTGCGCATTTCCTGCGGTTTTGCACGATAATGCACAAAAAGAAATATATAGATTAGTTTTTCATTAAAATAGGGGAAAGGAATTGAAAAAAAGAAGTTGTTGTAGTATTATAATTGCCAAGGCTGGCAAAAAGCCTGACCGGTTAAGGCATGCAGAAGCGGGAATGAGCTTTCCGGCATGCCGCGGGGGAAACTGCAGGATGGCACATACATGCGCAGGGTATCCGCAATAAAGTATGACAGGAGGATTGTATGGCACTGATAGTAGATGGATTGGTGAAAAAGTATGGGGAAAAGACCGTTGTTGACCATTTGAACTTTGCGATGGAAAAACCGGGTGTGTACGCTCTGCTCGGCACAAACGGCGCGGGCAAGACCACATCGATCCGCATCATCCTTGGGATGCTTGCGAGCGATGAGGGCAGGGTGACATGGAAGGGCGCACCTCTTGACCCGGTGAATGCCAATATCGGATATCTGGCGGAGGAGCGCGGGCTCTACCCGAAATATTCACTGCTTGACCAGCTTTTGTATTTCGCGAAGTTAAAGAAGGTCGGCAAGAAGGAAGCGCTGGAGCGCATCAAATATTGGGCAGAGCGCCTGGAGGTGACCGAGTATATCTTCCCGCCGGCGATAAAGGGCAAAAAGAGATCAAAGGCAAACCGTGCCGACCAGCTCTCCAAAGGAAACCAGCAGAAGATCCAGCTCATGGCGGCGCTGCTTTCCGACCCGGAGCTTTTGGTTCTGGATGAGCCGCTATCCGGACTTGACCCAGTGAATACCGACCTGTTCAAGGGCATTATCCGGGAGGAGATCGGCAAAAACAAATTTTTGATCATGTCGAGCCACCAGATGCCGGTCATTGAAGAGTTTTGCTCCGACATCACGATCTTAAACCGCGGCAAATCTGTCCTGACCGGGAACTTGAACGAGATCAAGAAAAGTTACGGCAGGGTGAACCTCTTTGTAAAATGTGAGGGTGAGATTGACCGCTATATCGAGCAGTTCGGTCTCACGCTTGCGAACCGCACGCCGGAGGAGTACCATTTGAAGGTGAGGGATGAGGCGCAGGCGATGGCATTTTTAGGCCGTCTGGTGCAGGATAACGTGATGGTCATCCATTTTGAGCTGCGCGAGCCGTCGCTGCACGAAATTTTTGTTGAGAAGGTAGGAGGCGCACATGAAGAATAAGCTTTCCGGATGGAAGGATGTCTTTTTATTCACGCTGGCGCAGACCTTAAAAAGCAAGGCGTTTGTTGCATCCTTTATTATAATGATGCTCCTCGCGCTGGTGGCATCGCCGGTGATGAACATGATGTCTGCCGCGGACGGGGAAAATGCGAATTATACGATCACAAAAATGTATGTGTATGATGAGACCGGCTATTTTAACGCGGATACCGTCCGTGCTATGCTAAAGACCGGTGGATGGACGGTGCAGGTTGATATGGGGGGAACCCCGCAGGAGGGCGAGGCATACGAGAAGCTTTGCGCGCACGTCGATGAGTCGGAGACAAGCGCCGTCCTTCTGTTTGTGACCGCGAAGGAAGGACCGGTGGAACTGTTTTTGGAATATTCCCGGAACGGGGAGATAAAAAAGACCGAGCTTACGGCTTTTGAGCAAGTGCTGTTTGCGGCGTTTGAAGAGTGCCGCTACGATGCCCTAAAGGTGGATGCGGCGCAGCGTGAACTTTTGTCCGCGCAGGTTTCCACATCGGTTTTGCGCGCGGGTATGGACGGCAATGTGGTCAGTGAGGGGGATACCTCGATCTCGGGTTTCGAATATTGGTTTTTGTACGGGCTGCTGTTCATCGGCATGATGATCTGTATGATGGTCGGCTCACAGGTAGCGACCTCGGTCATCGTGGAGAAATCCTCGAAGGTCGTGGAATATCTGCTGACCTCCGTCAAGCCGCTCGCGGTCATTGTCGGCAAGGTGTTGGCGATGCTGTGCGTGGTTATGACGGAAATGGTCGGTCTCATCGTGGTTTTCGCGGCTTCCAATGCCATCACCGGACAAAAGACAGGGGAGAATGTCCTGGCAAAGCTGATTTCGCCGGAGGTATTGGGCAAACTTAACCCGGTCAACATTGCCCTTGGGCTTATCTTCATCGCGCTTGGCATGATTTTTTATGCGACACTCGCGGGACTTGCGGGCGCGACGGTCAGCCGCATGGAAGAAGCGGGTGAAGGGCTTGTGATGTTTACCATCTCGGTGCTCGTGGGTGTTTATGTTGGCATAGGGGCGGCGGGTTCCCTGCTCGGCGCGGGCGACAATCCGTTTGCAGTCTTTGCGATGTTGTTCCCGCTTTCCTCCCCGTTTTTGATGCCGGGTGCGATCGTCATCGGAAAAGCGCCGGTATGGATTATCGTGGTATCCTTTGTGCTTTTGGTTGCACTGATTGCCCTGCTGTTCTGGTTTGTGGCGCGGGTATACGAGGCACTGATTGTCCATAACGGCAATCGGATCGGGATCAAGCAGCTGCTGAAAATGCGGAACTAAGAAGGGGGGAGAAGCGTGAAAGAGAGTCGTTTTCGTGGGTGGAAGGATGTGTTTTCCTTTACTTTTCACCAAATGACAAAAAAGACGAGCTACCGGGCAGTGACGGCGGTAGTGTCGCTGCTGCTGGTCGTGGGGCTGATCCTGGTCATCGTGCTCACCGGCAAGCCGGATGAAAAACAGGTGGAAAAATCAGGGCTTGAGACGGTCTGGGTCGTGGATGAATATGATGTGGATTATGCGCAGATGCTCGCTGTGCTTGGCAGGGAAGAGTTTGCTGATGTAACTTTTGTGGGTGTGGCGGACTATGAGACAGCATTGGAGAGTGTAAGACAGGATAACGGTGTTTCCAGTGTGATTGTCAGGGTGAGCTATGACGAAGGTACATTTTATATGAACGGGATCCTGCCGGAAAATTCGACGGCATCGTTTGATGCTGCGGAGGATCTTCTTGCGGCGATGGCGGAGTGCTTTGAGTACGCGAAGGTTGACATGGCACAGCTGACACAGGAGCAGGGCATGGCGGTGCTGATGCCGGTCGTCACGGGCGACGGCAAGATCGGTGAGGATCACAGCATCGGGGCGGTGATCGTCAAGATGATGGCTCCGATGATTTTCGGCCTGGTGCTCTATATGATGCTGATCTTCTACGGGCAGGATGTCAGCCGGGAGATTTCCGTGGAGAAGGTTTCCAAGCTGACAGAGACGCTTTTGACCTCCATCAAGCCCTACGCGATGATCACCGGGAAAGTACTCGCGGTCGCGCTTGCAGGGATCCTGCAGTTCTTTTTCTGGATCGTGTGTTCGGGGGTCGGGCTTGTCATCGGCAATGCAGTGGCAAAATCCATGTATCCGGGCTACCAGAACGTTGTTGTGCAGGCGCTTGACTATGTGCGGGAAACTTACAGTACATCGGCGTTTTCCCCGGTAGCGGTTCTGCTGGCGGTGCTGATTTTTGTGGTCGGGTTTTTGTTCTACAGCGTGCTTGCGGGTATGGCGGGCAGCCTTGTCTCAAAGCCGGAGGATACCGCGCAGGTGCAGAGTATTTTCCAATTCCCGATCATCATCAGCTTTTTCGCGTGCTATTTCGGGCTGATGTTGGAAAAGGAAGGGCTGGTCTTTGTGACGAGGTTTATCCCGTTCACGATCCCGTTCGGCATGCCGTGTGATCTTCTGACCGGGACGGTGGGCATCCTGCAGGGCGTGGTCTCCCTCGTGATCCTGTTGGTGTTCGCGGTATTGTGCATCATTCTTTCGGGCAAGCTGTACGAGGGGCTGATCCTGTATAATGGACAAAAAATGAGTGTGAAAAAGCTTATCAATGTGATCCGCGCAAAAAAGTAAACGGGGCGGGTAAAATTGTGGGGCGGATGCAGGGCATCCGCCCTTTTTGTGCTGTCTTTTGGGCTAATGTGTCACTTGAATTTTCTGATGCACTCTGCTAAAATAGTCGTTATAAAGCGCATTCGGACTTCACTAAGGCGGGTATTTGATTTCACTGTAAGTACATATTTTGGAAATATGGGCGGTGGGCAGAAAGATTTCGGGAATTGACATTATTGAAGCGAGGAGAAGCAGGTTTGATGGAAAAGAAAGCTTGGAAAAAGAAAGCGTGCCGTGCCGGGAGAAACCTTCGGGGGCTTGGTGTGGCGGCAGGCATTATGCTGACCCTGCTGCCGGCAGGCTGCAAGAACGGGAAGACTTCCGGGGAGAGGGACTATGGGCTTGACAAAGATGCCCCGGTTACGATTACGGCATGGCACTATTATAACGGGATCCAACAGATAAAATTTGACGAATTGGTACGGGAATTTAATGATACGGAGGGGCTGGAAAGGGGCATCGTCCTGCAGGCGTTCTCCAAAAGCGGTGTGGATGAACTGGCCGACAGCGTGGATGCCGCCGTGAACAAAAAACTGGGGGCGGAGGAGCCGCCGGATATTTTTGCGTGCTACTCCGACAGCGCGTACGCACTGGATAAAAGCGGTGTGCTCGCCGACCTTTCGCGGTATTTTACGGAAGCTGAACTTTCGGAATACATTGACGCATATATTGACGAGGGGAGATTTGACGGCAGTGCATTAAAGATTTTTCCGATCGCCAAGAGCTCGGAGGTGATGATCGTCAACAAAACGGACTGGCAGAAGTTCGCGGATGTCACGGGCGTGACGCTTGACGAGCTCTCCACATGGGAATCACTGGTGGAGGTCTCCGCTAGGTATTATGACTACACGGATGCCCTGACACCGGATATCCCGAACGACGGGAGGGCATTTTTCGGGCGCGACGCTCTGGCAAATTATCTGCTGGTCGGGGCAAGGCAGCTCGGCTGTACCCTTGTCAGCGTGGATGCGGACGGAGTTGCCGTGCCCGCGCTTGAGAAGGAGGTAGTCCGCCGGTTATGGGATAATTACTATGTGCCTTATGTAAAGGGATATTTCACCTCAGAAGGGCGTTACCGCAGTGATGACGCGAAGATTGGCAGGCTGATTGCCCTTGTCGGTTCCACTTCCGGGGCATCGTACTACCCCGATCAAGTGACGTTATATGATGAATATACATATCCGATCGAGAATGTAGTGCTTCCGGTACCGAATTTTGAAGGGACGGAACCGTTCGTTGTCCAGCAGGGGGCGGGGATGGCAGTTCTGTCTTCGGACGAGAAAACGGAATATGCCTGTGCCGTATTCCTGAAATGGTTTACCGAGACGGAGCGCAACATTGAGTTTTCGGTCGGTTCCGGCTATCTGCCCGTAAAAAAGGAAGCGAACGATTTTGAGAGGATCAGGGAGCGGACGGACGGGCAGGACGGTGATATTGACGGGACGATCTACAATGCGATACGGGTCGCAATGGATCAGGTTGCATCCTATGAACTGTATACATCCGCGCCGTACCAAAATTCTTCCGGCCTGCGCTCGGAGTTTGCTGGGCTGGTTGAGTCCGGTGCCGGCAACGCCCGCCGGGCCGTCATGGAAAGGATTGCGGCGGGGGAAGAGAGGGAATCCGTCCTCGCGCAGTATACGGGGGATGCAGCGTTTGAGGTGTGGTATAAACAGCTGGAGGAATTATTTATCCGTGTCCTTGCGGACGGAGTAAAATAATATTGATGATGGGGCTTGGTTATGGAAAAGACGCTTGCGGGTAAGGAAAAAAGGGTGCAAAATTCAAGGCTGTTCTTCAAGGTCTGCTTTCTTATGTTTGCGCTGGTAGCATTACAGCTTCTGGTGTTTGTTGTTGTACTGCTTTTTAGCGGTGAGTTTTCTGCCATCAAAAGGTTTTCTTATAATGTCCTTTTGGAAAAGACCCAGAACCGGGCGGGTTACATTGAAAATCTCCTGAACCGGAAAACCTCCCTTGTGCATGAGAAAGCTGGTGAGGTCAACCGAACCGTTGGCAGGCTTCTTGAGCGGGAGGGAAAGACCGTGGGGGAGGTGCGCTCTGACCGGGAGCTGAACAAGAAGATCATCGCGGCTGCGGCGGAGAGCATTGTTTCCCTGATCCGCATGGACATGGCAAACGATGCCTTTCTTTACCTGAATACGGGGAATCTTTATGAGTCGGACGGCGTAAACCGCCTTACGGGTTTTTATATCCGCGATACTGATGTCAATTCCAATGATATGGTGGAGAACGAAGACTTATATCTTGAGATGGGGAGCTCAGAGCTTGCCGGACAGTTTGGGATCACGATGGATTATGAGTGGTCGCTTTATACAGAGCTTACGAAGGAAAATGATTTCCGCTTTTTCACCGAACCGGTGGCGGCCTGGGAAGCGAATCCGGAATTGGAGGATTATAATTTCGGTTACTGGAGCGGGCTGTCAAGAATCTCCCGCTCGGCGGAACAAAGCATAAAGTATACCGTACCCCTTGTGCTTGACGGGGAGGTTTACGGCGTGATCGGGATTGGGCTGCTGGAGAAAAATATTCTGAGCAATATCCCGGCGAGTGATTTCCTCAACGAGAGTGCCTGTTATGTATTGGCGACCGATTTTGACGGCGGGGGAATCTACCAGCCCCTGCTTTCTTCCGGTGCGGCCTACCCGCGGCTTGTGTCAGGGGATCAGACCATTTTTGATAAGGCGTGCAGTGGGGAGTATGGGCTATACCGTTTTAATACAAGAGTGCCAAGCATCGGAAGTTTACAGGATATTAAGCTGTATTCGCCGCTTTCTCCGTTTAAAGGACAGAAATGGGCGCTGATCTCCGTTGCGGATTCGGATCGCATCTTGGAAATTTACCATAAGCTGATTGAGATATTTATTATTTCCTCGGTGATCTCCGTGCTTTTCAGCGCATTGTTCGCGGTTCTTTTAAGCCGGAGGGTAGCAAAGCCGATCGTGACCATGATCCGCACGCTCGGACATGGTGCGGAGGGGGATCAGATCGTGCAGTTTACGGTAACCGGGATCACGGAATTTGACCGGCTTGCCGAATCCATTGTTGACCTGCAGGTCAAGGTGAGGGAGCAGGCGTTCCGTGTGTCGGATATCCTCAGCATTGCGGACAGCGGCATCGGCGTATTTATGTACGATTACGAGAAGGGCAATGTTTTTGTCGGCAGGAGCCTGATTAAGATTCTGGATCTGCCGGGTCTGGTGCCGGAAAAAGACGTTACGATCCCTTTTGCAGATTTCAGGGAATATATGAAGTATTTTGATGAGAACTACCACATGTTTGAACTTGAGGTTTTTTCGGATGACCGCAAGCGGGAAGAAACATTCGGGGTTAATCTGGAGGTTTCGTTGAGCATCCGGGATGCCACCGGAGAAAAACTGAGATGGTTCCGCTTCACGCTGACAAGGGATAAGGATGCGGTGACGGGGCTGGTGCAGGATATTACCAAAGCCGTCCTGGAGCGCCAAAAAATTGAACATGAGCGCGATTATGATATGACGACAGGGCTTTTTAACCGCAGGGCGTTCTACCAGAAGGTGCAGGAACTGTTCATGTGTCCGGCCAATCTTGGAACCGCAGCGTTTTTGATGCTTGACCTTGACAATCTGAAGTTTGTGAATGATACCTACGGGCATGATTTTGGCGATGATTATATCCGGACGGCAGCGATGGCACTCTGTGCGCTCGGCAGGGAAAATGCCGTTGTTGCAAGGCTTTCCGGCGATGAGTTCATTGCTTTTCTCTATGGGGGAGAAACAAAGGAGGAAATCCGAGGGAGGCTTTCCGGCTTTGCAAAAACTCTGCGGGAAAGTTATTGTCTCCTTGCGGACGGCACGCATTACAAAGTGCGGGCGAGCGGCGGTATTTCATGGTATCCGGAGGATTCTAAGCTGTATGAGGAACTTGTGAAATACGCCGATTTCGCAATGTACACGATCAAACATTCGACCAAGGGGAATTTTGCGGAATTTGACGCGGAGGCTTACCGGAATGATTCCATACTGATCACAGGCATTGAGGAAATGAACCGCATCATTGACAACGGGGATATCCGCTATGCGTTCCAGCCGATTCTTTCCGCAAAGACGGGGGAAGTTTTCGGCTATGAGGCACTGATGCGCCCGCAGTCAAAAACAATCCCTTCGGTCGGGGAGTTTATCCGGATCGCAAAGTCAGCGGCAAAGCTTTACCAGTTGGAGCGCCTGACTTGGTTCTTGGGGCTTGCCAGTTTTTCGGAACTTGCCGCGGAAGGCAAGGTCAAAAAGGATGCGCATATTTTCCTGAACTCAATTTCAAATTGTACCATGGGCACGGAAAACCGTATGCTTGTGGAGGAAAAGTACCGGCCGCTGTTAAAGAACATTGTGTTGGAGGTATTGGAAGGGGAGCAGACTAACATGGATTATGCGAACCGTAAGCGCAAGGTCATGGAAAGCTGGGGGGCGATGATCGCCCTGGATGACTTCGGCACGGGTTACAACAGTGAATATGCACTGATTACGATGAACCCCGATATGATTAAGGTTGACCGTTCCATTATCAGTAATTGCGATCATGATACGCGCAAGCGGATGATGGTTCAGAATCTTGTTGGATTGGCAAAAGAGCGGGGCATTCTTGTTCTGGCAGAGGGGGTTGAGACGCGCGGTGAGATGGAGACGGTCATCGCCTGCGGGGTCGACCTGCTGCAGGGATATTATTTTGCGAAACCGATGTTTGAGCCGGAGGCGGTCCGCGAGGAGGTAATAGAGGAGATCTTCGCGGCAAACCGCGCAAAGGAAAAAGGGGTTGAGGGGGATATTTAATCCCCCTCAAACATTTTCTTTACTACATCGTACGCAAGCTTCCTTCTGCGGTACTCGTCCACGATCCCCTTATTGTTCAGCTTCCGGGCACATGCTGTTGGTATTTATTATATCGGTTTTTTTGCGGGGTTGCAACCGCTATGTTTGCTTTCCGGGATGATTCTTGCCGGTGCGGCGGATTTGCGGAAACGAATTGAATTGAAGAAATGCCTGTGATATAATCAGAACATTAGATGCATTGTGCGGCAGGAAACCACATAGCAGAGAAAAACGGGGGAAATAGTATGAAATTCATCCACTGTGCTGACTTACATTTTGACTCGAAATTAAACGCCAACCTTGATAAGGAAAGCGCAAGGCAGCGAAAAGCAGAAATCCTGCATACTTTTACGCGGATGGTTGCGTATGCCGCGGATCACGGGGTAAAAGCCATCCTGATTGCTGGAGACCTTTTTGATACGAAAAATACTTCTGCGACTGCAAGAAACACTTTCCTGTATGAGATCACAGGTCATCCTGAAATCAATTTTTACTATTTGCGCGGAAACCATGATGAGGAGAATTTTTTATTCCGGGAGGATGAACTTCCCCAAAACCTGAAAACTTTCGGCTCACAGTGGAAAACTTACTTTGAGGAGGGAGGGAAGATCACGGTCTCCGGTATTGAGTTTCCGGCGAAGAATGAGGCTTCCGTCTATCTGGAACTGATGCCGGATATGGAGAAATTTAACATTGTTATGTTGCATGGGCAGGAGGGTGTGGGCAGCGCAAAAGACCGGACACAGATCATCAATCTCAGGGCGCTGCGGAACAAGGGGATTGACTATCTGGCGCTTGGCCATGTACACGCCTACAAAAAAGAACCGCTGGATGCCCGCGGTACATATTGTTATCCGGGCTGTCTGGAGGGCAGGGGGTTTGACGAGTGCGGTATCCACGGTTTTGTGCTGCTTGATGTAGATGAGGGGAGCGGGAAATATACCCATGAATTTGTCCCATTTGCGAAAAGAAACCTCTATGAGGTGGCGGCGGATGTGACGGGCTGCCTCACCACCGCCCAGATGGCGGTTCGGGTGGAGGAGGCTTTGGGTGCAGCAGGCTGCGGGAAAGATGACCTTGTAAAAATCGTGTTGCGGGGAGCGGTGGATGTCGCGTGTGAGAAGGATCCGTCTTATTTCCCGGCGCGCTTTTCCCCTGATTTTTACTTTGTGAAGGTTTATGACGAGACTTCGCTTTTGGTGGAAACGGAAGATTACATGCGGGATGTCTCCCTGAAAGGGGAATTTGTGCGCCAGGTTATGGAAGATCCGTCCATACCGGAGGAGGACAAGAAGATCATGATCCGCTATGGTCTGCAGGCGATCGAGGGGGAGGAGGTACATTGATATGAGATTGATTTCCTGCCATATCGAAAACTTCGGAAAACTCCATGATTTTTCCTTTGAGTTTGCGGAGGGGGTTAATATCATTTGTGAAGGAAACGGCTGGGGAAAGAGCACATTTGCCGCTTTTATCCGGGCGATGTTTTACGGGCTGGAAGGGGACCGGAAACGAAGCCTTCTGGAAAATGAGCGGAAAAAGTATAAACCCTGGCAGGGCGGGGTTTTTGGCGGTCAGCTCACGTTTGAGGCCGGAGGGGGACAGTACCGGCTCTCGCGGATTTTTTATGACAAAGAAATACAGGATGTATTTGAACTGCGCGATGTAAAAACTAATCTGCCATCGCAGGATTACAGCAAAAGGATTGGGGAGGAGATTTTTGGGATTGACCGGGAATCTTTCCTTCGGACCGTTTTCATTGACCAAAATGGGTGTGAAACTTCCGCCACGGACGATATCAATGCTAAGATCGGGGATTTGGCGGACGGTGCGAGGGACCTGAATAATTTTGATGCCGCGAGTGCAAGGCTGACGGATGTCATCAACGCGCTCACACCCTCCCGTGCTTCGGGGGCGCTTTCAAGGCGCAGGGAGGAGATTGCCCGGTGTGAGAGGATTTTTAAGGAGGGGGAGGGCATTGTCAGTGGCATGGAGGTCTACCGGGACAGGATGCTCGCTCAGGAAGCCGCCTACGATGACCTAAAGAAAAAGTTAGCGGAGGCAGGGAAAATACAGGAAAAGGTGTCGCACGCGCAGTCCGCGATAGCAAAAAAAGCGGAGTGGGAGCGGCTGAAACGCGCGGTTGAAGAAAGCGGGGAAGCGAGGGAGAAAAGTGCGGGATGGTTTCCGGGTAAAATACCAAAATCCTCGCAGGTGATGGAACAGGTAATGCAGTGTGCCGAGCTGGGAAAAGCTTATGAGAGAGTATCACTGTACCAGCTGAGCGAACAGGAAGAAGAGGAGCTTGGATTTTTAAAACCGGTCTTTTGCGCCGGGGTGCCAAGTCCCCTGGAATTGGATGCCAAACGCGCGGAAGCCTCTGAGTATGCCCGCCTCCGGCAGGAGTATGATGCCGGACAGATGAGCCGGCAGGAGCGGCAGCGGCTTTTGGAGCTTTCGGGGTTTTCACAGGAGGACGGGGATGCCGCGCGCATGGCGGCGGACTGGGCACAGCGCACGCAGAGGGCGGCGGCGCTGCCGTCAAACCAAGCCGCGCTGGCGGCATTGCAGGCGGCTTATGCGGTGGCCGGTGCACGGTCGAAAAAATATTCCCTTCTGTTCTTTGCCGGCATTTTTCTGATGGCGGCGGGCATCCTGGCGGCGGTGATGGGATCTCCTGCTGCGGGAATCGTTGTGGCGGTGTTTGGGCTTTTGGTCACGGCAGCCAGTATCCGAGGGAAGGTGGCGGGTGTTTCAGAAAATCCCGCCCAAAAGAGCGGGGAAACTGCGGATGATTTCAGGGAGCCATCCAATCATTTTGGACATGGTATGCAAGCTTTCAGAAATGTCCCGGAAATTGAAGACCTGCAAAGAGCCATAGAGGAAGATTCCGTTTTTATCGGGCAAACGGATACCGCGGTCGCGGCGTACCTGCGGTTGCATGGCAGGGTATTTGACGGGCATGACGGGCAGGGCGTGGCACTTGCCCTGCAGGAGATTGTGATGGAAGCTGCCGAGTATCAGGCGCTTGTGAGAAAGGAGCACTCTGCACAAAGAAACAGTGAGGAAGAGAGGATGGAACACTTGCGGGAGGGCATCGAAACCTTCCTTGGCCGATACAAAGGTTTGTTTTGGCAGGAAAATTTTTCGGGGGAGCACTATGCGGAGGATATCTATACCGTGAAGGAACGTGCCGCTGCGTATGCCGCCCTTTCGGACCGGCAGGAAAAATACCGTTCCGCCGAGGAGCGTTATGAGCTGGTACGGGTAAAGATTGCCGCCTTTTATGAGGAGTATGGTTTTACCCCGAAGGAGAACATATCCCTGCAGCTCAATGATATCCGTGACGCGGCAGGGGATTATGAGGAAGCGGACAGGGCATATGGGCACGCGGTCCATGAGCTTGTACAGTTTGAAGAGGAAAA
This sequence comes from uncultured Lachnospiraceae bacterium, assembly GCA_947053345.1. Classification (GTDB taxonomy): domain Bacteria; phylum Bacillota; class Clostridia; order Lachnospirales; family Lachnospiraceae; genus RGIG4057. The sequence goes on from CAMRSM010000014.1 coordinate 34,983, forward strand.
TGATATTTCCGTGCTGGCAGTGGGGAATGAGGAAGAAGGTATGCCTTCCTTAGAAGAAATCCATGAAACGATCGTTGCGCTGAACGAACAGATGGAGCAGGCGCGGGCATCGTGCACCGCCAACCAGAAAGCACTTTTAGATTTGCAGGAGCAATATGAGGGCTGGGAGGAAAATCGCGTCAGGCTCTCACAGTTAAAGGAGATTCAGGAGCAAGAGCAGAAAAAGTACGACCTTGTCTCCAAAACGAAAACAAAACTTCTGGCGGCGAAGGAGGCCATGACAGCGAAATATGCGGCTCCGATCCTAAAAGCGTTTTCCGGGTATTATGAGATGCTTACCGGGATGCCCGCCGGGCATTTCCATGTGGATGCCAACACGGAAGTGACAGTGGAGGAATGCGGGAAGCAGCGTGAGACCCAGACACTCAGCCGGGGGTGGCGTGACTTGGCAGGTCTGTGCTTAAGGCTTGCGCTTGCGGACGCGATGTACCAGGAGGAGATGCCGGTGCTGATCATGGATGACCCGTTTACCAACCTTGATGACGAAAAGCTTGCTGCGGGCAGGAATTTATTGCGGGAGGTGGCGAAAAAGTATCAGGTGGTATATTTTACTTGCAGCCGCGGGAGGGGGAGGCAGGGGGAAGATTAGATTTTCCCGGCTTCCGGACTTCGGATCGTTTGTTCTGAGACGGGGCGTGCAGGAGGGGGAGTCCGGGGTCATAACGAAGTATGATTTGGAAAAGCGGTTTTTTCAACGTAAAGGATATCAATCCGGTAACGATAAAGAATAAAGGAGGGAAATGCGATGGTATTACTGCCGTGGCCGAAACAGGTACAGGAAGGAAACGGAAACTATGTATTGGGCTTTGACGCGATGATCGTGATGGAACCGTCCTGCCCGGAGGGGGCGGCCGCCTATGCACGGATGTTAAAGGAGGAGATCATATCCGCTACAGGCATCGGGATTCCGGCTGTGAGGGGTCATGCCGGGAAAGGTGATATCCGGCTTTGCGTGGATGAAGCCTGCCAGGAATGCGGATACTGCCTTGATATCCGGGAGGATGGGGTATCGCTGTGCGGCGGAAGTCTTGCTGCATTGGGGCAGGGTGTGCAGACACTGCGCCAGCTGTTCCGCCAGTATGCGGGGCTTTTGCCGGTGTTACATATTGTGGATGAGCCGGATTTTAAGGTTCGGGGATTTTTCCACGATGTCACGAGAGGCCGCGTGCAGACATTGCCAAACCTCAAAAAAATGGTGGATACGATGGTGTTTTACAAACTGAACCAACTGCAGCTCTATATCGAGCATACCTACCTGTTCCGCGGCATGACAGAGCTTTGGCGGGACGAGACACCGCTGACAGCGGAGGAGATCATGGAACTGGATGCTTACTGCATGGAGCGGGGAGTTGAGCTGGTTCCATGTCTGGCAAGTTTCGGGCATTTGTACAAACTCCTTGGCACGCGTACATACGCAGAACTGTGCGAACTGCGCGGGAGTGTTGGACAGGAGTTTTCGTTCTGGGACCGCATGGGGCATCATACGCTAAATGCCGTGGACGAGAGGTCGGTCGGGTTGGTCATGGGTATGATCGGTGAGTTTATGCAACTGTTTCATTCGGATAAGTTTAATATTTGTGCCGATGAAACGTTTGACCTTGGGACGGACAGAAGCCGTGCTGCCGCCGCGGAAAAGGGCAGGGATGTGCTGTACGCCGAATTTGTGTGCAAGCTATTTGATTTTTTGATTGAAAACGGGAAAATCCCTATGTTTTGGGGGGATATCATCTGTGAGAGCCCGGAGTTGTTAAAAAAATTCCCGCCACAGGTGCTCTGCCTTGCATGGGGGTATTCGGAGACAGAGCAGGATACACAGGTACGGATTTTGCACGGAGCGGGCACGAAGTTGTATGTCTGTCCGGGGACGCGCGGATGGAACCATTTTGTCAACCAGATGGAAGAGAGTTATGAGAATATCAAAAGAATGTGTGCTTATGGGCGTAAATACCATGCGCTTGGTGTGCTGAATACGGACTGGGGGGATTACGGGCATGTCGGGCATCCGGATTTTTCCGTTCCGGGGATGATTTACGGCGCGGTTTTCTCGTGGGGGGAGTCGGATTTTAGTTTTGATGAGATGAACCGCATGATCTCGGTGCTTGCATTCGGAGATGCGTCGGGAGAGTTTGCGGGATGTCTGGCGAAGGTGAGCCGGCTTTCGGTATTCGGCTGGGCGGAGGCTGTGATTTTTAAGGAGTGGTCACAGAAAGGAAAACCGACACAGGGGATTATAGAGGATCTGCGCGCTGCCGGGGCGGAGCGTTTCCGGCAGGCGGGGGAGCGGGCAGAGGAACTTACAAGGGAGTTTTCCGTTGTCTGCCGCAGTATGGACAAAGGAAAAAGGCGGATTCTCGCCTGTGCAAAACTCTCCCTGCGGATCGTTGCCGCATGGAACAAGGTGGGTGAGCAGTTGCTTGCGCGGACAGGATGCGGGGAGGCAGCGCAGGAAGAACCGCGGGCGAAAGATGCGCTTGCAGGGCAGCAGGGTATATCTGCGGGAATTTTGCTTGCGCAGGAGTTGGAGCAGTGTCTTTTCTATTATAAAGAGTTTTGGAGGGAAAACAGCAAGGAGGGTGACCTTTTGAAGGTTTCCGATGTGTTTTTCTGGTACGCGGATATGCTGCGGGATACAGAGGGTACGCCGTGCACGAAAGTATGCGGGAAATAAGGTACAGAGTGTGTGGGAATACGCACAGATAACCCGGCCGCTGCCCGTTTGGAAATTTCTTTGCGGGCAGCAGGCTGTCGCCGTGGCAGGGCGCATATTTCTAAGATATAAAATTTGAAAAAAATTGTTGACATTTTTCTAAAACTGATATATAATAAATCTCGTGTCACGGAGAGGATAGAAATATGCGGCCGTGCACCGGCAAAAACGGGGTGTGGCTCAGTTTGGCTAGAGTGCCTGATTTGGGATCAGGAGGTCGCAGGTTCGAATCCTGTCACCCCGATTTTATGAGTTTACGAAGCCGATGCGCAGGTGTGGTTCAATGGTAGAACACCAGCCTTCCAAGCTGGATACGTGGGTTCGATTCCCATCACCTGCTTTCTATGTGTCAGTAGCTCAGTTGGATAGAGCAACGGCCTTCTAAGCCGTGGGTCGGGGGTTCGAATCCCTTCTGGCACATTTTATACCTATGGTGGGTATAGCGCAGTTGGCTAGCGCGCCAGATTGTGGCTCTGGAGGCCCAGGGTTCGAATCCCTGTATCCACCCTCAAGTCTTTTGCTTGCAAAAGACTTTTTTCATCTCATGCGGCAGGATATTCCGTTTTGTCCGGAATCCGGTGCGGTGTGGGTTTTTGGGCCATCGCCAAGCGGTAAGGCACAGGACTTTGACTCCTGCAGTCGCCAGTTCGAATCTGGCTGGCCCAGTTTAGTTTCTCATTTTGTTTTCATAAAAGTATTTCCTTTCGGAAAAAAGCGGTGGATGCCTCCACCGCTTTTTTCTGCTTTTTACATGTAATACTGGATGGAGGTCGCGACCTCGGTTGCCATGTGCGTATCGGTCAGGACGGTAATCAGTTCCAGTGCAAATTCGATGGCGGTGCCAAGGCCTCTGCTGGTAATGATGTTGCCGTCGGTGACCACATTGTCCCTGGTGCAGTCGGCACCCGTGAGCTTTTCCTCAAAGCCGGGGTAGCAGGTAGCCTTTTTTCCTTCCAACAACCCGTGTGCCCCGAGGACACTCGGAGCCGCACAGATGGCGGCGATATATTTTTTGTCCGCGGCATAGGAGAGGAGCAGGGACTTTAAGCCCTCGTGTGCGAGCAGGCTTGAAGTGCCCGGCATGCCGCCCGGAAGCACAAGCATATCGGCATCCGAAAGCGCCCCGTCCTCAAACAGGCGGTCGGCGTGGATAGCGATGTTATGGGAGCTTGTGAGCAGGAGCTCTCCTGTGATGGATACGGTCAGGCATTCGATTCCTGCGCGGCGCAGCAAGTCTACAACGGTCAGGCCTTCTACCTCCTCAAAGCCGTTTGCGAGAAACAAATACACTTTTTTCATTGATCAAAATCCTCCGCTTTTTGTGATTTCTTTGATGGAATCATTTCCCTACTCATAGCATTCTAATCGAAAAACGGAAATATTTCAACTATAAAATATAAAAAATTTTTGGGAACAAAACGGGAACGGGTCTCGTCTAATATGTGAAAAATAAGAGGCGGCATGACCGAATACGGAAATGGAGGAGAGGGCTATGAAAAAAAGAAGGATCGCGGCAAAAGTGCTTCTATTAAGTATGTTTGCCGGTATAATTGCAGGCTGCGGAAGTGCGGAAGGCGGGAGTTTAGACATTGAGAGGGAAGGGGACTACGTGGGCAACGCGATGCTGCCGGGAGGGGCAGATGGGTCATCCGGATTGGAGCTGCCTGTGGAAAGTAGCGGAAAGGGTTTTACCGGCGAAGGAGCGTGCGATGACATGATGGCTGCCGATGGTGCTATGGATTCCATAAAGAGCAGCGATAAGGTATCCTTGGAATCCGAGGCCATGCCGGGAGAGTATAGCGGTGGGGGAGAAGGCTGCGAGTATTTTCCGGGGAAGGCAGTTGAACCGCAGGCGGGTCTTCTGACTGCGGGAGAATGGCGGGACAATGAGAACTGGGGATTTTTTGCAAATCTTGTACGGACGGGCCGTTTTGGATTCCGGACGTTTGGCATAGTACCGTATGAGCGGGTTGTCGTACAGGCATTATCCGGCGGACAGCCTGCCGGGCAGGTAAAAGTAGAGCTGAACACGGTATCCGGCAGTGCGGTCGCCACGGCGGTGACGGATCATAAGGGAAGGGCGTATTTGTATTATAATGTTTATGGTGAAACGCAGCAGCCGGATCATGTCGTGCTGATAAGACCGGACGGCAGCCGGGTGCAGGCGGAGCTCCCGCAGGCCGCAGGACAGGAACCGATGGGAAACGAAGTGCCGGGCAGTGCGGAGGCGGACGGGAATGTGCGTGAGGCCGGTATGCAGGACACAAAAAACCAGGGCGGGCAGGGGCAGACACGGCCGGAGGAGATCCTTAACAGTGTGGAGCTGACTGTGGAGGTTGGTGAAATGACACCGCCCGTTAAGTCGCTTGATGTGATGTTTGTTTTTGATACGACCGGTTCAATGGGGGATGAGCTTTTGTATTTGCAAAAAGAGTTTGAGGACATCGCGAAGCGTGTCGCAGATCAGAGCACCCGTTTTTCAGTAAATTTTTATCGGGATCAAGGAGATGAATATGTTGTGCGTTCGAATCCGTTTTCGGATGATATAGAGAAGGTGGAGGCGCTCATAAATGCCGAATATGCCACCGGAGGCGGGGATTATGAGGAGGCAGTGGATCTGGCGCTTCTGGATGCGGTAACGGGGCATGAATGGCGTGAGGGGGCGGTTAAGCTGGCATTCCTGATCTTGGATGCGCCGCCGCACGATACAGGGGAGACGGCGGCAAACCTGCGGACGGCGATGGAAGAAGCCACAAAGCAGGGGATCCGCATCATTCCGATTGCCTCAAGCGGCGTGGATGAGAAAACGGAAGGTTTTCTGCGCGGCATTGCGATGCTTACCGGAGGGACATACACATTCCTGACGGATGACAGCGGTATCGGGGGCAGCCATCTGGAACCGACGGTGGGGGCGTATACCGTGGAGGCGCTCAATGATATGATCGTGCGCCTCATCAAGGAGTATTATGGGGAATAGGGCGATTTTTTGCGGGGATATACCGTAAGGAACCGCATTTGTGTGGAAGAGGGAAAATCGCGGAGAATAAGGCTGCCGTATAAACAAACATCGCAGGATGGCCAGGTGCTTTGCACCACCAATATCCTGCGATGTTATATTTTGTTACTGGTTTATGCGGATTGGATGTATAGCCGGCCTATTTACTAAACTGCCGCCCTTCGTGGTCGATATCAAAATTTTCGCGGATGATCAGCTCTGAGATCGGCACGAATTCATAGCCTTTTTCCTTGAGGATCGAGATCACGGAATCAAGGGCATCGGCGGTATATTTTGCACCGTTATGCATGAGGATGATGGAACCGTCGCCAAGGTGTTTATGTTCCGTGACGGTTTTGATAATCGAGTCCACACCGTAATCTTTCCAGTCCAGGGAATCGACATCCCACTGGATAGTGTAATAGCCGCACTCTTCGGCGGCCTGGATCACTGTGTCGTTGTAATCGCCGTACGGTGGGCGGAAGAGGATCATCTCCTCGCCGGTCAGTTCCTTGATGAACTCATGGGGCGAGGTCAGTTCTTCCTTACACTGGGAGAGCGAGAGTGTGGACATCTGTTTGTGGTTCTGGCTGTGGTTCCCAAGGTCGTGCCCGCCGGCAAGGATCGCTTTGACATCGTCCGGGTATTTATTCATCCAGCCGCCCGTCATGAAGAAGGTCACCCGCACGTCATGTTTTGCGAGAATTTCCAGTATACGGGAAGTATCCTCGTTGCCCCAAGCTGCATCAAAACTGAGGGCAATTTGGGGTTTGTCGGTTTTTACACAGTAGATTGGCAGACGTTTTTCGGAAATCGCGTTTCCTATGGTATCAACGGCTTTGGGTATGTACGTAAACAGTGCCGCGAACAGAAGAAAGAAACAGGCACACAGAAAAATGGTTTTTGCGGTTGCGTAAAACAGATCCTTTTTATTTGATTCCGGCATAGAAAATCCTCCGGCTTTTTTCTTTTTAAAGAATATGCGCCGGGAGTTGTCCGTTAGAACCGGAAGGACGGAAGGAAAAATATTCTTGGGGGGTGAATGGCAGGCATAAAAATAAAAGAACCGCTTCCGTGAGGAAGCGGTTCTTTTTATAGGATGAAAATTATGAGAAAGCATACTTTCTGCAACTGTTGATTGCAGTTTCTGATCAAGCACCCTATTGCGAATTACTCTGCAGCTGCAGCAGGGGAGAACGAAATCACAACCTCGTCCACCGTGAAGCTTGCAGTATCGGAAGGAGACTCGAAGTAGAGAATCGGTTTCACGGTATTCGCACCAACCTCGATTGTACCGGTAACCTGTACCCACTCGCCCGGTGTGATATCACCGGAGCTTGCAAGGCGGTTGTAAGCGGTGTCAGAGCCGTCAGAGAAGTTCTCTTCAAGCGTAACGTTTACTTCGGTCGCTTCCTCGGTCTTTACCCAGTAGGAGATGTTGATCGTCCTGCCAGCCAGTTTGTAGTCGGAAAGGTCAACCTGTGCGCCGTTCCAGCTCGCGGAACGTCCTGTTACCTGCATTGCGAAATCATCGTCATGCCCGCCTGAAACAATGGCAGGTGTGCCGTCGCCGCGATTGCCGAAGAACAGGTTCTCATCGTTAAAGGTAAGGGAAACGCTTTCAACGCCCGACAGATCCGGCTTTTCGACAACAAGATCCTGATACTGTGCCTCGGCCACCGCACCTTCTACGACTGTGACCAAAACGTCATCGATGTAGAAATCATTTAAGTCAGTTGCTTCCCAGCAGAGCATCGGGGTAGTGACATCCGCGTAAACCGGAATATCCGCCTCGATGAATGTCCATTCATTCGGCGGTACTGCCTCGTTGTTCGCACGCTCCGGCCAAGCGCCGTTGCCGTCCGGTTTGATGACCGACAGGGTACAGGAGATCATGATCGGCTCGCTTACTGTGTGCTTTGCCCAGTAAGATACATGGAGCACTTTGCCGATATACTCATCCGGAACGCTTAAGTATGTACCGTGCCAGTTTTGGCTGCGCCCGGTGATCAGGAAGCACTGCTCGCTGTCATGACCGTCGGTGCTGACCCATCTCACGATACCGCCTCTGTCCTGGAAGTACAGGGACTGGGATTTCGTGGAAGCATCATAATCGTAAAGCGTATTCGGATCTGCTTCCGGAGTCGGTGTCGGGGCTTCCGTCGGTGTCGGAGCCTCAGTTGGAGCTTCCGTCGGAGCCTCTGTTGGGGCTTCTGTAGGAGCCTCGGTCGGGGCTTCCGTTGGAGCCGTGGTAGCGGTTGGCTGTGTGGTAGGGTCTGAATTGGTCTCTTTATCGTTGCCGCAAGCAGCAAAAGAACTGATCGCAAGGGACGAAACAAGAGCCATACCCATCAATTTTTTTAATTTCATAAAAACCTCCTCAAGTTTTTCTTTTATGATGTGTTCCGGCAACTGTGCCGCCGAAAGCGGAACTGCTGCTTTTTGATTGTAACATCACTGTTATAAATATATCACGGATTATGCATTGTGTCAATTATGCGAACAGGGTACAGAACAAAATTTGTGTAAAATCTACAAAAAACGAATTACTCTTTTTATAAATCGGCTACTCAAATATTGCTATTTGGAATGAAAAGGTAAAAGATAACGTTTTCGTTCCCGTAAATTATGGGATTTTTCGAGCCGCCAAAATGTGGAACACCAAATGATTTGCCGCAAAAAGTGCTTGACAACCTTTCCGATGTGCGTTAAGATGAAGAACAGTTATATTCCGGCGTGGAGCCGGGAAGGAAACGGCAGTGAAAGGGAGTATTAGAGAGGGATGCCCAGACAGAGAGCGGTTGGCTGGTGGAAAACCGCAGGTGCAGAAATTTCGAACTCGCCCTGGAGCCCTGGAGCTGAAAGGCGGTATACGCGGATAGGCTTCGGCGGGATTTCCCGTTACAGAAAATTGAGTGCATGCGCAGGGCGCGTGAATTGGAGTGGTACCGCGAGGATGGCCTCGTCTCTGGATTTTCGGAGACGGGGTCTTTATATTTTCCGGATGCGGAACTTAACACAGCAGACTGCCACACAGCGCCGGGAAGCAGTTACCGGAACCGTGTGAAGGGAAAACTGCTTCCGTGGGAATGGTGCGGGGAGGAAGTCTGCGGGACTTAAAATTAAGAAAGGATGGTAAAATGAACACACCTTATTCACCGAAGGACATCGAAAAGAAATGGCAGGAGATCTGGGACGCGGAGAGGGCGTTTGAGGTCGGTGAGGATTATTCCAAGCCGAAATATTACGCGCTCGTGGAATTTCCGTACCCGTCCGGGCAGGGGCTGCATGTCGGGCATCCGAGACCGTACACGGCGCTTGATATCATCTCAAGGAAGCGCAGGATGCAGGGCTATAACGTCCTGTTTCCGATGGGCTGGGACGCGTTCGGCCTTCCGACCGAAAATTATGCAATCAAGAACCACGTCCACCCGAAGACCGTCACACAAAACAATGTCGCTCATTTTAAGGCGCAATTAAAGTCACTTGGCTATTCTTTTGACTGGGAGCGCGAGGTGAACACGACGGATCCGGAATATTATAAATGGACCCAGTGGATCTTCTTAAAATTATTCAAAAAGGGGTTGGCATACAAGACGCAGATGCCGATCAACTGGTGCACCTCCTGCAAGGTCGGCCTGGCGAATGAGGAGGTCGTGAACGGAAAATGTGAGCGCTGCGGCGGCGAGGTCGTGCGCAAGGTCAAGAGCCAGTGGATGTTAAAAATTACGGAGTACGCGGACAAACTGCTGGAGGGGCTTGACCATGTGGACTATATCGAGCGCGTCAAGGTATCCCAGAAAAACTGGATCGGCCGCTCGGTCGGCGCGGAAGTGGATTTTAAACTTTCCGGCAAAGAGGATGTGCTGCGGATCTTCACGACGCGCCCGGACACTTTGTTCGGTGCGACCTATATGGTCATTTCCCCGGAACACCCGCTGGTGGAGAAATATAAAGAAGAAATCACCAATTATGGCGAGGTCGCGGCATACCGTGAGCAGGCGGCGAAAAAATCCGATTTCGAGCGCACGGAGCTGGCAAAAGAAAAAACCGGCGTGGTGATGGGCGGAATCTCGGCGGTCAACCCTGTAAACGGGAAGGAAATCCCGATCTGGATCTCGGATTATGTATTGATGACCTACGGCACGGGCGCGATCATGGCAGTGCCGGCGCACGACGGGCGCGACTGGGAATTTGCGAAGAAATTTGGCCTGCCGATCATTGAAGTCGTCGCCGGCGGCAATGTGCAGGAAGCCGCGTTCACGGATGTGGAGACCGGGAAGCTGGTCAACTCTGATTTTCTTGACGGTCTGGAAGTCAAGGAAGCCAAGGAAAAAATCATTGCCTGGCTCACTGGCAAGGGCATCGGCAAGCAGAAGGTCAATTTTAAGCTGCGCGACTGGGTATTTTCCCGCCAGCGCTACTGGGGCGAGCCGATCCCGGTCGTACACTGTGAAAAATGCGGTTATGTGCCGCTGCCGGAGAGTGAGCTGCCGCTGATGCTGCCGGAGGTGGACAGCTATATGCCGACGGACAACGGTGAGTCCCCGCTTGCCGCGATGACAGACTGGTTAAATACCGTCTGCCCTTGCTGCGGAGGGCCAGCGAAGCGCGAATCCGACACGATGCCGCAGTGGGCGGGTTCCTCGTGGTATTTCCTGCGCTATATCGACCCGAAAAATAAGGAGGCGTTTGCCGGGCAGGAGGCATTAAAATACTGGCTCCCGGTGGACTGGTATAACGGCGGCATGGAGCACACGACGCTGCATCTGCTCTACTCGCGTTTCTGGCATAAATTCCTCTACGACGAGGGGCTTGTGCCGACGGATGAGCCGTATAAAAAGCGCACTTCCCATGGAATGATCTTAGGTGAGAACGGGGAGAAGATGAGCAAATCGCGCGGAAACGTCGTCAACCCGGACGAGATTGTGGCGGAATTTGGCGCGGATACGCTGCGCACCTACGAGATGTTCATCGGGGCATTTGATTTAAGTGCTTCCTGGTCGCAGGAGGGTGTGCGCGGCTGCCGCCGTTTCCTTGACCGCGTCTGGAAACTGCAGGACAGTCTGGTGGACGGCGACGGTTACAGAAAAGAACTTGAGACCCGGATGCATCAGACCATCAAAAAAGTCAGCCTCGATTTTGAGGCATTAAAATTTAATACTGCGATCGCGGCTATGATGAGCCTGATCAATGATTTTTATAAAGCGGGCAAGGTCACAAAAGGTGAATTCTCTACGCTTCTTCTGCTGTTAAGCCCGGTCGCGCCGCATATGTGTGAGGAATTATGGCAGCTTGTCGGCAATGCCGGCAGGGTGTACGCGCAGACTTGGCCGGAATATGACGAGGCAAAGACGGTTGAGGATGAAGTCGAGATTGCGGTGCAGATCAACGGCAAAGTGAAAGCGACGGTGAAAGTCGGCACGGAGGACGCACAGGAAGCCGCAAGGGAAAAGGTAATGGCCGATGATACCGTAGCGGGGATTCTTTCGGGGAAGAACATTGTGAAGGAAATTTATGTAAAGGGAAGGATCTATAATATTGTAGTGAAGTAGGTAAATCGTGGCATATTTATGTTCTGCCTTTTTGCGGTAACCCGCGCGGGCAAGACAAAAAGGGTGCGGCGGGGAAGTTTTGTTTTTCCCGGCGCACCCTTTGCAATGCCGTGCGGATGTCGGCAAGCCAAGAAAATCAGAGCTCCGACTTGATTTTTGCCGCCAAACCTGCTAAAATAAAAAAAGGTTTTACATAAGGAAGCTGTCGATGGAAAAAAAGCGGCTTTGGTGCGGAGGCGGGCAATGGGAAAGTGGCAAATCGGAGGGATCGAATTTTCCTCAAAGGAGGAATATAAAGCGGGCTGCCGGGATTTAAAGCGTATTCAGACGCTTGCGGCGGGCGTGGATCTTGATGATCACAGGGAGGCGGCGGAACTTTACCAGATGCTGCGCAAGCAGCCATTCCTCTTTGAGAGCGAGCTTGGTGTGGCGTTCCGGGGGTTTTTGAATGACAAGGCGGACGGCATGAAACATCCGCGCGGCAGCTTTCCGGAAGAATGCCTGTATGCGGGAAAGACGGCGGCACGAAGGAAAAAGGCCGCACTTCCCAAAAAGTCCCGGACAGGCGGGAAAAACGCGAAAGACGTGATGAGGGCGCAGCGGATGAAACTGCGGGAGCGCGATATCGGAAGCGGGGAAGACGAAGAGCCGTTGAAAGCCGTGCCGGATGAGGGCGCGGACAGGGCGGTACGTGGGCGCGGAAAGGGCAGGATATTAAAGCCTTTGTGCATTGTGGCGGGCGCTCTGCTCATGCTGTTTGCACTGTACCGCATTTTTTCTTACGATATCTGGAGTTACATCAGTGAGCGCAAGATGGAGGAGTTGGCGGCCTGCATCCTCACGCCGATCGAGCCGGAAGTCTCAGAGGCGCACCGGATCGCCGATCTGATCGCGAGCGGTATGTACACGGAAGAGGAAGCGGTTAAGATCGCAAAACGGGAGCAGCAGGAAAAACCGAAGGAGAGTGTGGGGGAGGACGGCATCCTGTACCGCTACAGTGTGCTCTACAAGCGCAATGGCGAGATGGCGGGATGGATACAGCTGTCAGGGACGGTGATTAACTACCCGGTCATGCTGACACCGCAGGATGAGGAGTATTACCTGAAAAAAGGATTTGATAAAAAATATGACATCAACGGGATTCCGTTTATGGACGCAAGGTGCAGCGTGAAGGAACCGACAACAAATTTCCTGATCTACGGACACAATATGAAAAACGGTTCCATGTTCTCGGCTCTGCTTGGGTATGAGCAGGAGGCATTCTACGAGGAGCACCCGGTCATACGCTTCGATACGGTATATGAGCGGGGGGAATATGAGATTGTCGGGGTGTTCCGCACGCAGATCCCGTATGAGTCCGATGGGGAGGCGTACCGGTATTATTCATTTATTGATACCAAGGATCCGGAAGAATATAATGCATATATCCGCTATGTGAAGGAACAGTCTTTTTATGAGACGGGGGTCACGGCGGAATTTGGGACACAGCTTTTGACATTGTCGACATGTGACCGTTCGGTCGAGGCGGGGCGGTTTGTTGTGGTCGCGAGGAAAAAATAGACAGGGCGCGTGTATGCGGCGCGGGAAATGAGGAGTGTTATGAAATATCAAAAAGACAGGATGACGGGAAAAAAGGCGGGGATCGCGCTTGGAGCTGCGGCGCTTGTTTTTTGCGGTGCGGCGGGTTCACTGCGTGTGGGCGCGGCTCAGACGGTGGATGTTTCCTCGAAGGAATATGATCTTTCCGTGGAAGACCTGCCGGAAGGCGTGGAAAAAGCCTACGCGAAATTCCACGACGGAAGCCTTTCCGCAGACGGCTATATGTTGTCGCTTTTTGACGGCTATGACGCGATGATCGCGATAGAGGAGGCGTTGACGGCAGCAGGGGAAGAACTTGCGGATCTTGAGTATCAGGCGTTTGAGGCGACGGTCTACGAGAAGGATGAGGAAGGGGATTACTACCCGCTGGACGGGATGCAGGGGATCACGCTGATCTGTCCGCTGCCGGAGGGGTTTGTGGAAAATGCCGGACAGGTTCAGGTCACGGCGGTGGATTCGAAGGGGGCGCTCTGCCGCATTTCCTCAAAGATCGTCAAGGCAGGGGGGAAGGATTGCGCGATGTTTGATCTGTCGGTCTTTACGACTTACGCATTTGTATATAAAAGCAGTGGGACTCTGACAGCGGGGAAGCAGCCGACCCCGACCCCTGCGGCGGCAAAACCGACGCAGGCACCGAAGCCGACAAATAAGCCGGATAGCACGGTGACGAAAGCACCGACAAAGACACCGGAAAAACCGGCAGCACCGACCAGTACGCCGCAAAAGCCGGAAGAAACAAAACCGGAAAAGAAGCCGACCCCGGTTCCGACCAAAGCACCGGCAAAAGCGGGCGCGACGGCCGGCAGTTCTTCCTCCGCCACGGCATCCTCTTCGAGGGATAAAACGCCTCAGACCGGGGATGATTTTCAGGCGGGACGTTATTTCGCGGCGCTCGCTGCGGGCGGGATGCTCGTGGGGCTTGGATTTTTTATCGGGCATAAAAAGAAATAAGATAACGTAAAAAAGATGCTGCTATTTTAGCAGCATCTTTTTTACGGCATCGAACCGCTTGCGGTCGTCCGCGGACATCTGTGATTCCAAGATTTCAGAAAGCAGTGCGGATTCTTCCGGGGAAAATTTAAGCCGGAGCGCGTTCATTTTTCCGATGGCCTTCATGTAGAGTGCCGGCATATTTTTCTGCGTTGTCTTTTGGGATTCTGCCATCAGTTCCATGAGGAACTGCTTTTTGGCCGGGTCAAGGTTCGCGAGCTCCGGGCGGTTCAGCCAGTTTTGGTCCATTGTAGTACCTCGCTATATTGAAAACATCATTTTATTTTATTCAGACGGGGGCTCCGACATGACAGCTTTTATATTTTCAAACATCTCTTTTTGTTCGGGGGAGAGCATGGAAAGAAGCATGTTGCCCATATCGCCGGAGGAGGCAGCTGCTGCCATGAGATCCGCACCCTGTCCAAAAAGCTGCCCCATACCCGGTTCTGTGACAGTGCCCTTGTCCGGCGGCGGGTTTTGCCCGGTATCGGGATTTGTGGCTGCGCCGCCGTTATGCGCAAACCCCTGTCCCGCCCCAGCGCCCATGAAGGCCTCCGCCGCGGCGGCAAAGGCAAGTCCGGCATCCGGATTTTGTCCGCCCTGTGCGTCCGCTGCCGCGTTACCGCCCATATTCATGAAAGGGGCGAGTTCCTGGAACGTCTGGTAAAGTTTTAGCATCTGCATCATATTTTGCATTTGGGAAAATTGCGAGCGCTCCTGTTCGCTCAGGAACGGGGAGAGCTTCGCAAAAATTTCGGAAATGGCATCCGAGGAATCCGTCACCTGTTTATTCCCGAATTCAAAGCGCTGTTTCGGGCAGCTTAAGCACTCCCTCAGCTCCAGAAACTTTGTGAACAGGATCAGGGGCTGGCGCATGGGAAAAGGAATGTAAGGAAGCAGGACGCTGCAAAAAAAAGAAAGCCGGCAAAAGCCTGTTGATTGCCGGAAAATGGAATCGGTTGTATTGCCCTGTGAGAAATCCATAGCCTACCTCCATACAATAAGTGACTGATGGCAGGCTTGGGCGATAAATCAAAATCACCTGCCTGCCATACATTGTATGCGGCAGAACGGAAAAAATAACCCTTACTGCGGATAGTTTAAGCGGTCCGGTGTGATTTTATCCAGAACCTCGTCGAGATACTTCGTGGCAAGGAAACGTGCCATCGGCAGGTTCATGTCAAGATAATTGCCGCAGGCGACAGCGGCAGCTCCCGGGACTTCACCGTGGAAATTCGCGATGAAAGAAAACATTTCTTTTAAAAGCGGCACAATGTCCTCGGAAGTGTATTCCCCTGCCAGCAGAAGGTAAAAGCCGGTGCGGCAGCCCATCGGTCCGAAATACACGGTCTTTTCACCGTACTGTGCATGGTTGCGCAAAAAAGTCGCCCCCAGATGCTCGATGGTGTGCACCTCCGCAGTGTTCATCACCGGCTCATAGTTTGGGCGGGTCATACGGATGTCAAAGGTGGTGACCGTCTCGTTTCCGATGCCGTCCTTGCGGGATACGTACACGCCCGGCAAAAGGCGCAGATGGTCAACGGTAAAGCTTGCGATTGTTTTCATAGGTGAAACCTCCATAGTTGAATTTGAAAAATGCCGGCGCGCGCGGGCGGCTGGAATGTATGCCCGGATACGTCCGGATAAAACTATTGTAAATTATAGCGGAAATTGTGGGTGATGGCAAGGGAAAAGTTGCCCTGCCGCTGTCTGGCCAGAAAAAAGTAAAGAAAAAGGCGGTATGGGCTGCCTTGCCGCGAGTTCACACTTGACAGCCGGGGCTTGTATATTATAATAGAAGAAAGTTAAGTGCGGCAAACACAGGGCACGGCAAGAAGGGGTGTCGGATCTGCCGGGAAAAAACGGGAAGGGCAACCATGGAAATTGCAGTCTGCAAGGTTGGCGTTCGCGCGGCATCCGCGAATCTTGCAGGAATAAAAAAGCTGCGCGGAAAGAGGGAAAAATATGATCAGGAACGTAATATTTGACATTGGCAATGTGTTGGCGCGTTTTCGCTGGAAGGATTATATCGAGGAACGCTTTCCGGAGGATATGTGGCAGAAGATCGCGGATGCCACGGTTCGGGGACCGTACTGGGACGAGGTGGACCGGGGTGTGCTCCCGATCGCGGAGATCGCAAAGAAGTGCGCAGCGCTTGTGCCGGGTTATGAGCGGCAGATCGAAGCTTTTTTTGCGGAGCGGGAGAAGCTGGTGGAAGAGTATGCCTATTCGGCTTCCCTGGTCCGCAGCCTTCGGGCGGCGGGATACCATGTTTACCTGCTCTCAAACTACGCGGGTGATCTTTTTGACTATGCCCGGGCACATTTCAAATTTATCCCGCTTGCCGAGGGCGGCGTGATTTCCTATGAAATCCATAAGATCAAGCCGGAGAGGGAAATCTATGAGGAACTGCTGCGCCGCTATGACCTGGTTCCGGAGGAGTGCGTGTTTGTTGATGACCTTAAGAGAAATCTTTGTGGGGCGGCTTCGTTTGGAATCCACACTGTCCTTTTTACCGGTCTTGAGGATGCGCTTGGAAAATTAAAGGAGCTTGGGGTAACACCGCTTCAGGCAATGATCTTTGATGTGGACGGGACACTTTGGGATACGACGGAGGCCGCCGCGAAGATTTGGAGTGACGTGGCGGCAAAATATCCGGAAGTAAAGGATGATGTCACGGCGGAAAAGTTAAAAAATCTTTATGGGCTGCCGTTGGAGGATATTGCGGAAAAATTGTTTGTGTCCGTGCCAAAGGAGACGGCCATCCGGGTGATGGAGGAATGTGTGAAGGTGCAGTGCCCGATTTTGGCAAAGGGAGGTGCCTCGCTGATCGGCGATGTCGCGGGGGCGTTTGCTAAGCTGAAGGAAAAGTACCGCATCTTCATCGTAAGCAACTGCCGAAGCGGTTACATCGAGGCAATGCTTGCGGCGCATGATCTTGGGGGGCTTGTCGATGATTTTACCTGTCCGGGCGACACGGGGTTGCTGAAAGCCGACAATATCCGGCTGATCTGCGAGCGGAACCATCTGCCGCTATCCGCAGCGCTCTACGTGGGGGATACGCTGCCGGACGAAGTGGCGGCGCATGCGGCGGGCGTGCCGTTTGCCTTTGCGGAGTACGGTTTTGGCAGGTGCGAAAACCCGGACTACCGGATCGCGGATATTATGGAACTTACGGAATTATTCTGACCGGAACAATAAATTTGCAGTTTTTGGGATAATGCCCGGAAGGGGAACGTGCGTGATTTCCGGGGGGTGTGGCCGGTCGGCGGAGCTGTCCTGCGGGCAGGGGGGGTTAGCGTTAATGGCCAGGGTTTTAAGCCGCTTGCCGGCGAAACTGCCCTGCGGGCGGGGGATTTAGCGTTAATGGCAGGGTTTAAGCCGCTTGCCGGCAGGGGATAGAGATGATGCAGGGCTCTGGAAGCCCGTGGCCGGACGGAAAGATTGTCCTGCGGGGAATGGGTGCATGCCGCCGCCGGGATTTTGCGGAAAATAAAAGGGGGATTTGTATGAAAATTGTATTTATGGAGGCGGACACATTGGGCAAGGATGTGGATCTTGGCGCGTTTGACGCGCTCGGGGAGGTTGTGGTATATGATAAATCCGCACCGGGGGAAAACGCGGCACGGATCCGGGACGCGGATATTGTTATCGTAAACAAGATCCCGATGGACGAGGCGCTGTTAAGAGACTGTGCCCGGCTGAAACTGATTGCTTTAACGGCAACCGGGACAAACAATGTCGATTTTCCTTATGTGGCAGCCCGCGGCATCCGGGTGGCAAATGTCAGCGGTTACTCGACGGATTCGGTGGCGCAGCATACCTTCGCATTATTGTTTTATGTGTATGAAAAGCTGCATTTTTACGATCATTACGTCAAGTCGGGCGAGTATGTAAAATGCGATATTTTCAGCAAGTTTGATGTCCGTTTCCATGAACTTTTTGGCAAGCGCTTCGGTATTGTCGGGCTTGGCAATATCGGCAGGAGGGTGGCGGGGATCGCCCGGGCATTTGGCTGTGAGGTGGTCTATTATTCCACCGGCGGCGCGCACGACGATAAGGACTACCGGCGGGTGGATAAGGAGACATTGTTCCGGGAGTCGGATATCATTTCCATCCATGCCCCGCTCAATGAGGCGACAAGAAATTTTGTCGGGGAGCGGGAGCTTTCCTGGATGAAGCGGGATGCCGTGCTTTTAAACCTTGGGCGCGGCCCGATCATTGACCAGGAGGCGCTCGCGAAAGCCCTGCTTGAGGAGCGCATCGGCGGCGCGGGGCTTGACGTGCTGACTATCGAGCCGATGGCGGCGGACAATCCGCTCCTTAAAGTGCAGGATTCCACACGCCTGATCATCACGCCGCATATTGCATGGGCGACCACCGAGGCAAGGCAGCGCTGTGTGGACGAGGTAGCGCGGAATGTGGAGGCGTTCCTTGCGGGGAAGGAAAGAAACGTAGTTAACGGTTAATGCGAATGAGTTTTTGCGGTCTGCTCTGTAAAGAGAAAGCCGGAGAACAGGACAGGACGGATTATGGGCTGGCGGAAAGTCCACGGTGTGCGGCAGAAAAGGGCACCGGACGGGACGGAAAGCCTGCATGGCGGCGTACGGCTAAAGCGAACGGAAAAGATGGGGCAGCATGGATATGAAAACCCCGGAACCAAACAAGAAAGACAAAGCGGTATTGGAATCAAGCCGGAAACAAAGCGTAAAAAGTAGCGGCAGCACGGAAATCAAGATCAAAAGGAAGAGTATCATGGACATCAGGGAATATTTGCGCGCACACCGTCTGGTGACGGACGGCGCGATGGGAACATATTACGCGGCGCTTAAAAAGCAGGAGAGCCTTGTTTCGGAGTGGGCGAACATAAACGAGCCGGGGGTGGTCGCGGGAATCCACCGCGCCTATCTTGCGGCGGGGGCGGTATTGATCCGGACGAACACGTTTGCGGCAGGCAGGCAGGTGCTTGGCACCGGGATAAAAGAGCAGGAAAAGATTGTGCGCGCCGCATGCCGGATCGCAAGAAAGGAGATTGCTGCGCATACCGCACGGACAGGAAAGCCTTGTTTTCTGGCGGGCGACATCGGACCGCTGCGTGAGCT
Source organism: uncultured Lachnospiraceae bacterium (assembly GCA_947053345.1). Lineage (GTDB taxonomy): Bacteria > Bacillota > Clostridia > Lachnospirales > Lachnospiraceae > RGIG4057. Next base: position 53,991 of record CAMRSM010000014.1, read on the forward strand.
TTCGGAACATGGGGAACCGGCGGATGCGGGGGCGGAGTACCGCTTTTTGGTTGACCTGTTTTTGGAGGAGGGCGTGGATGCGCTCTGGTTTGAAACTTTCCCGGATTTGGGCGGGATGGGCCAGGCAGCGGCATACGCAAAAGAAAAGTGTCCGGGCATTTTCTGTGCGGGATTATTTTCCGTGAACCAAAACGGGTATTCAGCGGCGGGAATCCGCGCAAGCCGCCTGATCGCACAGGCGGAAAGAGTGGAGGCTCTCGATGCAGTCGGGTTAAACTGCGGGGTCGGTTCGGCACATATGTTACATATCGTGGAAAACCTGCATCTGCCAGAATACAAATATTTCTGCGCCCTGCCGAATGCCGGATACCCGGAACAGCTGCAAAGCCGGATGGTCTTTGTGCGCAATGAGAATTATTTTTGCCGTAACATGGAAAGGATCGCGGCACACGGCGTATCCATAGTCGGGGCGTGCTGCGGCTCATCGCCGGAATATATCCGGGAGATTACGGAAAATGTACCATTGTCCCGGCCGGAAGCAGACCGGGGAGGGCGGTTGCCGCAGGATAAGGAAGAGAAAAGCAGCACTGTTTGCGCAGGGGAAAAGGCAGCGCCGCAGATTATCGTGGGGGCGGATATTTCCGGAGACGAAAACGCGGACGGGAAAGCAGGTGTCGATGCGCGCATCCGGACGGAAAACAATTTCCTTATGCGGTTGTTTTCAAGGAAAAAAGTCATTGCAGTCGAACTCGACCCGCCTTATGATGCCGACGACGCAAAGATCATCGCGGCGGCAAAACGCTTAAAGGAGCTTGGGGTGGATATCATAACGATCGCGGATTCCCCGCAGGGGCGCAGCCGCATGGACTCCGTACTGACGGCGGTGAAACTTACCGGTATCACCGGAATGCCCGTGATGCCCCATGTATGCTGCCGGGACAAAAACATGATTGCCATGCGCTCGATGCTGCTCGGCGCGTACGCGAATGAAATCCGCAATTTCCTTTTTGTCACAGGTGACCCGGTTCCGGGGGAACTGCGCAGCAGAGCGACCGGGGTATTTGATTATAATTCCATGAAGCTGATGGGCTTTGTGCGGGAAATGAACCGCGAGCATTTTGCGGATGAGCCGATTGTATACGGGGGAGCGCTCAATCAGGGGCGCGTCAATTTTGACAAGGAGATGGAGCGCACCCGCAAAAAAATTGAGGCGGGGGCATCCTATTTCCTGACCCAGCCTGTTTATGGGGCGGAGGATATCCGCAGGCTTGGTCAGCTGAAACAGACGCTTAAAACAAGGCTGCTTGCGGGGATCATGCCGCTTGTCAGCTACCGCAACGCCAATTTTGTTAAAAATGAGCTGGTTGGCATAAATGTGCCGGATGAGGTGCTTGCCGCTTACCGCCCGGATATGGGCAGGGAGGAAGGGGAGGAGGCCGGTGTCCGGATCGCATTTGGCGTGATGGAGAAGCTTGACTGCTTTGTGGACGGATATTATTTTATGCTGCCGTTTAACCGGGTGGGGCTGATGGAGAAGATTATTTCGGGTATGTCAACAGCAGAAGGAGAGAAATCATGACAAGACAGCAATTCAAACAATTGACCGCATCAAAACGCCTTATTCTTGACGGGGCAACCGGAAGCTGCCTGCTTGCGGCGGGGATGCCGCGCGGGGTCTGTCCGGAACAGTGGATCCTTAAGCATCCGGAAATCCTGGTTCGCCTGCAGACCGCTTACCTTGATTCCGGCACGGACATCCTATACGCGCCGACCTTTTCCGGCAACCGCGTCAAGCTTGCGGAATACGGGCTTTCCGACCGTGTCCGGCAGATGAACCACGGGCTGGTCGCGCTGTCAAAGCAGGCGGTATCGCGTGCCGGGCGGGAAGGGAGCGCCTTTGTGGCAGCCGACCTTACCATGACCGGAAAACAGCTTGCCCCAATCGGCACGATGGATTTTGAGGAGCTGGTCGATGTTTATAAGGAGCAGGCGCGCTGCTGTGTTGAGGCCGGCGCGGATCTTTTCGTCGTGGAAACGATGATGAGCCTGCAGGAATGCCGCGCCGCGCTGCTTGCCATACGGGAAACATGTGACCTTCCGGTGATGGTGACATTGACGTTCCGGGAGGATGGGCGCACGTTTCACGGCAATTCCCCGGAGACGGCTGCCATCATTCTGGGGAAAATGGGCGCGGATGCGGTCGGCATGAACTGTTCGGCAGGACCCGATCAGCTCCTTGGATTTGTGGAGCGCATGGCAGCAGTATCCGAAGTGCCGGTGGTTGTAAAGCCAAACGCAGGATTGCCGGTGTTAAAGGACGGGGAAACGGTCTATAATATGGTCCCGGAAGAATTTGTGGAACATATGGAGGCAGTCCTGCGGGCAGGTGCCGCGATCGTGGGCGGCTGCTGCGGAACCACGCCGGAATACATCAAAGGCCTGGCAGCGGCGGCAAAGAAATTTGCACCTGTGGCATCCGGCGAAAAGCACCTGCGCTGCCTTGCGACGGAGCGCAGTGTATTGGACATTGACCTTGACGGGAGATTTTTGGTGATCGGCGAGCGCATCAACCCGACCGGGAAAAAGGCGCTGCAGGCGGCGCTTAAGGAAGGGGATCTCACCCTGGTGGAAGAGATGGCAAAGGAGCAGGTGGAAGCGGGCGCGGATATCCTTGACATCAATATGGGCATGAACGGCATCGACGAGAAAGCGATGATGCTCTCCGCTGTCGAGACCGTCTCCGGGCTGGTTGATGTGCCGCTGTGCATTGATTCGAGCCACCCGGAGATCATCGAGGCGGCGTTGCGGCGCTATCCGGGGCGCGCGCTCATCAATTCCGTTTCGCTGGAAGCCGGAAAAATGGAGCGGCTGCTCCCGGCGGCAAAAAAATACGGCGCAATGTTCATCCTTCTGCCGCTATCGCAGACCGGGCTGCCAAAGGATATGGAGGAAAAAAAGCAGATCATCCGCCGAATCCTTGACGAAGCGAAAGCATGCGGACTTGGCAGGGAGGATGTTTTTGTGGACGGTCTGGTCAACACAGTCGGGGCGAACCGCGACGCGGCGGCCGCAGCGGCGGAAACCATCCGGTACTGCAAGGAGGAGCTTGGCGTGGCGACCATGTGCGGGCTGTCCAATATCTCGTTCGGGCTGCCGCAGCGGCCGATTGTGAACGCGGCATTTTTAGCGTTTTCCGTCCAGGCGGGAATCACGGCGGCAATCGTAAACCCGTCCCAGCGGCTGCTGATGAATATGGCGGCAGCGGCCGATTTGCTGTGTGGGAAGGAAGGGGCCGATATCCGCTATATCGAGCGGGCGACGGCAGGTTCGGTGACGCTTGTGGAAACGGCGCAGTTGGAGGAATTGAAACACCGGGCGGCGCAGGAGGCGGGCCGGGCCGGAACCAGTGCGGGTTTTGGTGATTTAGGGACTGGCGGTTTGGGAAATGGCATGGATTGTGAAAATTTAGGAACTGGAGGAGCAGGAAGTGGTGCGGGTTTCGTAACTTTGGGAGATGCCGGGTCAGGAAGCAGTGAAAGACCAAATGGCAGTCCGGAAGGCGGACATCCGCCAAACGCCCGAAATGCTTTGGAATCCGCCGCCCACAAAGTGCACGAGGCCGTCATAAAGGGCAGCCGTAAGGCAATCGTATCACTGACAAAAGATGCACTTTCGGCTGGTTTCCTGCCGCAGGATATCCTGAACGGCGAGCTGATCCCCGCCATCAATGAGGTCGGCGAGCTGTTCAACCGGCAGAAATATTTCCTGCCGCAGCTCATTGCTTCCGCGGAGGCGATGAAAACGGCGGTTGAATATCTGGAACCGCTGTTATCCGAAAACGCGCAGCCGGAAAAACTTGGCGTGGTGGTAATCGCAACGGTGGCGGGCGATATTCATGATATCGGGAAGAACCTTGTCGCGCTGATGCTGAAAAATTACGGCTTTGACGTGCACGACCTTGGCAAGGACGTGCCGACGGAGGAGATCATCCGCGCCGCGCAAGAATTGGACGCGGATATCATTGCGGTATCGGCTCTGATGACGACCACCATGCTTGAGATGAAAGAGGTCGTGCGGCAGCGTGACGCGGCAGGGCTGCGCGCGAAGGTCATGATCGGGGGGGCGGTGATCACACAGAGCTACTGTGATGAAATCCATGCGGACGGATATTCGAAGGATGCACAGGAGGCAGTCGCGCTGGCAAGGCGGCTGGTATCGGCGCGGCATTCGGCGGATGGAGAATGAAAATTAAATACCAGTGCTGCTTCAGCAATACCGGGTGATATTGTTTTGTATGGGAGTATTTCACATTCAGCAGTCCTGGAAGGAAGTATAAGTGGGGAACCAATAGCCACAAGAACATTGATTTCTAAATGGGGTTCAACCGGTGTATTCCGACATCGTGCTACACAAGTACCAAGCAGTTATGATACAAATACGATATCTATATGGCATCGCTAAATTATAGGAGGGGTTATGAAACATAAAAGCAACATTTTTTTAACGGCTTTGCTGATTCTATCAATTTTTTCAGGATTTTTTGCGTGTGGAAGGCAGGAAAATCAAGAAACGTCAGAAAAAAAAGATGAAAACGAAACAGTATGTTTTGTATACCCTTCCGAGTTTGGCGATTGGCTGACGGTGGAACAAAAGATCGAGCAGTGCAGGATACCGGAGGATGTGTTAAACAAAATGACGGTGGAGGAATTGGTTTGGGCGGTGATTGACTTTCCGTTTCTGGTGAATGCGGCACTCACGGATTGGCCGCAGGGGCTGGATGTACTGGCGGAGGAGTCGGATGCTTTTGCCAGGCTTGCAGGGTGTGAGAAACCGGAAGATGAGATTATTTCAGCCTTGCAGGATGCGGAGGAAACCGAAAGCGGAGAAAAGCTGGTGTGGGTCAGCTTTGCAAAGGATGTATTTTATCACGGACAAGAAAAATATTTTGATTTCAGTGAGGAACAATTAGGATATCTTTCCGGGGGGACGAAGGAAGAAACCGGTGTAGAGGGATAAAGGATGAAAAAAGGGATGCCGTTTGTCCTTCGTGTGAGTGTTTCGGGGACGGACATTGATTGGAAAACAGGGAAAAGAACCAATACGGGACCGAGATATTTTATTGTGCCGGGAGTCGCTACAAGGGAGGAGGCTCTCGCGGTGCTTGAGGAGCATTTCGGTTGGCTTGGGAGAGGGAATTTCCGGAAGGATTAGGTCAGCCGTTTTAGGCTGCGAACAGCGTGAGAGAATTTTCGGCAATGGAAATGATCCATTTGATTGACAATCACCCGTTGCAGATTTATAATAATAATGGTACATTTCAATCAGTTTTTTCATGATTTTACAGCCTGCGGGAAGAAATTCCGGGGCATCCATGAAAGAAAAAAAGAAATCGTGAGAGGGGCTTGGGGTGGTGTTTATGAAATGGGAAAAGATAAGGATGGTCTTGCTTTCCTGCATGCTCCTGCCGCTGATATGCGGCTGTGGAAAGGAAGAGGAGGTATCCGGGCAGGGTTCTGTCCGTTATGCGGAGGTTGCGGTGGAGATTGCCGACGACGGCAATGACCTTGTGTATGCCTTTTCTTCCCGCGGGGAATTTGAAGCGGCGGTGGATTCGTCTTTTTGGTTGGGGAATGTAGTGTACGATGGCAGGCATTATTTTTTGGATGTCAGGGAGAAGCGGTCGGCCGGATTCCTGACGGAAAATGGAAGCTATGAATATGATTACTTCATCGCCACCTGCAGGCTCGGGGAGGATGCCGCCGCACAGGAGACCGTGCTGGAGCTATCGGGCATGACCGGCTATGAGGGGTTCGGTGGTTTTTTTATCCAGGAGGGACTGCTTTGCTGTTCGTGGCAGACCGCGGAAGGGATTCAAAAGCATGTCGTGGTGGATCTGGATTCGGAGCCGCAGCCGGATGTAAGCGAGTTTTTAGTCCCTGAGGGACGGGAGGTAAAGGCGGTGGTCTCCACTGGATATTATTATCTGGAGGACGGGAAGATATATTTCTCAAAATACGAAAACGGAAAGGGAAACTTATTTTACGAGTGTGACGGGAAGGTGTGCGGGCTGTACCGGGACGGGGCAGGGCTCTGCGCGTTTGTGGAGAACGCCGGTGCGGTTTCGGTCGTTGTCCTTGATAAAAAAGGTAGATTGCAGGTGGAATACAAGGGTCTGGAGCAGGCGGGGGAGCTTGTGGGCGGATCGGCTCCGGCACTGGTCGCCGAAAAGAACGGGATACTGTACTATATCCTGAACGCGAAAAAAGAGGGGACTTCCTACAATCACTGGCTTATCCGGGCGGATCTTTTGCAGGGGACACGAAAGGTCTGTGGGGGATGGTACAGAAAGCAATCCCTTGATGCGGAACTGGAGCATGTGGTGAAGGAATACCTGAACCACTTTTTCTGGTGCAACCCGGACGATATGCCGCAGGAGGCAGCAGTTTATCCGTATCAGATATACAAGACGGCGGAGGAGGGCGAGTTCCCAGAAACATACTTAAAGCTTGGGCTTAAGGAGGATTGGCAGTGGTTTTGCTGTACGTACGCAAGGTGGCAGGAGTATTACATAGAGCCGCTTCGGCGGGAGCTCCCGGAGGGACTATGGATGGCGGCTTCCGGCGAGATCGCCATGTCGGATGTAAAACAGCCGGTATTTCAGGAGAGTGACTGGAAATCGGTGAAACTGCAAAACATCGAGAGGGCGCTTGGAAATTTGTGCTGCAGGGCTTTTGAGGAGGAATACTGGGCGGGAGAGGTGTTTGAGGTGTATCTCTCGGATTTTTGTCCGGAAAACGGGATGATGCCCGTGATGTACATATTTTGCGGGGATGAGGTATGTGAGCTGCAGGGAAGTCTTGGACATAGCGATACTTGGAGGAAGGAGGATATGGAGCTTGATTTTAGATCGCTCAACGAGAAGGGGTTATTCGATATTACCGCAAAAGAAGGGATGGACAAAGATCGATTTGAACGCATCCGCAAGATTTCGGTCTTACATATGGAATGTAAGAAGGACGAGGAGCCGAGACCTTGGCCGAGGGGGAATGACTAAGATTTCGGTAAACAAAGCGCATTGATGCGCTTAGGATGGTGATGTGGCGGAAATGGGAGACTGGGTTTTGCAGAAGAGATGAGAAAGGCAGGCAGCTTTACCCGCACGGAGAACGGGGTCTTCGCCTTAAATTCGACAGGGGCGGCATGTCTTGATTTTTTCGGCACGGTCGGTTCGCTGCGGGAAGCGCAGGAAACCCGGATATGTGCTCTGTTTTCGGGGGCTTTTCAGGAAGACCCGCTGTTTGCAACAAAGATCGTTTTTTACGCGCGGGACATCCGGGGCGGGCTTGGCGAGCGCAGAATGTTCCGCACCCTGCTGCGGTATATAACGCAGATGCATCCGGGTGCGCTTGTGCCAAACCTTGACCTGATCGGTCTGTTCGGGCGCTACGATGACATATACTGCCTGATCGGAACGCCCGCAGAGGATGCGATGTGGGTGGCGATGAAGGCGCGGTTTGGGGAAGATCTTAAAAACCTGAACGGGAAAATACGATTTCTCTGTTGGCAAAATGGATCAAGACGGCGGACGCAAGCGCCCCCTTTTTGGATGTCAATCAAGTTCCCGGATGGATATGGTATTTCACCCCATACGCTTCCCAGGGGGCGGGAACTTCCAGTTTATTGACCATTTCTTCCAGCACGTCTTCCGGGATGTGCCTTGTGCGGATGCGGTTGCGGGCAAGCAGCTCCCCGTAGGGTGCTTCCAGATAAAGGATGTGGACCCGCGCACGGTAGCCGGAAAAAAGCCGGACCAGCCGCATGCGCGTCTCCGGTATGATATTGGTCGCATTCCAGATAAAGGGCTGCTTCCGGGAAAGATAGCCCTTTGCGCGTTCTGTCCCGGCGCGCGCGACGCGCGCGGAATCTTTTGCGGGCGGGAGCTTCAACTCCTCCCGGATCTCATCGAGGGAGATCACCGGCATGCCCGCAGCGTGTTCCGCGATCCACGTATCCTTTCCGGCAAGGGGCAGGCCGGAGAGCAGAAACACATCAAAATCGGTGTCGTCGTAGAGCGCAGAGCCCTGCCACAGGTCATCCCTCGCAAAGAACTGCGCTCTCGTGTAGGGATTGGCAAAGGGGTAGGGGCGTTCCCAGACGGAGCATTCCTTTGCGTATTCCGCGAACCATTCCACATGCCCCACAAGCTCATTTTCCCCCTCGGTCAGCCGCCCGAGCACGTCGGCCTTTGAGAGCAGGTACAAAAGCCGCAGGGGAATGCTTTCTGCGGCCTTGGTCAATGCCGCCTCCGGCCTTGCTTTTTTCCAGAACCAGACGGGCAGGCCGTGGAAACGGATGGCGTTTGCCACCCATTCCCGCTGCGCGAAGGTTAAGCCGAAACGCCCTGCCCCCCGGTAAGTCATCTGCCGGAACTGCCTTGCCCCGGCGATGGTGTGCTTCGGGGAGATCGGGATTCCTTCCTCCCATTTTGTACATGTCTTTTTCCCGATGTCATGGAAGGCGGCTGCCAGAAATAACAATTCCTGTTCCTCCGGGCGCAGATCCTGCCATTCCGGAAGATTCTTTAATGCATCGCAGACCATTTCCGTATGGCGGTAAACATCCCCCTCCGCGTGGTACGCCTTGTTTTGCGGAACTTGTTTCAGCGATAAAAGTTCCGGGCAATGCTGCGTTATGGCAGGAAAGGAGAAATTGTCCCGGCGGATCATTTCCAGAATATTCTCATTCATCCGTACCACCGCCTTTTTCCGGGGAGGAGAGCCGGACTTTTCCGGAATTTGACAGGCACTGCCCCGGTTTTTTTGCGCCGTTTCCACCGCCCGCGAAAAGAGGGACGGGATTTTCCGGGTTTTGTATGTTTCCCATATCAAAAAGATCCACCCCGTCCGCTAAGAGATTTGCGACGATCGGGCGTTTCATCCAGTGGGTTTGTGAATCAAGGATCGTATTGAGGAACGAACCCCGCACATATTTTAAGCGGTCCGTCACATAATCCCCATCCTCCACTTTGATGTAAATTCCTTCCATGATCCCGCTTAAATCGGTCTGTTGGCGCGCCATGCTAAAACTTACGCCGCTTTTTTGGCATTGCCTTGCAAAGTTTTCTTCCCGGTTTTCCGATATAAAAAGACTCTTGCCGATCCAGTCCGCGATTTCCGCCGTGCTTTGATAATATCCCTGTGACAATACGCGCACGGAGCGGATGAACGGGGCAGCGGCGAGAAATTCCCGGCGCTTTTTCGTGGAGAAGAATCGGCCGGCCTCCCGGTCGTAAATATCAAATTCCATGAAATAGTGGGGAAGCCGGTCATAAAATACCGTGTGTTTCGCGTAAAGCCATTCCCCGTAGAGGATATAGCGGTCGGAAAGAAGACGGAAAAGCGGTTCTTCAAAACAGCCTGCCCAGAGCTTAAAAAGATCAAATTGCCGCTCCCCGTATCCGCCGTTTAAATAGTGCCCGCGGCTTTGCAGCAGCATTTTCCCGTCCGGTGTAAAGCGGATGCCGCAGTTTGCCCCGTCCACTTTTTCTTCCAAAACCAGATATTTTCCGGCAATTTCCTCAAAACTGACACAGGACAGATCCTCGTCGCCTGCCTGTTCCCTGGAACCCTCCAGATGGCGGGTGCGGGGATATTTTAATATTTGTTCCATATTTATTTCCTCCATTCTGACTTAGACGGCTGCTTAAGCTTCCGGCGGCCAGCCAGAAACGGGGATAAAAAATGCCATGCGGAATAAATCTCCACATGGCAATAAACGAACCGTTCCGCGAGGAGATCCCGTGCAGGGTGCACTTTTGTATCATGCACCGTATCCCGTATTCTGACTGAAAAAGAAGTACAAAAACAACAGCCTCGTAAAAAGTAAAAATCCGACGCGGTGATTGTTTTGTTTTCTTGTCAGAACGCGGTTTACATGGGGTCCTCCAATCGGCAGTATAATAGATCTGCTATATTTTATACGATGCGGGGCACGGTCTGTCCGGTCATGCCGCATCGGGATGGAACTTCTGAATGTGACTTGGAAGCTTTTGTTGGTTTTAATATAGCACGGGGGAAGGGAATTGTCAAATGGAAAGTTTGGTTTTGGCAGGAAAGCCTTATTTGGTCATTTTTTATGAAATGATCAAATTGGAGTTGACGGTGACGAAATGGGATGTTATATTCTGATTTGATATAAATCGTGGGGAGGAACCAGATCAGAAGCGGCTTAAAAGCGTGCAGAATAATCTACTATTTTCGGTTTCAATATGCAGATGCAAACATGGGGGAAGGATATAGTAAATGGAAAAGTACAAGGCAGAAACAAATATGCTTGATTATTCGAATGTTCATATTCAAAAATTGATACAAAAAAGGGGCTGGCGGAAATTAGCGGAATTTGACCGCATAAGAGCAATTTACAATTATGTACGGGATGAAATCCTGTTCGGTTATAACACCGATGATGGGATTCCCGCGTCGAAAGTTTTGGCTGACGGTTACGGTCAGTGCAATACGAAAGGTACTCTGTTTATGGCACTTCTTAGAGCCTGTGATATTCCCTGCAGGGTACATGGCTTTACCATTGATAAAAAACTGCAAAAGGGAGCAATGACGGGCTTGGTTTATAAGTCTGCCCAAAAAAATGTATTGCATAGTTGGGTGGAAGTGTTCCTTGAAGGTACATGGTATGAATTGGAAGCCTTTATACTGGATACGGTTTATCTTGACAAATTGAAGCGGATGCAGGGTGGCTGCAAGGGGCGCTTCTGCGGTTACGGCGTTGCAGTAAAAGATTTTCAAAATCTCGTGATTGATTTCGACAGAAACAATACTTATATACAAAGGGAGGGGATCAATCAGGATTTTGGGATTTATGACTGTCCTGATGATTTCCTGAAACAACATTGGCAGGAAATGTCAGCCTTAAAAGCGTTTGCATATAGAAATTTAGGACGGCATTTGATGAACCGGAATGTTAAGAAAATAAGGGAAGTTTAATTTTTTCAAAAAAGTTCTTGACAACATCATTCGATTGTAATAGAATGATGTTGCAGACGTTCTATTGCAATCGAACAGAAGAGAGAAAGCGGAAGAAAAGCGCTTTTCTTCCGTTTTTTCCCTTCCAGTCTACGCGGCTTTTGTCAGGCCTGACCGTAAAGCCGCAGAAAAGAGGTAGGAAAATGGACATAAAGCTTTATGATTCCGAATTGAGGATTATGCAGGTTCTCTGGGAGGAAGGTGACAGTACAGCAAAAAGAATCGCGGAGCGGATGAAAGAGGAAGTCGGTTGGGGCAAGACGACCACCTACACCGTTCTTAAAAAATGTATTGACAAAGGGGCGGTTAAGCGCCAAGAGCCGAATTTTGTATGCCATGCACTTGTGACGCGGGCTCAGGCGCAGGAGTATGAGACGAAGGAACTGCTTGATAGGATGTATGGAGGGCGGGCGGACCGCCTGGTTGCTTCCCTGCTTGGGAGCAGGCGGCTGACCGGGGATGAAATCGGGGAGCTGAAAAAGCTCGTGGAGGATTTGGAATGACAGGATTACTTGGGCGTTCGTTTTTGGCGGCGGCGGTGATCATAGGTTTGGTCATCCTGCGCGCGCTTCTGCTTCACAGGCTGCCAAAATTTACGTTTCAGGCAGCGTGGGCAGTGGTTATTTTGCGGCTGCTGATCCCGTTTTCGGTGCCGGTGTTTGATGCGCCGGACACAAAAGCCGTTTCCTGGGTGACGGATATTCTTGCGGGAGATGGGCGGGAATGGGCGGTAAGCGTGGGCAGCAGCCAGGCCGCGGGAATTGTCAGGGGCAGCGATGCCGGACGGTATTTCGGAAATCTTTCCGTGGCTGACAGCCGGAAGATAGGAAGTTCTGGCCAGGATTCGGGCATTACCTCAAGAAAAAATCATGGTCAGGACAAGGCAAACATTGCCGATTTCACGGAAAACCTGAAACAAAACCAGGAGCAAAACATGATAAAAACGGCACCGGGCACATCCAATCCACAATCAACAAAGACCGCTGCAAAAAACGGAACCGGCCGGGTCGCCATATTGCGCGGAATCTGGCTTGCCGGAACACTGTCGGTCCTGTTTTTTTTCCTTTTTTCCCACCTGCGTGCGAAAAGGCTATATTCCACGGCAATTCCTGTCAGCCATCCGCTGCCGGAAATGGATTTGTTCCAAAAAAGCGGATTGTTTTGCAGGATACCCGCAGGATTGTTCCGGAATTTCAGGAAAAGCGTCCGGCGCAATGTTACCGTAAAGGTCAGTGACCGGATTTTTGCTCCAGTGACTTATGGGGTGCTTTCCCCGGTGATCCTTCTGCCAAAAAGCACGGACTGGGAGAATACGGAGCAGCTGCGCATGGTACTTGGCCATGAGACCGTGCACATCCGGCGCTTTGATATTCTTTATAAATGGCTTTTGGCAGCGGCGGTGGCGCTCCATTGGTTTAACCCTTTTGTCTTAGTTATGTATATTCTTGCGAACCGGGATATCGAGCTTTCCTGCGATGAGGCAGTGATCCGGTGTCTGGCAGGTCAAAAGAAAAAAGATTATGCCCTTGCCCTATTAAGTTATGAGGAAAAACGGATGTTTTCGCCGACCGTGAGCGGTTTTGGCGGGAATGCCGTCAGGGAAAGGATGGAAGCGATTATGAAAACAAATAAAAAATCAGTGATTGGAATGGCGATGGCGGCAATTTTGGTTGCGGGAACGACCACCGTATTTGCCGGGGTAAAAGATGCGAAAAAAGATTTGACGGACGGGCAGCAGCAATCGGCATCCGGCACACAGGCCGCTGGCAGGAACACCGGTTCCCAAAATACGGATTTGCAGGATGCAGGCGGAAAGAATAAAGACGGGGAGGAAAACAATTCCGGTAACACCCCGCGCACGGTCAAGCAATATATTTGTGAGCCTGCCTACTATACACCGGAAGAATTTGCAAAAGCCATGGAGGAGGAGCTTAAGGCGCTGAAAAATGAGGTCGCGCAGGGAATGCTCACACAGGACGCAGTGGATGAGAGGTCGGCGGAACTTGAGGAACAATACAGGGAGGTGAAAAACGGCAGGCAGATCGAAAAGCCGTCCCCGGTCTATGATGCCGACGGGACACCGCTCATAAGCAGCGATGGCACCCAGCTTTACGCAAAGGCCTCCGATATCGAGAGGATGAACAGGGACTTGAGGGAAGCGGCGGAATATCTTGGGAATATCGACTCGGTAGAGGGTATGGATACTGTGATTGAGGCGAAGTTCACCGAAGGAGGTCTGTTTGGCGGGATTCCGGATGATTTTAAACTTCCGGAAACGGATATTTCGATGTACGGTTATGAAGAATACCGCGAGTATGCCGAAAAGCAGAAAGAAGAATACCGCCGGATGAAGGGGCAATGGGGATTTAACCTGACTGACGGCTGGTTTGAGTGGGACGATGAAAAAATAGAGACAGCCTGCCGGCTGCTTGACGAAAACCTGGAATTCATCAAGAATGGCGGTAAAATCTCCAGGCCGGATGCGGATGGAACCGCTTTGATGGTGGGATCCTCCAAATTTAACTTTGAAAGTGCCGACGATGAGAAATGGATGGTGGATGAGGCCAAATGGGCGATGAGCCTTGCGGAAGCAAAAGAAAAGGGATATGATGTTGTTACGGCGGAAAAGATGAGCGGGGACGGGAAATTTGACATTGCGTTTTTGAAAGCTTACGATGCGTTCGGTGTGACCGTGGATGATAAAACAGGCAGCTACCTCTATCAGGGAAAGAAGGTTGCCGGGTTCTGGGATGCCGGGACTGTGATGGCAGATGGCGCGGCGCTTGAGGAAAACGGTATTTATCTGAAAGGCGTGCGCGAGGACGGGAAACTTATCCGCATTGTGGAAATTACAAAAGAGGAGTTTTGTGAGCTTTCCGGTCTTGCCATGTGACGGGAAGATGTATTTTGGAGTACTGTTTTGAATGTACTGGCATGAACTTTCCGGGATTTTTTACACCCGCATTGGGCATGTGGACAGGAAGAGCCCCGTGGGATCTGCGTAAAACCGGATCCTGCGGGGCTTCCCGCTTTCGGGTGCTGCCGCTGTTATGTTTTGGCATGATAGCGGCAGCACTTTATTTTTTCCGGAAAAAGAAGGGCAGTTCCCGTGTCAAAAAATGCGTGGCTGCGGGGAAAATACCCGGCGTTTGCCCGCGCGGGTCAAATGCTTTTCCTGCACGGGCGCAGGTAAGAACCTGACGCTGTGACGGTGACGTTTCCGTCTCCTTTTTTCCTGAGATACAGCATCAGTCTGCCCTCAAGCGCATTGCGGAAGGCGGCCCGGTAATCGGTCACGTCGCGGGTGTCGCCGTTGTCAAGACCGAGATATTCATAATCCCCTTCTATGTGGATGTCAACGCGGGACTGGTCGGCGGCGACACGCCGTTTGTCTGCGTCGAGCACCGTAATCTCAATCTGGATGATATCTTCCTGGCCGACAACTTCCATGCTAAGCTGAACCGGAGCACCGGTGGTTTCGAGTGTGTGGCACAGAACCACGCGGGTCTTTTGGAAAGCGGGATCCGCAAGGTTGGGCTGTTCGGACGGTAAGGACATAAAATCCAAGCCCCGGCTCGTTTTTGAAAACGAGTAAGGGAAATGGTTCTGCGGAATGATTTCGGCAGGGGAAACGCAGGCGTTTTTAATCTGGTCTGCCAATACGCATACACCCGCCGTGATCCTTCCGGGCGTAAACGGTACAAACCAGCGGTAAAAGCCAAGTTCCTCCACATATTCCGCTTCCCCCGGGACAGGAATGTCGTTGATCAACAGCACCGGGTCGGTAACGTTTGTATAGCAGCGGACTTCGATTTCTTCGCCTGGGACATAATTCCAGATATCCCCCATGTTTTTCCACTCGCCAAGGTCAGCGGATTTCCTCCCGGTGCAGATGTGGATCACGGGATGTTCACTCCACCAGCTCTGCCGGCTGTAATAGCGCGCTTTCTCAAAGCCCGCCGTGGAGAGATTGCCGGAACCGTGTGTGTGGGACGGCCAGCCGCCGCATTCTCCGAGATAGTCAATGCCGATCCAGAGAAACTGTCCCGAAATAAAGGGGAGCTTTTTCACCCATTTCCATGCCGCAAAGCCGGGGCTGTTCTCGCTTCCGACAAACGGCTTATCCGGGAAACGGCAGTGATCCTGCTCGTACAGGTGTTCCTTATAATTGTAACCGACCACGTCAAGATGGTCAATGTAACCCAAATTCGCGGAGAGTTCCGGGAACGCGACGGCAGCCGTCACCGGCCGGGTCGGGTCATTTTTTTTGGCGATCGCGGCAAGCTTTCTTGAAATCACAGTCAGGCGCTCCATGTTCGGGCGGTCGGCGTTGAAACGGCGCTCCTCCTCCGGTTTGTTCGCATCGTTGTTCCCGGTCATGGTCAAAAAGCTTTCATGGTTGTACGGGTCATTCGGGTAATCAATTTCGTTGCCGATGGAAAACAGTACAATGCTTGGATGGTTGCGGTCGCGCCGGATCTGGGAGGTTAAGTCGCGCTCGTGCCATTCCGGGAAATCGGCCGCGTAGCCCTGATGCTTCGGCGGGTAGACATTGTGTCCGCGGTACCACTTGTTTTTGCAGCCCTCCCACTCGTCAAACGCCTCATCCATCACGAGAAACCCCATCTCGTCACAGAGATCGTACAGCTCGTTTGCGTGCGGGTTGTGGCTCATGCGGATGGCGTTGCAGCCCATGGTTTTCAGTTTGGAAAGCCGCCGCCGCCACGCGCCCTTTGTCATTGCCGCGCCGAGTGCGCCGCCGTCGTGGTGCAGGCAGACCCCCTTGAAAACGGTTGGTTTCCCGTTGAGGAAAAAGCCCCCGTCTGCATCAAAGCGGATGGAGCGGATGCCGACCTGCTGCTCGTCTACCGTGGTGGTGGTGCCGTCCAAAAGGACGAGAGTTGTCCGTAATGTGTAAAGTGCCGGGGCATCCGGCGACCAAAGGTTTGGACACGCAAGTGTCCCGGCGGTCGTCACGGTCTGCGGTATGCCTTTTGTAAGAATGGCAGCCGTCTCAAACACTGCCACGGCGTTCCGGGCGTAAAACAGCGTGGACTGCACGGTGACTTCGGCATTGTCTTCCGCCGAAAGCTCGGAGAGCACAAGTTCATTGTCGATCACAACCGCGGCGCTCTGTCCGGAAACCTCCGGAGTCTGAAAGAAAACGCCGTATTCGCACGGATAGACTTTGTCAAATTGCTGCAGCACTACCTTGCGCGTGATGCCGGAACCTGTAAACCAGCGGGAATCCGCGATGTCCTCGTGGCAGACCCGCACGGCGATCACGTTTGTGGAAGTCCCGCCGAAATGGAGGAAATCCGTCACATCGTAGCGGAATGATATGTAGCCGTTCGGCCGTCTTCCAAGGTAATAGCCGTTGATCCAGACCTGGCTGTTTTTGTATACGCCGTCAAAGCAGAGGAAATGTTTTTTCCCTTCCGCGCTTTCCGGAAGGGCGAAATGTTTGCGGTACCATGCGGTGCCGCCGATGACATAGCCCGTGCCGCTCGAATTACGGCGGTCTTTCGGGTATTCGACGGACCAGTCGTGCGGCAGGGTGACCTGCCGCCAGTCCATGTCGGCGTAGCTTTTTTCGAAGGCGTTTTCGATGTCGCCAAGGTGGAAATACCAGTTTTCATTCAGTAGCATGGATTGCACCTCCTGTCGGTTGAAGTTTGTTTTCGGATGAAAAGCTTTCGCATGCAGGTAATTTTTGGATGGAAAAGCGTTCCTGAAATCGGTTTCAAATCTTTTGTTGGTTTTATGATAGAGGAGTGGGCGGGATAATACAATGGATTTTGTTGGCGGGGTTTTGTTATTTGTTAGCTTTTCCCGTACTGTGGTTTTGGATGTTTGCCGTGCAGGATGCACGGCATTTTACAAAAATCTTGCAAAATGGTTACAAAGATTTTAAAAATGTTTAATTTTTTGATTTTCCCTTGTTTTTTTCTGGCTATGTGATAAAGTTGCAGAAGGAAGTGATTGTAAAATGTCGTTTTTGGCAGTGGAAGGGGAGGAAAGTTAAGATGAAGAAGGGAATAACAAAAGTTATCGGAACCGTATTGCTTGGTGCGCTTGTATTTGCGGGCTGTGGTAAGGGGGCGGACGCGGGAACACCGGGGAGCACGGTGGGAGGTACGCCGGAGGATGCGGCAGGAAGCGCAGAGGGAGGAGCACCGGATCAGCCGGAGGAAGGGGCGGATGCCGGGGCAACGCCTGCGGGCGGAACCGTGAGCGGGCAGGATTCATCGGCAACGCCTACGGAGGTACCAGAAGACGATGCAGGTGCAGGGGAGGTATCCTCCGCCCCGCAGATATCGTTTGAGCTTCTCTCGGATACAAGGTCGGATGCCGCGGGCAATCCGCTTGTGACCGCACAGTATCCGGTATTTTCCGTATCCGGGGAAGGGTACGAGGCTCTTGCGGCAGTGCTTGCCGCATGGAACGGGGAATTTAAGGAGCAGGCGGTCTCCTTTCTTAACGCGGTGCAGGACGACGCGGCATGGTATCGGGAGTCGGTGGATACAGCGTATCAATATGGACAGAAATTGCAGGTGACGGTAACGCGCTGTGACCGGGATTTTGTCAGTATCCTGATTGGGAGAGAGGTGGAGGAAGGGGGACCCCACCCGAACTATTATTCGGAGGCGCTCAATTTCTTCGCCCCGACCGGTATACTGGCAAAGCTTGCGGATGTCGTGCCTGTGGATGATGCGCTGCAAGAAAGGATCAATGTGGGACTGCACGAGAATTATCCCGACCTCGAATTTGACGAGGAGCTGTTGAGGGCAGGGATCGCCGATGCACTTGTCAATGAGACGGTGGAATGGTATTTCACGGACGGGAAGTTATGCATCAGTTTTCCGGAAGGGTCGTTTGGGTTCGGGCATGCGGAAGGGAGCCTTGGGGTGATACTTTCGGACGGTGAACCGGGGAAAGGTTTGGCCGCCCTGGAAATGCAGGGGGCGGCAGTGCGGGTGGAGTCGGGAGACGATCCGGTGGCTTATAGCCCGGACGGCAAAAAGGCAAAATTTGTGCCGGTTCAGGGATGGGGCTTTCCGGCCCTGGAAATCACACTGGAGGACGGAACGAAAAAAGAATGTGAATTAACGGATGTTTTTTTCTCGTCGCTAGTGGATTTTTGCTGGATCAATGAAGAAAAACTGGTCTTTGAGGGGCATGTGAATCCATCCCTAAACACGTATATTGTGTATGATTTAAAGGAAAATGATTTTCAGGAATATTTCGGTGTTTTTTTTACGTGGAACCATGATTGCAGCAAGCTGTTTTATGTGGAAACATCGCCGCATTTTGGGGCGGAGCCTGTACCGGAGAAAATCATAGATCAGGACGGGGACATATATTTTGAAACGAAACAGGGGGAGCATCTGGTGAATGGCCTCATCCTTGACGCGGCGGATAGGAATATAGGATTTTATGTCAGGACAGAGGAAGAAGGGGAATATTTTGGTATACTGGACTGTGAAACAAAGGCCGTAGTGTATGAGGAAACCGGAGCTGCTCATGGGGAAGGTTGAAATTTTCGCGCAGTAAAAACGGTCGGCTCAAAATTCGCGATTTTACGGCGGTTTTATGCTATGGGGACAGGAAAAAAAATCCAGGAGGGAAAAATGACAGAGGTGCGGTTTTATGAAAAGGTGGAAGATGCTTTGCTGAAATTTGCGGTGATCCTTGCAAGAAGTGAAGGGAAATGGGTGTTCTGTAAGCATCGTGAAAGGGAAACTTATGAAATTCCGGGCGGGCACCGGGAGGCGGGGGAGGATATTTTGCAGACGGCAAAGCGGGAGCTTTATGAGGAGACCGGGGCGACGGATTTTGATATCGAGCCGGTTTGTGTTTATTCGGTGGTGCGGGACGGAAACGAGGCGGAGGAATCGTTCGGGATGCTGTATTTTGCAGAAATCCGGGAATTTGAGAGAAAGCTGCACTGTGAGATCGAAAAAATCATCCTTACGGACGGGGCGGTGGAGCACTGGACGTACCCGGAGATACAGCCAAAATTGATGGAGAAGTATGTGAAAGGGGCGGAAGGTAGGGGAAGGATTTTGGGGTGACCCTTTCGCTTCTGTCCGCGCGGTGCGATGGCTGCCTCCGCGCATTGATATTCCGGCTTGCTTATGCCGGATGCGGCTGTCTTGCATAGGTTTTACGGCCTGCCAGTCCGGATGGGATGGCAGGCTCTTGTAAATCCGGTTACATCCGCACCTTCACGGCGAGTGCGTGCGCCCGCATCCCCTCCGCTTCGGCGAGCTCGATGATGTGCCCGCCGTTTTGTTTTAATGCGTCCTTTGGATAGCGGATCACGCTGTACCCGCGTATAAATTCCTGTACGGACATGCCGGAGGAAAATCTTGCTGTCCCGCAGGTCGGGAGAATGTGGTTCGTGCCGCAGAAATAGTCGCCCACCGGCTCGGTACTGTAGGCTCCGACAAAGATCGCACCTGCATTTTTCAGTGCGCCAAGTGCTTCCTCGCAGTCATGAAGCAACAGTTCCACGTGCTCCGGGGCAATTTCGTTTATTGCATCGACGGCTTCTCCCACCGATTCCACTATAAAAATATCCCCGTAATTTTCAAAGGTTTTCTTCGTTGCATCCACAAGATTATTTTCCTGCGCCAGACGGAGGATTTCGGCTTTTATTTTTTCTGCCATTTCCATTGAGAAGCAAAAGGTTGTGCTCGCCTCAAACCCCGTACCGTGTTCTGCCTGCGAGAGCATATCCGCGGCGATAAATGCCGGGTCCGCCCCCTCGTCCGCGAGGATCGCGATTTCGGACGGTCCCGCGAGGAAATCAATTTTTACCTTGCCATAAAGCAGTTTTTTTGCTGTCTGGGTGTAATAGTTGCCGGGACCTACGACCGCGTCGACCTTTTTAACGGTTTTTGTGCCGTAGGCGACGGCCGCAATCCCCTGTGAGCCGGAGAGCTTATAATAATTTTTCACATTGAGATAGTCTGCGGCGTAAAGCAAGTGCGGGTCGATGCTGCCGTCGCTTTTTGGTTTGGTAAGGATGTAGATTTCCGGAACGCCCGCCACGATTGCCGGAACCAGGTTCATGTAGAGGCTGGAAACGAGTGGTGCCATATTGCCGGGCACGGTGACGGCAATGCGGGAGAGCGGCGTGTACCGGCGCTCTAATACCGACCCGTCCGGATAAGTTTCGCAAAAGCCGGTGGGAAGCTGTCTTTTGTGAAATTTAAAAAGGTTGTCGCAGGATCTTTTGATAGCTTCTTTAAATTCGGGGGAAACTTTTTTTCCTGCCTCGGCGAATTCTTCCTCGGATACAAAAAGTCCGATCTTGCTGATGTCGACTTGGTCAAGCTCTTTCATGTAGGTGTAGAGTGCCGCATCGCCGCGCGTCCTGACATCGGCCATGATACCGCGCACGGTAGTTTCCACAGATGCAGGGATGCCGCCCCCACGCGCGAGAAGATTTTGATAGCGTTTGTTGTCAGGGGAAAATTTGCTGATTGTTACCATATGTTTGTCCTCCATTCTTATTTCTGTAAGTGCACATTCCGGCACCGGAACGGACAGTGGGCTTTCGGAGGGCTGCGCCTGTGTAAAATCCACCGGGTGCCTGTCCGCGCGCATGCTGATTTCTGGTTCCGCAAAACCGTCCACAGCGCCGGCCGGCGCAGAAGGGATTTTATCTGTCCTGTCATTAAAATCTCTTCCTGCGATGTTCGCGGTTTCCCGGGAAATTGAGTTGCCCGCGCGCCGGACATCCGTCAGCCTTTGCTGACATTCTTCCTTTGGGTGTCCGTGTGCATAAAAAAACGCCTGCCAGAGAAATTTTCCCTGTCAAGCGTGGATCGAGCGTTTCGCCCAATATCAATTATAAAATAGCATATGGAAAAACGGTTGTCAAGAAAAAATTGAAAAATTTTCTTTGATGGATGCCGGCGGTTTATGCCGCGGTAAAAGCCGGAAAAATCAGGACTTTAAGGCAGGTACAAGAAATTCGGAAGAAAACGCGCCGTCCTCGCTGTTGTACTTGCACCATCCCCCATGCTCGGCCAGGATGGTTTCTGCCCGGTACAGGCCAAACCCGTGAACCCCCTTTTTGCGGGAGGCAAAGAGAGTCCCGTTTTTTTTCTGCTTTTTCCCGGACGAATTGAGCATGGAAAAATACAGCATGTTTCCCTTGACCGTCATATAGATGCGGATGAAGCGCTCCCCCGTGACGGCAGCACATGCCTCGATGGCGTTGTCGAGCAGGTTCCCGACAATGATGCTCAGTTCCAGGTCGGAGAGCAAGAGCGAATCCGGAACATTGGCGTTGACGGTAACCGTGATCCCGATTGCCTTTGCCTGGGCGGTCTTCGCGGAAAAAATCGCGTCGAGGGAGGTGTTTCCTGTTTTTAGGATTGTGTCCACATGGATGAGCTGGTCGTCAAGCTGTTCAATGTAGGCGAGTGCCCGTGCGGTTTCCCCCGCCTCAAGCTGGCCTTTGAGCGCCTGCAGGTGATGGTGGAAATCGTGTTTGTAGCCGCGCATTTCGCGGTAAATACCCCGGACTTCGCCCAAATGGCGCTCGGATTGTTCGGTCTGGTATTCGATTAGTTTTAAATATGTTTTTTTTCTCATGCGAATCACCTCGTTGTCCCCGCAAAAATCCGTTTGACCGGTATGTAAAACCGTTTTTATGCCGTGATGCCATGCGGGAGAGCCGCCTGTTCCATGCGTCCGGATTCTATGCGGGTATTCCTCACATCCGTTCAATAAAAGCTTGGTTGACGGCATTGTATTTCCCGCGGGCGAGCGGAAGTTCCGTTTTGCCGTCAATGCTCACACAGCTGCGGGATATTTTTGTTACATGCCTCAGGGAAACGAGATAAGAGCGGTGGATGCGGAAAAAATCGCGGGAAAGCCTCGCCTCGAAAGAGGAGAGGCTTTCTTTGACACGATATTCCTTTTCCTGTGTATAAATGCAGAGATAGTGCAGGAACGCTTCCACATAGAGAATGTCCGGTTCATACAGCTTCACGGTTTCCCCCTCGCTGTTAATGACCACGCCGGGCGGCATGAGCGAGAGGCGCGCGGCTGCTTTATCCATAACTTCCGAAAGTTTTTTTTGCGCAACCGGCTTTGTGAGGTAATGCAGGGCATCTACCTCATAGCCTTCCCCGGCAAACTCAAAATGGGAGGTGACGAAAATGATCTCCGCGCGGCTGCCTGCGCCGCGGATATGTTTGGCGAGATCCATCCCGGAGAGTTCCCCCATCTCAATGTCGAGCAGGAGGATATCAAATGCCTGGGTCTGCCCGCAGGCAAAAAGAAATGCTTCCGCACTTGAAAAGCTGCGCACCGTACAGGGACGGCCTGCCGTGTGTGCCCATCCGTGCACGGCCAGGGACAAATATTCAATTTGGTCTAAATCGTCGTCACAGATGGCAATTTGCAGATTCATTGCGGCATAGCCTCCTTGCAAAAAACAAAAATGCGGTTCCGGCTTTTTAAGCGTGCTTTGGTTCCGGGTAGGAAACGCCGAAGGTTTCCACGGTCACAGATTTCATTCGCCATGTTTCCATCGGGCGGTCGTTCCAGTCCGTCGGGACGGAGGCGATGCGGTCGATGACATCCTCCCCCTCGGTCACTTTGCCGAAAGCGGCATAAGCGCCGTCAAGGTGCGGTGCATTCTTGTGCATGATAAAAAACTGCGAGCCTGCGGAATCCGGATGTTCGGAGCGTGCCATTGAGAGGACACCCCTCGTGTGCCTTAGGTTGTTCGGAATATCGTTCTGCGCAAATTCCCCCGGGATTGAATAGCCCGGACCGCCGCAGCCGGTACCTTCCGGGTCGCCGCCCTGCAGCATAAAGCCCTCGATCACGCGGTGGAAGATCAGTCCGTCATAAAAGCCTTTCCGGATAAGGGAAATAAAATTGTTGACCGTGTTCGGGGCGATCTGCGGGTATAGTTCCGCCTTCATCACGTCACCGCTTTCCATAGTGATGGTGACGATTGGATTTTTTTCTTCCATGATGCAATCTCCTTTTCATTGTGATTATCACCATTATAATGAATAAACGGATTTGTGTCAATCGCAAACATGCGGGGCGGACAGGGAGCATGGCATTTCGATTATAGAAGCATTAGAAAATGATTAAGTCTATTGACAATGTAATATTATACGACGTATAGTATAAGCACAGACAGGGAAGATGCCAAATCATTTGTCAGGGAGATGAGATAATGGTATTTAATACGGGTTCGACACTGCTGGATGCCATTGTCCTCGCAGTCGTCTCACAGGAAGAGGAAGGAACTTACGGCTACAAGATCACGCAGGAGGTAAGACAGGTGCTCGACGTGTCGGAATCCACGCTCTATCCGGTACTGCGCCGCCTGCAAAAGGATGGCAGCCTTAAAACTTACGATATGGAGTACGCGGGGCGAAACCGCAGATATTACCAGATCACGCCGGCGGGGTGTGCGCAGCTTGCGGAGTGTATGGAAGAATGGGAGAAATACGCGGCAAAAATTACCGGGATATTTATCAGGAGCGGGAAGCGGGACGGAGGTCTAAAGGAACCGGGGAAGGGGAAGGATGAATGCGATGATGAAGGATGAGTTTTTGGCAAGGTTAAGGGAATTGCTGGGTGACCTGCCGCAGGAAGAACGGCAGGAGGCCATACGTTATTATGAAGACTATTTTGCGGATGCCGGCCCGCTTGAGGAAACGCGTGTGCTCAGGGAGCTTGTAAGCCCGGAGGATGTGGCGGAAAAAATCCGCACCGGCTGCGGGGGCAGGGAGAGTGCGGACAGGGAAACACAGACGGCAGAGGCATCGGGGGAAGGGAAGTTCCCGGAGGATGCATACGGGGAAGGGGATGCGGAAGCACCCGAAGCAGACTGGCAGGAATCCGCGGAGCCAACAAATAGTACAGGGACACAGGAAGAGGAACATGCGCAGTACAGATCGTTTGACCAGGGTGATTTTAGTGTAAAAAAGAACCGTTCGGAACAGGATGATGGCGGAACAGGGATATGGGAGGAGGAATGGCAGCAGGGAAAATCGTTCCAACAGGATGATATGTCAGGGGCACAGGATGCCGGCTGGCAGCAAGAACGGATGCGCAGGAACGAAGCTTACGCGCAGGATTACGGGGAGGAAGACGGATACAGGCAGCACGGCAGGCACTACCGTGCAAACGGATACGGTGATGATTCTTATGCGCGCGGGGCGACTGTGCGGACAAAAAGTTATTTTTCCCCGTTCCTCTTCATTTTGGCACTTGTGTTTGGGATTCCGTTCCTTTGCCCGGTCTTGCTCGCATTCATATGCGTGATGGGAGGTTTTTTCATTGGGTTTGGGATTGGCGGTATTGCTTTGGTTGCGGGCGGGGTGGCGTTGGTCGGAAACGCGCTTGCGAATGCTTCCGCGGGGATGGGCTTACTCTGCCTGTTCTCGGGCGGCGGGTTGATATTGGCCGCGGTCGGGATTTTATTTATCGTGTTTGCCGTAAACTGCGCATTCCGTGCGATCCCGGCGCTTTTTCGCGGTATCCGGCGCATCTTTGCGGCGCTGCGGGGAAGGTGGGTGTAAAAAATGAGACGTTTCAGTAAAATATTTTCCGGGATTGCCGCTATACTGTTGGGGGTTGGAATCCTCCTGGTCGCGGCAGGGATCGGAAGGGCAAGATCGGACTGGGAGAAATACAGGGAAAGCGGGCAGGGAAGTGACCAGGTCGAGCAAGAGTTTGACGGTGTGGGAAGCATCCGGATAGATGTCCCGTTCGGATATATGTATATAGGGACTTCAGAGGACGGAAAGGTACATTTTCAGGCAAAGAATGTAACGGAGGAAAATCTTTTTCTCCTCCGGACCGGGGAAGAATTGGACATCCGCATGGACGGCGGGAAAAGTACGGTAACAAGCCTTTCTTTCATGGCAATGGGATGGGGGGTTGACCGTGAAGGGTTTGTCGTACAGGAATACCGGCTTTTGCTGCCGGAAGATTACAGCGGCAGGATGAACATTGGCATAGACTGCGGCAAACTCTTTATGGAAGGCGTAAGAGCCGGTGAGATGGATATTTCCATGAACGCGGGTGAGCTCATTTTAAGTGATTGCCATGCAGAACGGCTGGATGCGGGCTGTGATATCGGAAATTGCATGGTGGAGGGGAGTTTTAAGGATATCCGGGTTAACGGTAATATGGGTGTGCTTAATGTCAATGTATATGGGGGGAAGGAAGATTATGACGGGGTGATCCGCTGCGACATAGGGGAGCTTGCTTATTACTCTTATGACAGCGGGAATGTGCAGTTCCCGGGATATGCCGTAGGTCGTCATGATCAATGGAACCAGTCGGGTGGCCTTGGTATCCATGAGAGGTGGGAGGGCAGGAATGCAAAGGGAAAGCTTGAAGTAAAATGTGACATTGGCTCGGTGAACGTGACATTCAGCGGCTCCGTGCAGGATGCCATAGCAGGGACATCCGATGAGCCGCAGATACCAGACGTACCGCCGTCCAGCGGCTCCG
The DNA here is from genome assembly GCA_947053345.1 of uncultured Lachnospiraceae bacterium. Lineage (GTDB taxonomy): Bacteria > Bacillota > Clostridia > Lachnospirales > Lachnospiraceae > RGIG4057. The sequence continues at coordinate 79,541 of CAMRSM010000014.1, forward strand.
TGCAGGATGCCATAGCAGGGACATCCGATGAGCCGCAGATACCAGACGTACCACCGTCCGGCGGCTCCGTGCAGGATGTCATAGCAGAACCATCCGATGAACCGGATATTTCCGGCTGGGAAACGCAGGAAAATAAAACGGGAACAGGGGCAGAATAAAATAATTATAAAGGAGGATATCATCATGGGAAAACAACTTTACAAATCAGCGACCAACCGTAAGATCTGTGGTGTATGCGGGGGGATCGGGGAATATTTTAACATTGACCCGACATTGGTCCGTGTTGCCTGGGCAATCTTAGCCTGCACGGGAACGGGCATTATCGCCTATCTTGCCTGCGCAATCATAATACCGGACTAAAATCTTTGGCGGCAAGGTTGCCTGCCTGTTCGATCACCATACCGGATTCACCCATTTTGGGGCGGCAGAAAAAACTGCCGCCCTTTTTTCTTGACAAATGCCATATAAGTTGATAGAATACTTAAAGGCACTACTTCGCTAAAGTGCACAGCATACAGGTGCAGATGATATAGGAAAGGGGTAAGTCACGATGAGAAAGATGGTTTTATCAATTTTGGTTGACAATACTGCGGGTGTGTTAAGCCGTGTATCCGGTCTTTTTTCGCGCCGTGGTTACAATATTACGAGCCTTACCGTAGGTGAGACGGAAAATCCTGCATTTTCCCGTATGACAGTCGTCGTCCGGGGGGAGGAGCAGACACTGGAGCAGATTTACAAACAGGTGGAAAAACTGGAGGATGTCGTGGAGATCACGCAGTTACATTCCGGGGATTCCGTCTGCCGCGAGCTTGTTCTGGTCAAGGTAAAGGCGGATCCGGAGCAGAGACAGCAGGTGATCGCCGTTGCGGATATTTTCCGTGCAAAGATCGTGGATGTCGCGAAGGAATCGCTGATGGTAGAACTGACAGGGAACCAGGCAAAGATCGACGCGTTCATCAAGCTTCTGGACGGGTTTGAGATCCTGTCGATCGTGCGTACGGGGCTTACGGGGCTTACAAGGGGTTCCGGGGATATTGCAGATTATATTGAAGACTAAGCGGGGGACAAGATTGTTTTTTATCATCGCTGTGGTACGGCGGGCAGGTGGACAGCCGGGAAGGCTCTGATGCGGCGTTTCATTAGCCTGCGGTGTGCGCGGCGGTAAAACGGTATGACCACCTATACATAGGGTGCTGCGCATTGGGCAGTTTCGTTATGGAACGGGTTGATTATAAATTTTTTAGGAGGACAAAAAAATGGCAAAGATTTTTTATCAGCAAGATTGCAATCTCTCTCTCTTGGATGGGAAGACCGTGGCGATCATCGGATACGGCAGTCAGGGACATGCCCACGCGCTGAATCTGAAGGATTCCGGCGTGCATGTGATCATCGGTCTTTACGAGGGCAGCAAGTCCTGGGCAAAGGCAGAGAAGGCGGGGTTTGAGGTTTACACCGCTGCCGAGGCGGCAAAGAAGGCGGACATCATCATGATCCTCATCAACGATGAGAAGCAGGCGAAGATGTACAAGGAGTCGATCGAGCCGAACCTTGAGGCGGGCAACATGCTGATGTTCGCGCACGGTTTTGCGATCCATTTCGGGCAGATTGTACCGCCGAAGGATGTCGATGTCACAATGATTGCCCCGAAGGGACCTGGCCACACGGTAAGGAGTGAGTACCAGGCGGGCAAAGGGGTTCCGTGCCTTGTGGCGGTGGAGCAGAACGCGACCGGAAAAGCGCAGGAGCTGGCACTTGCGTACGCGCTCGGCATCGGCGGCGCGCGGGCAGGCGTGCTTGAGACGACGTTCCGAACCGAGACCGAGACGGATCTTTTCGGTGAGCAGGCCGTGCTTTGCGGCGGTGTGTGCGCATTGATGCAGGCGGGTTTTGAGACGCTGGTCGAGGCAGGTTATGACGAGAGGAACGCATATTTCGAGTGTATCCACGAGATGAAGCTGATCGTTGACCTCATTTACCAGAGCGGTTTCGCGGGAATGCGCTACTCCATTTCCAACACGGCGGAGTACGGCGATTATATCACCGGGCCGAAACTGATCACGGATGAGACAAAGAAGACGATGAAGCAGATCTTAAAGAACATTCAGGACGGTTCTTTCGCAAAGGAATTTCTGCTTGATATGTCGGATGCGGGCGGACAGGCTCATTTCCGCGCGATGAGGAAGCTTGCGGCGGAGCACCCGTCCGAGAAGGTCGGCGAGGAGATCCGCAAGCTCTACAGCTGGAACAACGAAGAGGACAAGTTGATCAACAACTAAGGATGCTGGTTCAGAAGATAAGGTTGGAACCGGGACGTACATGCGGCGTTCCGGTTCCAGCCTTTTTTGTATCTTGCCGCTATGGCGTGTCTTGTGGGAGAGGGAGGATTTTGCGGCTGTGGGCATGAAATCGGTTTCCGCGCTTGACAAATCGGTTTACGTATTGTAAACTGATGACAGAAATCGATTTGATATTTGGGAGGGCAATATGATAGAATACAGGCTGGCTGAGATCGAGATGCGTTTTGCCGAAATCATATGGAAAAATGAACCCTTGTCTTCCGGGGAATTGGTAAAGCGGTGCGGGGAAGAACTGAACTGGAAAAAGTCCACGACCTACACAATTCTGCGCCGTCTTTGTGAGCGGGGGCTGTTTCAAAATGAAGGGGGGAAGGTTGTCTCGCTCGTGTCGAGGGAGGAATTTTTTGCAATGCAGAGCGAGAAGTTTGTCGAGGATGCTTTCCAGGGGTCACTGCCCCAGTTTTTGCTGGCGTTTGTCCGCCGCAAAAAACTGTCAGAAAAAGAGGTGCAGGAACTGCTCGCGATCATCAATGAGGGGCGCGGGGAATCGTAAGACGGCCGGGGAGGTATCGCTATGGGAATTTACATGTTGCTCCCGGTCATTGCGGGAATGGGGGCGGTGGCAGGCCTTGCGGTTGCCGCTGTCCTGGTCGTACGGTGTTTTCTGAAACGGGGTCCGAAGCTGTTTTGCTACCTGCTTTGGAGTGTCGTTTTGTTCCGGCTGCTCTGCCCGGTGTCCATACCATCCATGTTTTCCGCGCTGCGTCTGGTCGACCTGAAAGGAACTGCGCATATGAAGCCTGCGTCCGCGGCGCTGTTGGAATCGCTTCAGACGGGGGTTTCGGAGGGGAAGAGATGGGAAGGTATCCGGCAGAACGGAAATGCTCCTCTTAGTAAGGACGCGGGGGAAGGGACGCTGGCGGCAGATACGGATCTTTCGGGCTATGAGGATGGCAGGATGTTTGGCGGAGCCTATGATCTCTGGCTTGCGTGGGAGGGCAGGTTTAGCGTCGTCCGCCGTCCGGCAGCGGGGGAGACCGCTGCAACGGCGGATACTTCCCAGATTTTGCTTCCTGCCCCGCCCGCCCTGCTTTTGGAGAAGGGAGTTTCCGGGAAGGATGTCCTTTCGGAAGGCATGGTTGCGGCATGGGAGAGGCAGGGGCTTTTGGAAAATGCGATTTCCGTGGCAGGAGGTGCGGCGGGGCAGAATGTACCGGTGGGCGGGGATGCCCCTGTCCGGACAGGGTATGACAGCTTGCCCGCATGGCTTGTCATAGCCACATGGATATGGCTCTGCGGCATTGCCGTGATGTTGCTTTATAGCATATTCCGTATTCTGTGCCTGCGCAGGAAGCTGGTCGGCGCTGTGCGGCTTAGAGGAAATATTTACCAGTCCGATTATATTCAATCCCCATTTGTGTCCGGTGTGTTTGTGCCGAAGATTTATCTGCCGTCCGCCCTGTGCGGAAAAGAACAGGAGTATATTTTACTACATGAGCAGACGCATGTGAGAAGGGGCGACTATGTATTCCGGCTGCTGGCGTTTGCCGCGCTGATGCTCCACTGGTTCAACCCGCTTGTCTGGCTGGCGTTTTATCTCTCCGGCAAGGATATGGAGATGGCGTGCGACGAGGCGGTCATGAAAAAGATGAAGGAGGATATTCGGGCGGAATATTCCGTTTCCCTGTTAGAACTTGCGACCGGGCGGCATTTTGTTCTGGGAACCTACCTTGCCTTTGGGGAAGGGGATGTGAAGGGGCGGATCAAAAATGTTATGCGCTATAAAAAACCGACCGTGTTCTGGATGGTCTTCGCGGCAATCTTCGTTTCGGGGACAGTCTGTGTGTTCGGCAGTGACCCGAAGACACCGGAAAAAGAAGGGCATACGGGGATTCTTAACCGGGTGCTGGTAGCCGGGACGGATTTTTATGATGCCGAAGACAGGGAAGGGCAGGAAAAATTCGGTGACGGCGCGGATAAGGAAGCGGGAAGCCGGACGGATAGCAGCGGAAATGACCGTTTTGGTGAGACTGAAGCACCGGGCGATGTCCTGACGGTCTATTCCCTTACGGACAGTGCCGTTGCGCGGGAACTGGTCGCAGGCTTTGCATCGCGTTATCCGGACATTGAAGTTTGCCATGAGACCGGGAAGGAAGGGAGTTCGGTTCCGGAGCAGATTGATGCGCTGACAGTGAGGCTGCTTGCGGGAACGGGACCGGATGTGCTGCTTCTGGATGGGCTTCCGGCGCAGTCTTATCAGGAAAACGGGCTCTTGACGGACATGTCCAAAACCCTGGAACCGCTGAAGGAGGAACTGCAGGAAAATATTCTTTCTGCTTATACGGAGGATGGGGGGACATTTATGTTACCGGCCCGCTATTTTGTTCCGGTTATCCTTATACAGGAGCAGGGGGCGCGGCAGCTGGAATCCCTGCGCAGTCTTGTAGAGTATTCGTCGCCTCTGGAAGAGGGAAGAAAAATTGATCTGGACGGTTATTCCTGGGCGGACTTGCTGGAATTGGCGTATTATAATTATGCACCGGAATTTATCCTTCCGGACGGAAGCATGGATGAAGAGGAAATTGCAAATTTCGTCTTGTACACGAAATGGCTGGGTGACGGCGCGTCGGTTGAAGGTGGGGAAGCGGCGCACCGGTATTTTGCGGAAGAGCTGGATGTGACGGAACTTGCGGAAAAGGATGCGGGGATTCTGCTTATGCCGTTTCGCGGGATGGATGATCTGTACACATATTCTGCCGAAGTTAAAAATATGGTATCGCAGGGCAGGAGAATGCTGCAGGTAGGAGGGAAATTCTTCCCGGTAGGGCTGGTTGGCATCAATGCTTGGTCAACGAACAAGGAGTTGGCGGGTTTGTTCGTGCAGACCGTATTTTCGGGGGAAATGCAGGCCGAATATAAAGGTTCCGGTTTTTCTGTCCATTCGGAAGTCTTCGAAGAAAATCTTGCAGACTGGGCAAAGGCTTTGAGGACGGACACTCAGGGCGAAGTCTGGTGCGGGGAGGAAGGTGGAAGCAAGACTGTGGATGTGCTGGCGGAACAGATGGGGAGAGCGCTTCGCTCGGTTCGCAAGGGGCAGAATGTGGATGCCGCCGTTTTGCAGATCTTGACCGAGGAAGCGATAGGATATTTCAATGGGGAGGTTCTTTTGAAGGACTGTGTCGCGGCGATTGTGGAGCGGCTCTGGTAAGCAGGGATTCCCGGTTAATAATATAAAAGCGGCAGAATATGCCCTTTCTAGGTGGACAAGCACAGATAAAAGTCTGTCACCCGGAAAGGGGCATATTTTTTTTATGGCTGTTTTTACGGAAACCACCAACTCCTTCAAAAAAAGACAAATATCCCCTTGACAAGATGGTTTACATGTTGTAAACTAAAAGGGAAGTTTACAACATGTAAACCTAAAAAGAAAAGATACGGCGGAGAATGGAAGAAAGGCAGCCGTGTGGAAAGAGAGGATTAGGATGAAAAAAATTTTGGCAAAGGCGGCCTGCATCTTATTGGGTGCCTCTCTGCTTTCCGGGTGCGGAAAGCAGCCCGGTGCGGATGGGAAAGCCGGCGCGGGGGATAAAAGCCAGTCGGTGGATCCTACTGTCGCAGCGCAGCCGACAGGTGCAGATGAGCCCGGCGGTAAAGGACAGGGTGCAGGAAGCGGAAATGCAGGGGACGGGCAGGGCGATGGGCATACCGGAACCGCGCAGGATGAAGACGGAAAAGACGGCGCGGATTCCGTGCAGGACGGCAGTAGTGCGGGTGGCACCGCGGTTTTCCCGGAGCTGAAAAACTACAGGGAGCGCGCCATCAATCTCCACCCGGATATCGAGGGGCTTGGTGAGTGGACCTGCGGCGCGCTCCAGAATGCGGAGGGGGAGATCGAATGGTTTACCATTGATTCCCGTTTGAGCAAAGCGGATACCCTGATCTTAAAGTATACTTTGGATGGAGCTTCCGGCTCTTGGGGAAAGGAGCCGGTCACATGGACGGAAGGCATCAAGGGAAAGCTGCAGGAAGGGCGGATTACCATCCTTCTCGGCGAGGACGGCAGCTATTACGCTTATTACTGTGACGAGGGGCAGCTCTACCATTTTGTAAAGCAGGAGGGAGATTCCTACAAAGAGATTGTGATTCCGCACTGGGATATTACAGAGGAGCGTGATTACCGGATGATCCCCGGACGTGTCTGCGTGGCGGAAAACGGAAATATTGTCATGGCGGACCAGGGATACGAGTGTTATATCTACAGCGGGGAGGACGGGCAGATCTTGGACAGCTTCCGTTGCGGATGGTATGAGAGCATATGTGTGGAAGGGAATGAATTGTTTATCATGAAGGACCGCACCAACAATGCTGTCTTCCGGTATGATATCGAAAAGTTAGAGCCCCTGCCGGAGGTCGAAGGGAATTTTGAGGGCGGGGTAAGGCTTGCCGTTGAGGGAGATGACCTTTATGCCTGCTGTCCGCAGGGGGTTTTCCGGGCAGAGAAGGACGGCGGGAGTTTCCAGAAGATCATGGATGCGGGAAAATATCTTTTTTCCAAGGAAAACGCCACCCTGATGAATCTTTTTATGGTAAAAGACGGATTTTACGTGACTTACGCGGAGCAGAGAGGTGTCATCAAGAAATATGCCCCGCGCGACCCGGACGAATTATTTTTAGGGGAGTTTACGGTTTATTCACTGGAAGATAAAGACCTGATTCTTGATATGGTTGTGGAGTTTCAGGCACAGCACCCGGAAATAGATGTGTTTTATGAAACGGGGGAAGGCGGCGGGGGAAGCACGACAGCAGCCGACCGTATCCGCGCGCTGAACGCGAGAATCCTTGCGGGGGATGGGCCGGATGTTTTGGTGCTTGACGGGCTGCCGGCACAGGCCTATGTGGAAAAGGGAATTTTGGCAGATTTTAGCGCGGTGCTCGAGGAGGAGAAGGAAAATATCACGCCGAATATCCTCGCGAATTTCATGCAGGGGGATGCGCTCTATATGCTGCCGATCCGCGTGATGATCCCGATGTTCGGTACTTCCGGGCAAGATCCGTCTATTTTTGATTCTCTGGAAGCATTCGCGGCATATTGTGAGGAAGAGGAAAAGCAGGCGCTTCCTGCCGGGATGCCGTACCAGTATTTTATTGAGTTTTTATATTACAATTTCCCGCCGGAATTTGTGGCGGAGGATAAGAGTGTCAGTAAAGAAAAGATCGATGCGTTTCTTGGGCTGGTAAAACGTGTCTGCGACGCGGAACATGCACTCACGCTTGCCGAGTCAGAATATTCCGTCGCCGATAGCGGGTATTTTTGGGGGAATACGCTGGATCACTGGTTCATGGCGGACGGACAGGAACTGATATTCATCAATATGGCAGGCAACCTGAGCTATTTCCCGGATAAGGTAAGGCAGCGGGGTGGGCAGCTTCTCGAAAATCATGGGATGTATTTTACCAATGGGGTGCTTGGGATCAATGCGCGGTCAGAGGAGAAGGAATTGGCGGAGATGTTTGTGAAAGAGGCGTTTTCCTATCATTTGCAGGACTTTGATTCATTCCGTCCGGGATTTCCGGTTCATGTCAAGTGTCTGGAAGAGTTTTCACAGGAGGATTTCTCGAGGAATTTGAGTGGTTACCGGCTGATCGACAGTGGGAAAATGATTACATTTAAAGGCTTTACTCAGGAGGAAGCACGGAAAATGGCGGATGTCGTGAGGTCGGTTCATATCCCGGTGGAGCGCAATGAGATGATCTACGAGATCATCGAGGATGAGACATTAAGCTTCTTAAGCGGGGCAAAGAGCAGACAGGCAGCGGCGGAAGAAATCGCGAACCGGATCAGCCTGTACTATTTTGAGTAAAATGGCAAAAGGGCATCCGGCAGGTGAAAGGGATTTTGGGAGTGATCCCTTTCGCCCGGAAAACATATCGTGTTTCTTTCTTGGATGGCCGAAAAGAAAACCGAACCGGGGTGAAGTGGATGAGAAAATACAGGATAAAAATTTTATGTTACATACTAAGCCTGGTTCTCCTTTCCGGCTGTGCAAATGGCTTACAAAACGGTGTAGGGGGAGAGGCGGGAAGTACCAAAGGAAGTATACAGGGTGGAGGGAAAGATGGAATAGAGGTAAATTCCGGCAGGAAGGAGGCAGAATCTTCCGGTTGGGGAGCAGACGGCACAAAAAACCTGCAGGGAGAGTTTACTATGGCAGGGAATTATCGGGAGATTGGGCTGAAAAACCCGGCAGGGATCGAGGAGCGGGGGGAGGTATACTGCGGTACGTTTTTGAATGCGGAAGGGAATGTGGAATTGAATACCTTCAGCCCGTGGACGGAAACCGGAAAGGAAATGATCTTTTGCTACACTTTAAGTGGGGACGGCACACACTGGAACCGGCAGCCTGTCTTGTGGACGGAGGGCTTGAAGGGGAAACTGCAGCAAAACCGCATCAACCTGTTTTCCGGGGAGGATCAGGTTTCCTATGCTTACTATTGCGATGAGGAGCAATTCTACCATTTGGTGCGGCAGGAGGGGGATTCCCATGTAGAGATCAAGATTGCGGACTGGGCGAATCGTAGGGGGGAATTTCTCGGCGAATTGTCGGTGCTTGCGTGCGGGAACATTGTCATGACGGACACGGTCGGAAATTGCTATGTTTACAGTCCGGACGGTGCAAGAATACTGGATAGCTTTAAGTGCGGCTGGTGCGAGACCTTGTGTGTGTCGGGAAATGATGTTTTTGTACTGGATCGTGAGAGCGGTGCCATCCTGCACTACGACGGGGCAAATACGGAAATGCTGTCCGCCATTGAGGGGGATTTCACGAATATCGTGCGGCTTTCCGTCCATGAAGACGTGCTGTATGCCTGCAGCCCGGACGGGATTTTCTTTGCGGGCTTTGCGCGGGCAGGAAAAGCCGGTGACGGGGAAGAACCTTTAACAGAGCAGGAAAAGCCGCTTTTTTCAAAATGGCTTGACGCGGGGAAATTCCATTTTTCCAAGGAGAACGGCTACCCGTTGGATTTTTTTTCCTTGGGGGAAATATTTTATGTTGTGTACGCGGAGAGCTGGGGGCGCATCAAAAAATATGTGCCAAGAAAGGAAAGCGATGCGTTCCTTGGCACCCTGACCGTTTATTCACTGGAAACGAGTGAACTGGTCATTGATATGATCGGGGAATTTATGATGCAGTACCCGCAGATTGATGTGTATTACGAAACGGGGGAGGGGGCGGAGGGGGCTACCCTGGTTTCCGACCGCATCCGTGCCCTTAATACCAGGATCCTTTCAGGGGATGGGCCGGATATCATCATCCTTGACGGGCTGCCCGCGCAATCCTATGTCGAAAAGGGAATTTTGGCGGAGCTCTCTTTGCTGCTCTCGGAGCAGCTGCCAAAATTGCAGGAAAATATCGTTTCGAATTATATGCGCGGGGACGGTCTTTATATGCTGCCCCTGCGCTATTCCATCCCGATGATCGCGACTTCCGGGCAGAACGCAGAAATTTTTGCTTCCCTTGCCGCACTCACGGCCTACTGCGAGGCGGAGGAAGGGAATGAGGTGATCCTGCCGAAAGTCCCATATCACGATATCGTGGAGCTTTTGTATTATAATTTCCCGCCGGGGATCATCGCTGCCGACGGGAGTGTGAATGAGGAGAATATCCTTGAATTTATCCGCCTTACCAAACGTTTTTGTGAGGCGGAGCGGGGTGTGGCTTCGGAGCAGCTCGCATCAGATTTATTCAAATTCCAGGCAAGAAGTCGGAAGAAAAATTATTTTTCCGGAAATACGTTATCCGGTTATAGCGAAGGGGAGCAGAAGCTGAGCTTTTTCAACATGACAGGAGTCTACGGGCTGGATACTTACCCTGAGGCCACGAAGCTGCGCGGCGGTACCCTGCTTGGGAATAAGGGGATGTTTTTCCCGAACGGGGTTATCGGGATCAATGCACGCACAAAGAAGACGGATTTTGCAGAATTGTTTTTAAAAGCTGCTTTTTCCTATGAAATGCAGCGGGTGCATTCCTCGGGTGCAGGTTTCTCGCTCCATAAAGAAGTGCTTGCGGAGGATGCCCAGGTGGACTGTTCCTATATGCTTACAAATTCCCAGCTCACGGAAACGAATACCTTGCATTATTTTAGCCGGAAGGATGCAAAACAGATGATACAGATTGCGGGAGCCGTGCAGACCCCGGTGGAACGCAACGAGCCGTTATTTGAGATCATCCGGGATGAGGTGTATACCTGCCTGTGCGGGGAGCAGGAGGAACAGGAGGCCGTAAAAAAGATCGTGGAACGGGTGCAGCTGTATTATTATGAGTGAGGCAGCTTTTGGTTGAGCGGGATGAAAAGCCGGCAATACCCGCCCGCATCGTTTTGGAAAGAAATTTTGAAAAAAGATTTTGCATAAGCCTTATGAAGAAATTCCTTCCGGAACGCTTGGGATCATAAGGGCGTATGGAAAATCAGACAATGGAGGTAAAATGATGAAAAAACATTTTGTGAAAATATTATGCATTCTTTTATGCTGTTTTGTTTTTACATCCTGCGGAAGGGGTGAGGGGGGGAGCGTCCCTGCCGGATCGGAGGATAACCGGGAGGAAGAGAACGATTCCAAAGGAAATTCTGGTGACGGGGAGTTAAAAAATCCCGGCGGTAAGGATTTTGGGAATCCGACAGGAAACGCGGGGGAAGGAAACCAGGATGATCCGCAGGGAAGCGGTTCGGACGGAGAAAATGCAGGGGAAGAAATGATTTTCCCTCTCCTTGAAAATTACCGGGAACGCGGTATTGAAATTGACCCGGCCTCTAACGACAAAGGGGAGAGGTATGCCGGTATTTTGTTAAACACCGAAAACGAAGTGGAATATTATGCGGTCAGCACCCGGAAGGAAAACGGATATTTCCTCTTCCGCTACACCCTAAATGCGGAAACCCTTGCATGGGAGAGGGAGGCGGTCGCGTGGTCAAAGGGGCTGGGGGAAAAGGTGCAGCAGAGCCGGATTATTGTATTTTTGGGGGAGGATGGCTGTTATTACGCATGGTATGCGGACGAAGGGCAGCTCTTCCATCTGATCCGGGCAAAAGGGGAGAGCTGCGATGAGATTGTGATCCCGGACTGGGATGTGACAGCGGAGCGCGATTATTACATGATCCCGGGCAAGGTTGGGGTGTTTGCGAACGGGAATATCGTGATGGCGCATCAGGGGAAGGAGTGTACCATTTACAGCGGCGAGGATGGGAGCGTATTGGATCGTTTCCGCTGCGGCTGGTATGAGAGTATGTGTGTGGATGGGAATGAACTTTTTATGCTTTCCTACGATACACCGAATGTCATACACTATAATGGGGAAACGCTGTCCGCACTTCCGGACATCGAGGGGAATTTCCGGGCGCTTCTGCGGATGGATGTGCGCGGGGAGGAGATTGTTGCCAGCAGCCCGGAAGGGGTTTTCCTGGCGAAGAAAAGCGGCGGCAGATTCCAGAAGGTTTTGGATTCGGGAAAATTTTATTTCTCCAGGGAAAGCGGCAATCCGCTTGTGCTGCTTGCGGCAGGGGAAACCTTTTATATCGCTTACGGGGAGAGCGGGGTGATCCTGAAAAAATACGCGGCAAGAAATCCGGACGATGAATTTATAGGCGAGCTGACGGTTTATTCCCTGGAGAACAGCGATCTGATCCTCGAGATTGTGGCGCAGTTCCAAACGAAACATCCGGAGATCGACGTGTTTTATGAGACAGGGGAAGGTGCGGAGGGAAGCACGACAGCGGCGGACCACATCCGTGCATTAAACGCCAGGATATTGGCGGGAGATGGGCCGGACATCTTAATTTTGGACGGGCTGCCTGCGGATTCTTACCGGGAAAAGGGGATTCTGGCGGATATGAGCGCTGCTCTTGCCCCGGTAAAAGAAGAACTGCTTGATAACATTCTTGCAATTTACGGGCAGGAGGACGGGATTTATATGCTTCCGTTCTGCCTTGAGATCCCGATGTTTGGTATCCGCGGGCAGGCGGAAGGGGCATATGCTTCCCTCGGGACACTTGCGGATTACTGGGAAGGGGGAGAAGAGAGAGCGGCGGATTTTGCCGCCCTGCCGTATTCGTATCATCTCGCCCTGTTATATTACAATTTCCAGCCGGATTTTGCCCGGCCGGACGGGGAGGTAAAAAAAGAGGAGATCGCACAATTCCTGAAGAATGTAAAGCGTATTTATGATGCGGCGCAGGCATCGTCCGTGGGATTTGAGGGGGAATTTGCGGATAAGTTGTACGAGCATTACGCGCAAAAAGAAATCGAGACTTATTTTCGAGGGATATCGTACAGTGAAAGTGGTTATGTGGAAGGAGAGAGCAATTTTGCGTTTTACAACATCAAAGGAATTCATGGTTTATCCAATAGCCCGTATATTATAAAGCATCGGGGAGGCAGGCTTATTTCGAATTGGTCCAAATTTTTCCCAAACGGGATGATAGGAATCAATGCAAAGGCAAAAGAAAAAGCGTTGGCAGAGCTTTTTGTAAAAGAAGTTTTTTCTTATGAAATGCAAGGTAAGTGCTCGTTTTTTGAGGGCTTCCCGCTGAACGAGAAAGTGCTTTCAGAGGATGAAACACGGGATCTTTCTTATATCACGGAAAGTGCTGGCGATCAGGATATGGGATACTGGTTTAACGCGCAGGAGGCAAAAGAAATGATTGACGTGGTGCGGTCGGTAAATACCCCGGTGGAGAAAAACCAGATCATCTTTGAGATTGTGATGGAGGAGGGGTGCGCATTCCTTGCGGGGGAGAAAAGCCTTGACGCGGCGGCGGAAGGGATTGCAAACCGTGTGGGGATATATTATTTGGAGCAGCGGTGAAATGGTACTGGGAGGGATTTTACGGGACTTAAAACAGTAAAATCCCGTCCGGTGCCCGGAAATGAATTTCTGGGAGCCTGCGGACAGAAAACCATTTCCGCGTGAAATGGTACTGGGAGGGATTTTACGGGACTTAAAACAGTAAAATCCCGGCCGGTGCCCGGAAATGAATTTCTGGGAGCCTGCGGACAGAAAACCATTTCCGCGT
>CAMRSM010000015.1 GCA_947053345.1 uncultured Lachnospiraceae bacterium
CGCTTCTCTCCCACAAATCCCACTGGGGCGCTGTCCGGGGGTATGCTGATTTCAAGTCCCGCATACCCCCTCCCATCCCCTCTCTCGGCAGTGGGATTTTGGTACGCTTCTCTCCCACAAATCCCACTGGGGCGCTGTCCGGGGGTATGCTGATTTCAAACCTCGTCTACGGGCGGGCTACGGTGATGCGGTATTCCCTCACATCCCCGTTTTCCGCCGTGACATAAATCACAATCTCGTTGTTGCCGGCCGAAAGCGAATACCAGTTGTTCCCGCTCACCGTTGCCAGACGGCTCACCGCCTCCGCAGAAACCTCAACCATGTCACAGGAATCCTCCACCACAATGTAGTACTCCTGATCCGCCGACACATCAAAGGTCGGTGTCAGCACAAGCTCATTTCCCGACGCATCCTTTACGGACAGGCTCTTCAGCCAGTTGTTCGGGTTATACGCGATCCCCGGCTCAGCGCACGGTGTCTCCGGCATATTCAGAAAAACCGGGATGGAGAACACGATCGGAAGATCCCCAAACTCCGTGTAAGCACTTGCCACCTTGCGCCCCTCCGAGTACGGAGCTTCAACATTCGCCATATACTGGTGCGAGTAAGTCGAAGTCGGGGTCATGTTAAATTTCTGTAAATATATTGTATTCTGACCACGGTTAATGTAGGAGTAACCGATATAATATGCCCCTCCTAAAATCGCGCGGTACGGATCCGTCCACGGAATCAGCATGCTCTCGTTCAGCGCCGCGTTTGTGCTGCCGTTCTTCGCGTACTTCAAACCGTTTGCGATTGCGCCGCCCGCCACCGTACTGTGGTATGCCCCAATATTGTAATAATTATACAAACCCTCAAATCCGGAGACTGTCCCGGAAACACTGTTGCTCATCGAGTTTGTGCCAACCACGACCTCCTGCTTGACGCGCGAGGCAAGATGGAACGGGCTCACGCCGGAATACTCCGCCGCTTTCACAAAAATCTCCCCGTACGTCATGGAAACTGCCGCCCCGGATTCATCCGTATAATATACCGGCATCTGCTCCATCGCTGTATTCTTCAGGATGCTCTCTACGCCCTCCACATTCTGGTACGCTGGCTCATAGGTCAAAAGCTCAAACTGGAAAATATTTGTTTCATCCAGGAAATTGCGCGGGTCCATATAATACGCGTTTGCCTCCCTCGATGCCGTCACCCACGTCGAACCGTCATACACAACAAAAGTATCCGTCTTCCAGTTATACGCATTCGGTTCAAAAGATTTCCATGCCGCCCCCTTCGTATTGGAAATCAGGTTTCTGCCGACAACACTTTCATTGTCCACCGCAGTATTCCAGTCAAGGCCGGTATGCTCCGCAACAAACTTCCATGTCGGATGAAGCGCATGCAATTCGCGCAGTGCGGCCTTGTAGCTCTCCGGGAAATTCTGTGCCGCAAGCAGCGCCTCAAAATCTTCCGAATCTACCACCGGAGCAGTCGTCGGGGTCGGATCTTCCACAAGAATGTCCCCGCCCTCTAAAAACTGGACATAATCCGCATTGATGTACCCGACGTATTCCGCACCGTCCTGCTTGTAGACAACATGGCACCAACGGTTCTCACCGTCCTCAACCACATCCAGCACCTCAAAGATGTTCTCGGTTCCGACCACCACGGAGAAACCACTCGCATTCTTGATCAGTTTGCTCCCGTACTGCGGCAGTTCTTTGAGCGCAAGCGCCGTCACCCCCGTGATCTTCGCCTGTCCGCTGGTTGGCTGCACCGGGGCAGGGCTTGGCTGCGGGGTCGGGGTTTCGGTCGGGCTTCCCGGTTCCGACGGGAATGGCTCCACCGGCAAAGTAGGAGTCGGGGTAGGAGTCTGCGTCGGCGTAGGGGTCGGAGTCTGTGTCGGCGCTTCGGTCGGAGTTGGGGTTGGTGTTGGTTTCTTTGTAGGGGTAGGACTTGGTGTTGGCGTAGGGGTCGGGGTCGGCTCCGCCGCCAACGTAAAGCGGTCTGCGGTCGCATAGCCCTTATAAGACTTGCCGCTTACTTCCACCTCGACCTCAAACCATTTCTCCCCGCCCGCCGTTGTCTCCGAAAGAAGTCGCACGTTCTTCTTATTTGCAACGGAAAGGATGCTCCCGTTCGACTTCGTCACATAGACCGCCTTCGCGTTCGCTTTGCTGCGCAGCTTCAACGATCCTCCCGTAACTTTTGCGTAGACTTCCTGCTTAAAATCCAGCTTGACATACGGCGAAAATATATATCCGACCAAGTTCTTTTTCCCGATTTTTGCCGCCACACGGTACCAGATCCCGTCCTTCTCCGCCTCGGTGCCAAGCACGGATAATTTCTGATCTTTTGACAGCGTTGCCAGAACATCGCTCGCCGTTGATGCCTGTTTGCGGAGATTTAATGTATTCGCCGTCACGGTCGCGTCATAGGAAAATTCCGAATCGGACGGCAAACCCGTCGCCGGCGGGTTTTCTGCCTCGGTCGGTTTTGGTGTCGGCGTAGGGGTCACATAAGCCGTTGCCGCAAGACCGACCAGTTCCACCTGCGCAAGCTTTACATAGCCGTAATACTTGACGTTCGAGAGTGTCACCCGCACGCGGAGCCATTTCTCCCCGCCGGACATCTCCTCGGAAATGACATAGAGCAGCTTTCCCTTTGCCACGGAAACCGCGTCGCCGTCCGCGTCCGCCACCTTCTTACTTCCGCCCGCCTCCGTAAAAAGCCCCTGCTTTGCCACGGTCTTTGCATAAAATGATTTCTGGAATGTGAATTCCACATAGTCACTGACAAGATAACCTTTTTTCGTCTTGCCGTCGACTTTTGCCGAAGCATGATACCAGAGATAACCATTCTTTTCTTCCATTCCGAGCACGGTCACCGAATCTCCGTTTTTTAGCGTCGCATAAACCTCAGAATCCGTATCCGGCTTACTGCGGAAATTCAGTTCATTTGCTGCAATCTTAGCCGGGATCTTCAGGCTGTAGACCGTTGTCTTCACCATCTGCGGTGTCGGTGTTGGTTCTACGCTCTTTGTAACTTTGATATATGTACCAAGGCAGTAGCCCTTTACACTCTTTCCGCCAAACGTTGTCTGGATTTCATACCAGTCGCCGTTTTGGGAAAGGATCGTGACCTTCTGTCCCTTCGTGAGAACCACATTTTGCCCGCCTGACTTCACCTGCGCATAATCCGTCCCGGGACCGGAACGCACATTCAGCTCATTTGCCGTGCACTCCCCTTCCACCGGTATCTCTTCCGCCTGCACCATAAGCACGCGCACTCCCTGCTGCAAAATCGTCATAAAATATGGACACATCATTGATGCACATAACAGTGCTGCAAGATATGTTCTGAACCGTCCTTTCCGCATGGCATCCTCCGTCAATTATCCCAACAAACACCGCCAGCTCTCCAGCGGCACGCGTGGCACTCCCCTAAAAACAGGGAACCCGCGCCGCGAAAAATGATACACCGTGGTGCATTCCACAAGTTCCTCTTTATCGTGCCAAAAGCACAAAATACGCGGGTATTCTAACAAGAGAATGTGGCATATCCATGTCATTTTTCGTCTTTTTTCTCTACACATGTAGGACAGAAAAATGTCAGCGTCCAGGCAATACTACATATGTAGAAAAGCTCCGGTATGTTCTCAGACACACCGGAGCCAAAATCCTGAAACAATTTCAAATTTCCTTACGAGCGCAGTTCAATCCCAAGCGTTTTCAAGCCTTTCAGGATCTTCTCCATCGCCGCGTTCACTTCCGCATCCTCAAGCGTCTTATCCTGCGCGCGGAAGCTGACCGAATAAGCCATGGACTTGCAGCCCTCGGCAATCTGCGCGCCCTCGTAAATATCAAAGAGTTCGTAGTGCTCCAGATACTTCCCACCATTTTTGCGGATGATCTCCTCCACCTGGCCAGCAAGGATCTCTTTCTTCATCACCATGCTGATGTCGCGGGTCACCGGCGGAAATTTTGCGATGCCGGTATATTTCACGTCAAAGCCCGCTTTTTCCACAATCTGCGGCATATCAAGCACCGCCGCATACACCTTCTCCCCGATGCCGTAGCGGTCCGCCACCTCCGGATGAATCTCGCCGAGATACCCGATCACAGCGCCCTGATAGCAGATATTCGCCTGTCTGCCCGGATGCAGGAACGTCTTTTTCGCCTGCGGGTCGTAAGTAAGGATATCTTTTAAGCCAACCTTTTCCAGAAACTCCTCAACCACGCCCTTTAAGTCAAAGAAATCCCCCTCGCCGTAAAAGCCGAGCACAAACTGCATGCGCTCATCCGGGAGATTGGCAAGCGGCAGGCTCTTCGGCAGGTACACATTGGCAAGCTCGTACAGGCGCACGTTTTTATTGCGGCGGTTGTAATTTGTCGCAAGCGAGCTTAACAGGCCGTTTAACGGCAGCGTGCGCATTACGCTGTAATCCTCGCCGAGCGGGTTGCTGATCACGACGGTGTTCCGCAGCGCGTCGTCCTGCGGGATCAAAAGCTTGTCAAAAACCTTCGGGCTCTCGAACGAATAATTCTGCGCCTCAAAAAAGCCGAACTGCTCCGCCATCTGCCTTGCCGCCGCCTCGATGCGCAGCTTGAACGAGAGCTTCCCGGTCGTTGCCTCGCCGTTCGGCAGGGTGGCAGGAATATTATCATAGCCGTAGAAGCGCGCCACCTCCTCGTCAAGGTCGCACTGCGCGTTCACATCCTGTCTCCAGGTCGGTACGATCACCTCATCCGTCTTCTCGTCATAGCCGAGATCAATTTTTTTGAAATACCCGATCATCGTCTGCTTGTCAAGGTTCGTCCCCAGCACCGCATTCGTTCTCTCATAACTAAATTTTACGCGCTTTTGTACACGCGGCTTTGGATAAACATCCACCGCGCCGCCGACCACCTCGCCCGCGCCGAGCTCCTCGATCAGCTGGCACGCACGGTTCATCGCCGCCATCGCGTTGTTCGGGTCAAGACCTTTCTCAAATTTTGCCGCCGCGTCCGTGCGCATCCCAAGCTTTTTGCCGGAAAGGCGGATGTTCGTGCCATCAAAGCACGCCGCCTCAAACAGCATTGTCTTCACATCGTCCGTGATCTTCGAGTTCTCGCCGCCCATAATTCCGGCAATGCCGACCGCCTTCTCGCCGTCGCAGATCATCAGCATGGAAGAATCCACAGGCCGCGTCTGCCCGTCTAACGTCACAAACTCCTCCCCGTCCTTCGCGCGGCGCACAATAATCTTTTTCCCGGCAAGCCGGTCAAGATCGTAGGCATGCATCGGCTGCGCGTACTCCTCCATTACATAGTTGGTGATGTCCACAATATTGTTGATCGGACGGATGCCGTTCGCCGCCAGACGGCGCTGCATCCACATCGGGGACGGACCGATTTTTATATTCTTTACAACCCTGCCGACATAGCGGCTGCAAAGTTTTGTATCCTCGATTTCCACCGATACATAATCCGAAGCCTTCTCACCGTTTCCCGTTTCCGTAACGACGGGAGGCACAAATTCTTTGCGGAAGGTTGCCGCCGCCTCACGCGCGATGCCGAGCACGCCGAAACAGTCCACACGGTTGCTCGTGACCTCATACTCAAAATTCACATCGTGCAGCCCCAGTGCCTCCACTGCGTCCGAGCCGATCTTTAAATCTGTGTAGGCCGGATTATTGTTAAAGATATAAAGCCCTTCCTCCGGCGCATCCGGGTACATCTCCCGGCTGGAACCAAGCTCCTCGATCGAGCACATCATCCCGAAGGACTCCACGCCGCGCAGCTTCCCTTTTTTGATCCGGATGCCGCCCGGTGTCTTTTCTCCGTTGTGGCCGCCCGCCACACGCCCACCGTCAAGCACCACCGGGACCACGGCTCCCTCAAACACGTTCGGCGCGCCCGTCACGATCTGAACTGTCTCGCCCGCCTCGCCCACCTGTACCTGGCAAATCACCAGCTTATCCGCATCCGGGTGCCGCTCCACTTTAAGCACTTTTCCGACCACGATCTTTTCAAGGTCAGCGTCAAAACACGTATAGCCTTCCACCTTCGTGCCGGACAATGTCATCGCATCCGTATATTCCTGCGCCGTACAGTCAAGCCCCGGCACGTACGCTTTAATCCAAGAAAGCGGTGTATTCATAGACAAACCTCTTTTCTGCCGCTATCTGCGGCTTTAAATAAGAATATTTTATAAAAACGAAAATAACTTTGATTGCCAATCCGGAAGGCCTCCGGCTAAAACATCATCTGCACCGGAATTTTTCCGCCAAGCAGCCCATTCCTCTGCAAATTCCATGTACCTCTGTCGGAACCTCCCTGCACTTCTTCTAAAACTGCCTTAAAAACCTCACGTCGTTTTCATACAGCAGGCGCATATCGTCAATTTCATATTTCAGCAGCGCGATGCGCTCCAGCCCCACACCGAATGCAAAACCCGTATACTGCTCCGGGTCGATGCCGCTCATTTTCAGCACATTCGGATGCACCATGCCGCAGCCCAATATTTCGATCCAGCCCGAACCCTTGCAGAACCGGCAGCCCTTCCCGCCGCACTTAAAGCAGGAGACATCCACCTCCGCCGACGGCTCCGTAAACGGGAAATGATGCGGGCGGAACTTCACCTTCGTTTCCTCGCCGAACAGCTCCTTGGCGAACTCCGCAAGCGTCCCCTTCAAATCGGCAAACGTAATGTGCTTATCAATTACCAGCCCCTCAATCTGATGGAAACTCGGCGAATGCGTCGCGTCCACCTCATCCGAGCGGAATACCCTGCCCGGCGCGATGATGCGGATCGGAAGTTTTCCCTGCTCCATCACATGCGCCTGCACGGACGAGGTCTGCGTCCTCAGCACGATATTGTCCGTCACATAGAAGGTATCCTGCTCGTCCCTCGCCGGGTGGTTTTTCGGGATATTCAGTGCCTCGAAATTGTAATAATCGTACTCGACCTCCGGTCCTTCCACCACCTCGTAGCCCATGCCGACAAAAATGCGTTCCACCTCTTCCAACGCAATCGTGTTCGGATGGCGGTGCCCAAGCATCGGCTTCTTCGCCGGCAGCGTCACGTCGATTGTCTCCGCCGCCATTTTCTCCTCGCGCAGTTTCTTCTCAAATGCCTGTCTGCGCTCCTCAAGCCTCGCCTCGATGGCAGCCCTCGCCTCGTTGACCATCTGCCCGACCGCCGGGCGGTCAGACGGCGCAACATCCTTCAAAGACTTGAGCATGTCCGTAAGCTCCCCCTTCTTTCCAAGGAACGCCACACGGATATCGTTCAGTTTGTCAAGCCCCTCCGAAGCCATAATCTCGGAGAGCGCTTTTTCCTTTAACTGTGCCAATTTCTCCTTCATAAAAAAACCCTCTTTCTGCACTGCGGTTCGCTTTTTTCCAAAACACTCCGGTAAAAATATATTGCGGACATCCATATGTTCTTCCCGGCGCTTTTCCATTTCCGTATCCCGTTTTGGCAGCGCACAAAACAAGACACAACATACTGCTGCAGAATGGATGAGTGCATAAAAAAACGTCCCTTCTGCAGCACAGAAGGGACGGAGTAATTAACTTCGCGGTACCACCCTGATTCCCGCCAAAACCTGGCGGACACTCAATGACATGCGTAACGTACATGAAACGTCAAAACCTACTACCATGAAATGTCCTGCCTCATTCCGGAAACAAACCGTGTGGACAAGCCATCCTTTTGATTCAGCCCTGCTGCTCCGGTGCGAAAGTCAACTGTTCTCTGAACACGGGGAAGCTCTCAGCCGGTGACTCCCCTTCTCTGGGTGAAAACAACAGTCTGCCGCGAAAAACGCGTACACCATCTCTGCATTTTGATATCCCCCGCTTGCAGTAACAGGCGGGAAGTTTTGTTATGGGAATTATTTTAACATATTTTTTCGGAATGTCAACTAAAACTTTTCTTCTTTGCCCCAAGCCAAAGTGATTATTACCAAGCTTTTACGCGGGCGGCACTGGCTTACGAAAGTCAGCGCCGAGCCTTCTCAGAAGAACTTTTCCAAACCATCAAATCCGGCTCTGCGCAGCTCTTACAAATCAATCCAGATTCCTTCATCGTGGATGCTGGCTCCCTCCACCGCGCGGTAGAACCGTTGGGCATCCTCATTGGCTGCCATCAAGGCGATAAGACAAGCCGCCCCGGCCTGCTTCATCCTGCAGCGCAACTTTGCAAGCAGTGCCTGGGCAATCCCGGCATGGCGGCTACTTTTAACTACACAAATCCAGTCCAGATAGCCATTCACTGAGCCATCAAATCGGCTGGCAAGAATCGTGCCGTCAATACGCCCCACCACTTTTCCGTTCTCAAAGGCCAGCAGGGAGAGGGCGTTGGCAAATCGGGGGTCATCGAAGGTTGCCTCCACCCTCTTTTGGTAAGCTTCATCAATGTCCCAACGATAAAAGGGCTCCTCAACCCGCAGACGGCGCTCAAAATCAATCACATCCGGAATCATCTCCCGAGTGAAGTCCAATACTTCCATTCTGTTTTTCCTCCAATAAAAAATATGGCGAAAGGTATGCTTAAAAGTGTAACATAGTAAGATTTGAAAATCAACCAATGGGAGAAGAAATTTTCTCGGTTTGCTGCACCTCTCTCACCCAACGCATACACAGCTTGTTCTGCTCCCATTTCCGTTTCCTTGCCGCGAATGCTTTTGTGCCTTTGCTTCTTCATTGGCTGTCAGAATAACCGTCGGTTCCCGGTGGATTTTTCGTCTCCATGGACAACGACATTCTCTATCAACCCGTTGAGCATGGGGCGGTCAGTCCTCCAAAGCTGGTGTATCGCCGCACATGGAAAACAAACCACTGCGCCCTCATGCCGTCCTCCGCCTGGGCGGCGATATCCCATTTCGGTTCTGCCGCATCCTGCTTCAATGCTCTCTGCCCTTCCCCTTCTCAAACTTTTTCAAGACTCCCTCTTGACAAACGTGGTCTATTATAGTAAACTACAGTTAAACTATTGCAATAGACCACATATAAATTCATCACCGTGCCCACATAGGCTTATTACGGCGGACACACGGAAAGGAGTATTACCTATGGAAAAAATTTTTGAGAGCGAATACCGTTTCTTATGCATCCTCTGGGAGCATGAACCTGTTGCCAGCCCTGAACTCGTAAAACTCTGCAATGAGGAACTCGGCTGGAAAAAATCGACCACCTACACCGTGATCAAGAAACTTTCCGGCAAAGGGATCGTAAAAAACGAAAATACCATTGTCTCCAGCTTAGTTGCCAAGACCGAGGTTGACCGGCAGGAGAGCGAGGAATTATTACAGCGCACCAGCCACGGGCATATCCCAACCTTCCTCGCCGCCTTCCTTAAAGACCGCAAACTTTCAAAAGAAGAAGCCAACCGTATCCGCAAACTGATTGACGACGCGGTGGAGGACGGGGAACATCCTGCGGGCTGACCACGGCAGGACACTTTGGAATCTGCGCGGGTCATTTCTGCCGACCGCTTTATTGGCGGGATTTTACGGCAGGAACCTGCAAAATAATGAAAGGAGGCTCCCAAAATGACCAGTATCCTACATTCTCTATGGCGCATGAGCTTTCAGGCATGTGTAATAATCGCCATCGTCCTTACGGCGCGGCAGCTTATAAAAAGATATTCCGGCTTTTATACGCGTCTGCTCTGGTTCCCGGTCATTGTGCGCCTTCTGTGCCCCGTTTTTATCGAGACGGATTACAGCCTGCTCCCGGATTTTCCTTTCGCACAGGCAGACAGGGAAATTTCCGGCAGCACAAACACCGCACCGGATGTACTTACCACCGGCTGCCTTGCCGCGTGCCGGTTCGCGTCCGGCATTCAAAAATATGCCAATGAAAGCGCGGTGAAAACAGACACTGGGACGGAAAGCCATCCTTCTCCTCCCCCACACACGGACACGCAGGGCATCCTGGCATCGCGTCCGGTACCGGATACATGGCAGCGAAAAACCGGACATTCCTACGGCCTTGCAGACCTTCTTGCCGTCCTCCATCTGCTCGGCAGCATAACGACCGCCCTCATATTCTGGGGCCAATTTCTCATATTAAAGCACAGGATTTCGGCCGCGGTCTGTGAGAACGGCAATATATGGCTCTGCGAAAACATCGCTTCCCCATTTGTCATCGGTATCCTCCGACCGCGGATTATTTTGCCGTACCATATGGAAGCAGAGGCAAGGGCACATGTCCTCTCCCACGAACAGACCCATATCCGTCACCTTGACCCGCTCCTGCATCTTACAGGTCTCGCCTGTGTGTGCCTGCACTGGTGGAACCCGTTCGTGTGGCTGGCCATGCACAAAATGAACCAGGATATGGAAATGTTCTGCGACGAAAGTACCCTGCGCCTTGCCGCTGACCGGCAGCGCAAAGACTATGCAAGAACCTTGCTATCCTTCGCCGAACAGCAGGGCAGCCTGCATGTCGGCTCTGCTTTCAGCGAATCCAACACAGAAAGGCGGGTAAAAAATATTATGAAAAAAAGAAAGAAAAATTTGCTTATCCTTGGACTTGTCATAATGCTTACAGTATTTTGTAGTGTGGCCTTTATGACCGTCCCAAAAGCTGCAAAAAATGATGCTGCCCCAGAAAACAACAATGTCACCCCGGCAGAGGATGATATTAATACCACACCAGGTACTATCCAGCCTGGCCACGCGGACGGCAGCGATCCGGATATCTCCGCCGAAAGTACACTTACCGGAAGTTTTATTGTCACGGGCTATTTTATCCCTCCGCGCTCCAATGCAGCCGGAATCTCGCAGGAGGAGATTGACGGGCTTATCGGCACACAGATTAAGTTTACCCCCGCTTCCCTCCGGGTGGGGGAACACACCTATTCCGTGAGCGAATGCAAAAAAGAACTGGTCACAGCAAGAGAATTTGATGATCTTTTCCAGCTGAGTACAGAGGAAGACCTGTCCCTTTCCACGACCGCTTTTGACTATTACAGCCTTAAGACATCAGGAAATGACCTGCCGTTCGGAAGCCATGTCTATTGTTCGGACCATGAAAACGCACTCGTTGTCTACAAAGATGTGATTTTTAAAATTTCTGCGCTGGTCGAAGATTCCTACCACGAGACGGTCTTTGACCAGCTTGCAGATGCACACTTCTCGCTGCCGGATAAAAACGGTTTTGTCGAGGGGAAGCTGATACCGGAACTCATGCTGCCGGAAAGCATCCTCTACTATACCGACGATACCCATTACATTATCGTAAAGGGCGGTATCGCACTGGATACCCCGCAAAAGGCAGAGGAATACTTTGCCGTTGCGAAAGCAAACGCATTGGCTGCCGCCCTCAGCGGCATTTCCCTCATCCCTGCCGAGCGGCCGGAAAACGGGATGAATGTCACCTATTCCGGCGACGGCGGGATATCACACCTTTATCCGCGCGATTATCCAAGGGAAAAGCTCGCGGACGGAATGTTAAACTGGTGCTACGAGGATGAAACCTGCCGGGCAGTTGTCGCAGGGCTGGACACTGCGGCACCGTCCGTCTATTACCAAAACGGTAAAGAGGATTGGAAAATATTCCCACTGGATGGCTTCCAAAATTTAACCGAAGAAGAGCGGAAAGCATTTGTGCTTATATCCGTTACAGCGGACACACAAAATATCAGGGTAGTGTTCACAAGGGATGGGGAAGAGATTGTGAAAGATATAAAGACGAACCGATAGCCGGAAATAACACCGTTTTACAATGCCAGACCACGGATGGCCTATTTCCCAATGCTATCAGAAAAATATTGCGGCAGCCCCGGCAAAAGCGTAAACTGCGAGCCGGGCTGCCGCAATATTTTTTTGTTCGTTGTACTTCCCGCACACCCGCAGGCATATACTTTAGCGATACCAGACCCAAAAAACCGAAGGAGGAATCCAATGCATGCTCTGGAAGACCTTCTCTCCCGCATAAACTCTTGTTTCTGGGGCGGTCCCATGCTCCTTGTCTTAAGCCTGTTCCACATCTATTTCACTGTACATACCGGCTGCATCCAAAGGCATCTGGGGAAAGGGATACGCTACTCTGTAAACGGCGGCAATGCGGAAAACAAAAAATCCTGTCCCGTCTCCTGGCCCGGCCATCCTGCCCCGGGACAGATCCCTGTAAAAAATAATTCCGCAAAAAATGCCTCCCCCTCCCATAAGGTTTCCGGCATGATGGCACTTACCACAACACTCGCCGCTACCCTTGGCACGGGCAACATCATCGGGGTCT
Source organism: uncultured Lachnospiraceae bacterium (assembly GCA_947053345.1). Classification (GTDB taxonomy): domain Bacteria; phylum Bacillota; class Clostridia; order Lachnospirales; family Lachnospiraceae; genus RGIG4057. The sequence goes on from CAMRSM010000015.1 coordinate 12,219, forward strand.
CCTCCGCCATCTACCTCGGCGGTCCCGGCGCACTGTTTTGGTGCTTTATGACCGGGGTTTTCGGCATGGCGACCTCCTACGCAGAATGTTTCCTCTCCATCCTGCACCGCAGGAAAAACGAGGATGGCAGTTACTGCGGCGGACCGATGGTGGTACTTTCCGACCGCCTGCACAAAAAATGGCTTTCCCGAATTTACGCCGGCGCGGTGGTTTTCGCGGCCTGCTGTATGAGCTGTTCCACCCAGTCGCGCGCCTTCGCGGATGCCGCGGTTTCCTTCGGCCTGCCGCGCATCCCGGTCGGAATCGGTCTGGCACTGCTTGTCGGGATCGTCATCGTCGGAGGAGCGGGACGCATCCACAAATTCTGTATCCGCCTGGTGCCTGTGATGGGCGGGCTTTTCCTGTTTTGCTGCATCCTGATCCTCGGCAAAAATATTACATATCTGCCAAGCGCCGTCACCCTGATGCTGCGCTCGGCATTCTCCGCAAAGGCCGTCACCGTCGGCACGCTCTCCGGCGCGTTTATGGGCGCGCTGCGCTACGGCGTGACACGCGGACTGTTCACCAACGAGGCCGGGCTCGGAACGGCAGCCATCGCCGCCGCGGACGCGGAAACCCCTGATCCCGGACGGCAGGCGCTGATCTCCATGACGGCAACGTTCTGGGATACCGTAGTCATCTGCGCACTGACCGGGCTCGCCATCCTGACAACCTCACTCGCCGCCCCGGAACTCATGGAGGGTTTTTCCATGAACGAGCTCACAACCGCAGCTTTTTTGCGGCTGTCTGCCGGCGGTCCTCCGCTGCTTTCCCTCTGCCTGATGGCATTCGCCTTTGCCACGCTGACCGGCTGGTCTTATTTCGGCGAAAAAGCCACCCTGTTCCTTGTCGGGGAGCGCGGCATTTTCCTATACAAAACCTTTTATATTGTCATGATCTTCCTCGGCACGGTTCTCTCAATGAGTTTCATCTGGGAAATGACGGATTTTGCCAACTTGTTCCTGGCTATCCCGAACCTCTACGCACTCTTTAAACTGCGGCGGGATGTATCCGGCAGTATCTGAAGCGTACACGGATAACTCATTTCCGGCGACACACCATATAATAGCGCAAAATAAGGAAAGCCCCTCCTAAAAACAGGCGGCTTTCCTCATTTTGCGAAAATCCTTTCTAAAATCTCTCCCGACGACCCTCCGGCTTCTATCCCCTTCCCTTATCTCTTTTTGCCTGCTTCACATACTTCCGGATTTCCCGGTTTAATATACTGAAATCCACCGGCTTTGCGACATGGGAATTCATGCCCACCGCCAAGCTTTTCTGCACATCCTCCATAAAAGCATCCGCGCTCAGCGCAATGATCGGCACAGTCTGCGCATCCTCCCTTCCACTCGCGCGAATCTGTTCCACCGCCTCATAACCATTCATTTCCGGCATCTTGATATCCATCAGGATCAGGTCAAAAAAGCCGGGCTCACTCGCCAGAAATCTCTCCACCGCAGCTTTCCCATTTTCCGCCGTCTCGACCAGCGCTTCCTTCTCCTGCAGGATTTCAAGCATGATCTCCATATTCAGCTCGTTATCCTCCACAAGAAGAAACCGGCAGCCTGCAAGGCTGTCACTGTCCCCGTAATTCAAACGCTTTAATATCCTCTCACCCGTCTCCCATGAATCCGACTCGCCATCTATATGGATTTCCCAAGACTCGGTCTCCTGCCCCTCTCTCTTTGCAGGCACAAACGGCAGGCTGACCGTAAATACAGTTCCCTTCCCCTGCTCGCTGTCCACATGGATCACCCCGTTCATCATTGCCACCAGGTTATGCACGATTGCCATACCAAGCCCCGAACCTCTCGCCTGTGTCCGCGCACCCGCATCCTCCTGTGTAAAGGCCTCAAAAAGCTTTGGCAAAAAATCCTCACTCATGCCAATCCCGTTGTCCGCAATAACAAACTCAAGCCATACCCTGCCGTCTTCCTCCCCCTTCTCCGAAACCGCAAGTAAAATCTCCCCGCACTCCCTCGTATATTTCACCGCATTGCCGACAAGGTTGATCAGAATCTGGCTTAAACGCAATTCATCCGTTACAATATTTTGATGGCGCACCTGTTTAACCCTGACGGTAAAAGAATGCCTTTTTTCACGGATCTGCGGCTGTAACAGCACGACAATCGACTCCACGATATCCGCGAGCGCCGTTTCCTCCTGCGCGAGCATAACATTGCCCGCCTCGATCTTGCTCATGTCAAGCACATCATTGATGAGTTGGAGCAAATACGCTGATGCCATCTCGATCTTGACCAGACATTCTTTTGCCTTCTCGGTGTCCGCAATATTTTCCAGTGCTATCGCAGTCATCCCGATGATCCCGTTCATCGGCGTGCGCATGTCATGGCTCATATTGGACAAAAAATCACTTTTCGCCTTATTGGCCTGCATCGCAGTATCGTATGCCTGCTTCAAAGCTTCCTTATACCGGCTCTCCTGCTCGAGGGATGCCGTAAGGTCACGGTTCGTTTGTTCAAGCCTCTTCTGATAGGCTGCCTCCCTGCGCGTCTCCTCGTCCACGTCCATAAAAGCAAGCACTACATATTCGACGCTGCCATCCTCCGCCACGGAAGAAAGGATCAGATTCATGCGGTACCATAAATATTTTCCCGCACATAACCTGCGGTAGATAAAAGAGTAGGACGAAATATCCTGCGTCAGCTGCCTGCCCGCGTACGCCCGTGATGCCATCCGCCCGACCATCTCGCGGTCATCCGGATGTACTGCATTCGCCAGATATTCCGCCAAAACCTCATCGTACACGCCGAACATTTGATCCATAAACTTTTCTTCGCAGTTGGTTCCGACCGTCTGACAATCATTGGTAAGCAGATTCACATAATATGTATCCAAAAAAAGTTTATTCAATCCGTCGAGAATCGCCTTATGCACTTGGGCTGCCGCAAGTGCTTCCCCATGCCCCGCTTCCCCATGCAAAAGCTTTGGCTCCTGTAGCAATTGGTTCTTTGATTCTGCAAAAGCCCGTACTGTCCCTTCCACTTCTGTCACGTGCCGCCTGTCCATCCCCATAAGGTTCTGCTCCTTCTCTAAATTTGTGTGCTCCCGATCTGTCACCACATCAAAGGATTTTTCATGAAAAACCCTCCTGCCATCCGTTCTTCCCTGGCTGGCATGCCAGAATATAAGAAAGGCGCAAAACAAAGCAATCCCATTCGCCTTGTGCTATATCAACCTCCACAGCCAATAACGAACCGGTCCGCTCCCGCTTTACGCCACCCGACATGCGGATAACAGGACTTGAACCTGCACGGTTGCCCACTGGAACCTAAATCCAGCGCGTCTGCCAATTCCGCCATATCCGCAAAAACCAGGCAGGGGATGTAATCCTTCCCGCCTATCTGTCCGCACAGGGTGCGTACCTATATCCCCGCAAACTTTTATGCGCAGTGTACGAACATCCGCTCCCTCTGCCTAAAAAATGAGACACGCGGGAATCGAACCCGCGACAACTTGATTAAAAGTCAAGTGCTCTACCGACTGAGCTAGTGTCCCGCAAAATACCACGCTGCCCCTGTACTTTCACATATTGCCGCACAATACCCTGCTAACCTGACAGCAACCATATTTTATCATACTATCCGATACATTGCAAGAAAAAGTTCGGCTTGCGTTAAAAATTGCGTGCAAAACCGCGAACAAATATGCAAACGGCATAACAAAATCACAAGCATAACCGCTTCAAAAAACATCTTGATACGTCCCTCAAAGACCCAAAGAACCATACCCGCTTTCAATCTCATGAAATCTTTCTTGCCGGAACCCCCACATAAGTACCGCCCTCCCCGATATCCTTCACAACAACCGCACCCGCACCCACCATGCAATCCGGCGCGACCTTAATATGGTCGCTCAAAACAGCACCTGCACCAATCCATGTGTTCGCGCCAACATGAACACCTCCCGCCACATGTGCCCCGACCGAGACATGTACAAAATCGTCAATCCGGCAGTCATGATCCACGGACGCACAGGTATTGATAATGCAACCTTCCCCGATCTGTGCGTCGGAATTTATGACAGCTCCCGCCATGATCACCGTACCGTTGCCAATCACCGCCCCCTGCCCTACCACTGCATCCGGGTGGATCAGCACCGGCAGAAGAGCTCCCTTTCCCGAAAGACCTGCCGTAAGTTTCCCTCTTATCTCGGCGTTTCCCACCGCAACAAAAATGTCCCATTCCCCAATATAACCTTCCACCTCACAGCTTCTTCCTACAACCGGAAACCCGCCGCATTCCTGTACGGCCTCATTATCATCCAGAAACAGGATGGCTTCATAATAACACATTCTTCTCGCTACATCCGCAACAACCTTACCATGCCCGCCAGCCCCAACAATGACCAACCTTTTCCCCCTGACCATAATTTCCCCCATGCCGATATTTCAAAATTCACTATTAGTTGACTTTTTCTCAAACGAAACCGCATCCAAATCCGATTTTAATCCTGGTTCAGGTCTACACAATTCATTCCCATTCGATTATTTCTACTAAAATCTGATTTTTTTACCAATTTCATTATACGTTCCACCTTTCCGAAAGTCAACTATCTAAATATTTTATTCACCTTTAGGATACATTATTTATAGTATCATATCGGCAGGAGGTTTTCTTATGGTTGACTTTGGGAATACGCTGCGCACACTGCGCCGCAAAGAAGATATGACACAGGCAGAGCTTGCCCGCAAACTTGATTTGACAAAATCGGTGATCAGCGCATATGAAAATGGGCTGCGCCTGCCCTCGTATGATATTTTAATACACATCTCCAGAATTTTTCGTGTTAGTACAGACTATCTGCTCGGTCTGGAACGGCGGCAGGAAATTGATCTGTCCGGACTGACGGAGGACGAAATATCGGCACTGCTGCAACTGATCCGAGCCATGAAACAAAAATGACATCCACCGCATCTGTACGGAAACCGGCTCCGGTTTCCGCCATACATATCCATACCGCCATGAAAACTTTAGGGTTCCGTCCTTTCGGACAACTCTTTCAGCCCACACAAAAGCTCCAGGTCCGACTTCTGGACTCTGATATTCGCCCGCACCGGTGTCTCACCCGGCCTCGTCACGGTAATTTCCACAACCGATCCTTCCTCGATCCCCCGTTCCAGTGTCTTTTTTAAAAATGCCGCAAACTTCGGATGGTTTCTCTCAAAATTCTTCTTCGCCCCCATTAACTTAATCATCGCAGCAGGATTCATATGACCTCCCAAATTCAAATTCTGTATGTCCTCTTTAAGCCCCCGCCATGTAAGGCATTTCCGTTCACGCCGCCCCTGTAAACCCTTCCCGCCCTGTCCGGGACATCCTGATAAATTCCATAGCCCTTACCCGTTTATTCTCCCCGGAAATACGCTGCCGTCCGCTCCATGACCTCCGAAAGAATCCGTATATTCCCAAGCGTATCCTCCGTCTCCATGGAATGATCTGCACCCTCCGTGACAAAGAGCGGCAGACCACAAGCCTTGCAGGCATCCCGCAGCACCTGCGTACCTATCCATGCATCCGCCGTCCCGTGAAATACAATCCCCTGCTGTAACGGAAACCGGAAGGTTTCCGCCACCGGGGTATAATAGACGTTCCTTGTCCGGATACCGAGGCGGTTTGCCGTCTCTGCCGCTACCGCCGTCCCGATGCTTTTTGAGACAAATATAATTTCTTCATATTTATCCCACTCCACTGCCTCCAAAGAATTCAAAGCATAGTTAAGAGAAAGCGCAAACGCCTCCTGCATCTTTTCCGCCGAACCCCTGATCCGATCCGGAAGCTCTCCATATTTCACGTCTATGGTCTCATATCCGAGATTTTCAGCCAAATCCCTCGCGTAGTAGAGCAATGGCTTATCCACGTGGTAGCCGACACCCGGAAATAATACTGCCAGTTTCATTGCTTCCCTCCCCCAGGGCAAAAATACTTCCCACCGATCATCTTCCTGCCCCGGTCAAATTACCCCATCCCTGCACGGAACAAATTTCCCGTCTTTCCCATATCGAAAAACCGTAAGCTTCTCTTCCCCCACTGCCTTGTTTTTGCGCCCCGGAACAAAAATCGGCGAAAAGCCCTTTCCCGAACGCACCAGCCTCACATAATCCCCAATACAGCTAAGTTTTTGCTCCGTTTCAATGCCGGAAGGTGTCTGCCCCCATTCGATGTTGTGCATGTCCGTCCCGCCGACAAGCGGCAGGCCATATTTCCCGGCGTAATCCGGAACCAATTCATCCATATACGGCTCATTCCCGATATTGATGTATTCCACCGCATCGACATAGTAAGGGTTTAGGCGCACAGCATTCAAATACCCCCGTTCCCGGTACGGGTGTGCCTGTACCACCAGACCGCCCGCCTCATGGATCCGCCGGTAATAGCCCTCCCGCGTATCCCCCATAATCTCCGGGTGCGCTTTTAACCATGCCTTGTCCGGACCGTAGGTCAGGTACTCGTCCCCCTCGAAGTTAAATTCCCATCCAAAGAATACCGCAAAGCCGAACTTATCGCCCTCCTCCTTCGCCAATTCATACCCACGGCAAAAGGCATCAATGCGTTCCTCCCAAGCCAGTTCGCGCGGCACGCCGCAGTTTCCGTTAAAAAAATGATCGGTAAATATAATACCGTCATAGCCGCGCTCCATGTAAAATTTTATGTAGTCCCTCGCGCGCGTCTGCCCGCAGGCACTGACTTCTTTTGAATGCAAATGAGTCTCATAGCGATATCCCATTATAAACCACTCTCCCAGATCAGATTTTCGGTGCGTCCCTTCATTTCCAAAAACAGCAGGATGGATTCTTTTTAAAGCATTTTGCAAACAACCAATCTGCCCGCAGCCGCCAGATTTACCAATAACAAAATCCCCTGCCTATATCAAAAAAAGCGGAGCCTGACGGCTCCGCCCCAAAACTAAACCTTCCGGTTTCTTTTTGTGTATAAGCCCCAAAATGCCGACTCCTGTGTTTTGACTCCTAGCCAAAGCTAGGTGGGTAACCGCAATTGAGCTTGCTGTCTTCCACTGCACATTCGGAGGCCTGACATCCACTCAACAATGTAGGAATCCCTTTTAAAGTACTGTAGGTTCAAAACTACAAGAGCTATCGTACATCTCAGGATAGCCTTATTATACCCCGAATTGCACAAATAATCAAGGAGTTTTTTGGATTTTTTCAGTGATTTTTTGGTATCTTTGTCCAAATTTACTAAAATGCAGATTTATTATATACTTTCGCTTTTATTCGACCAACTTATCCCCGGCATCGCTTTCCAGCCGAATATGCAGAACAGCATGAACCAAAGCGCGCCGCGCAAAACCAAAAACGGTATCCGGCAAACGGCGGTTACGGCTTTTGTTCCAGTACCCCAAACTCAAATACAAACTCCGTTCCCTTCCCGACTTCACTGTTCACCAGGATATCACTCCCATGCTTTAAGGCGATCTGTCTTGCGATCGCAAGCCCAAGCCCTGTTCCCTTCGCGTTCTGGCGGAGTTTCGACTTATAAAACTTTTCAAAGATATTTGGCAGCTCTTCCTTGGATATCCCTATCCCCTCATCCCGGATCGAAATGCGCACGCGCGTCTGCCCCCTCCTTTCAAATTCCGAGAAAGTTACGTAAACCGTCGAATCTTCCGGGGAGAATTTCACCGCGTTGTCAAAAATCACAAGAAACATCTGGCGCAGCCGGTCATAATCTCCCTCCATCATGTAAATTTCCTTTTCATGCACAAGCTTGATATGGATTCCCTTTTCCGCCGCAATCGCCCCGGCGCTGCGCTTCAGCTCCCGGAAAATCTCCATCAGGTTGACCGGTTCCTTCTCCACCATAAAATCCGGATTCTGCATTTTGGACAGCAGCAGAAGGTCGCCCACAAGACGTTCCATGCGCTTGCATTCCAAAAGCATGCGCTCATAATACTGCCGCACCTTTTCCTCGTCGGTCACCACGCCGTCCACGAGCGTCTCCGTATACGCCCGCATCACCGTGATTGGCGTGCGCAGCTCATGGGAGACATTCGCAAAAAAATCCATGCGCATCTGGTCAAGGTTCTTGCGCACCTCCTCGTTTTTCGCAAGTTTTTCCGCCAGGGAATCAATCGTGCGAGCCAGCTCCCCAATCTCGTCCCTGCGCCGGATGCCGGTCTTCTCACCGTATTCCCCTTTCGAGAGCATCCGCGCGGTGTCGCGCATCGTGAGCACCGGATGGGAAAGATTCCTTGCAAATACGAATGCCACGACAAACGAGACGACAAGTGCGGCAAGGATGCTGTACAGAATCATATCTTTCCCGCTGTCAATCGCCTTGTCCTGCGTCTCCATTGAAATATTGATCAGCAATGCCCCGCATATTTCCCCATTGTTGCCGATGAGCGGCACACCCGCAGACATCATGGTACAGCCATGTATCTCGCTGTAGCTCGTAAGAAAGCGCTCCTTCCCCAAAAACGCCGAATAAATCAGGTTTGTGTAATCCTCCTGGCTCACATCCGAAAACTCGATTGTCGTCATCGCCCGGTTCATCGGCTCACTGGCGTAGGGATTTGCGATCGACCACACTTCATAATCACCGTTTTCCGTCATGATTTCCAAGTAACTCAGACAGCTCACATAGTCCTCATTCGCGATAAATTCCTGAAAACGCGCCGAGAGGCTGTCCGCCCGCTCCTCGAGCTGCAGCCGGTACTGCCTGCGCGTTGTATGCCGGTACGTATTCAGAAAAATAACGCTGATTATGGCAGCCATGAGGATCACCAAAATCGTAAAATATAAATATGTTTTTAAAAACAGCAGATTTCTGCCGATTTTGCGCTTCTTTTTGTTTGTCCCCATCGCTGTGCCTCACATTTTCCCGCTTCCGGACAGACTTATCCCTCAACCTCAAATTTGTAGCCGACACCCCATACGGTCTGGATGGACCATGCCGGATGCTCCACCGCATCCAGCTTCGCGCGCAGGCGCTTGATATGCGAATCGACGGTCCGGGTATCCCCGTAATAATCGTAACCCCAGAGACTGTCGAGCAGGTTGTCCCGCGTGAACACTTTGTTCGGATTGCTCGCGAGCGTCCACATCGTCTCGATCTCCTTCTTCGTCATCGTCATCCTCTGCCCGTCAATGCTCAATGCGTACTCGTCCAAATTGATCATCAGGTTTGCCACGACCAGGACATTCTTTGAGGTACTCTCCTGAGGCTTTTTCACCATGCGGCGCAGGACGGCGCGCACACGGGCCATGACCTCACTCGGGCTGAACGGCTTTACGATATAATCATCCGCCCCGATGTCAAGTCCCATGATCTTCTCAAAATCTTCCCCCCGCGCCGTGATCAGGATCACCGGCACATCCGAAGTCTTGCGGATTTCGCGGCAGACCGCATAGCCATCCATCTTCGGCATCATCACGTCAAGAAGGACAACCGCCGGCGCATGCTTCCCGAAAAGCTGCATCGCCTCCTCGCCGTCCGCGGCAATCAGCGGCTCATATCCCTCCTTCTTGGCGTATTCAGATAAAACATCCGTGATATCCGGGTTATCGTCAGCAATCAGTATGTATTGCATCACATTCCTCCTTATTCCGGGCGGGAAATCCGGCTGCCCCGGCTTCCCTAAAAAACCAAAACAGCTGCCGCCGCATCTTTCTTTACGAAAAAAGTATTCCAATGACAGCTTTATTATATTCATGAAACTCCGTTATGACAAGCCATTTCACAATTTTTTCGGATTTATCCCGCATGTGCGGAAAACACAGCCGGGCAAGGCATGCGCCCCTACGGATAAAGCGCCACCATCTCCCGGCAGTACCATTCCTCGTCCGCCTGCCGTACGATCCCGTTTTGCTGTATGATCGGATGTCCCGCGTCATTCAAAGGAATATAGCGTATGGTTCCCTTTTCCCCGTTGGACATAACGACTTCCCGGTTCGTGTATTTCAAGCGCATATTTTTCAAAAACAGCATGACAAGCCGCCGGTCCAGCCCGTCGAACTCCTCCTCATAAAACATGTTCAGGACATTTAACGGCAGTCTGGAATCTTTGTAGCTGCGCGCGGACACCATCGCATCGTAGATGTCCGAAATTGCCGTAACCCGCGCGCACAGACCGATCCCCTCACCGGATATGCCGTCCGGGTAACCTGTGCCATCCAGTTTTTCGTGATGGTGGCGCGCCGCGAACCGGACATTTTCATCAAACTTCCCGCAAAGCAGCCGGTCCGAATATACCGGATGTTCCCGCATGACCGCCAGTTCCTCCGCCGTCAGCCTGCGCGGGGCGTTTAAGATCTCCTCCGGTATCATCGTCTTGCCGATGTCATGCAAAAGCCCGGCTAACGTGAACAGCTTGATATCGTCCGCCCCAAGCCCGAGCCACTCCGCCTGCATCGCGTTTAAGAGCGCCACGTTTAGCGAATGGCGCTGCAGCCCCTCATCCATCGGGCGTGGGAAACTGATACATGACAGTATCGTCAGCGGGTCAAAATTGACCACTTTTCCCGTGATCTCCTCCGCCAAGGGCTCCATCTGCTCCCTGTCCAGCCAAGAGTCAAAATCGGGCTTATGGAAAAGGCTGCCGACATTCTGCTGTAATGCGGCATATCCGGAATATTGTTCCGTCATCTTCTGGCGGACGAAAAGCGGCACTTTCTCATTCGCCATAAGATCGCGGTAAGTTTCGTCATATACCATGATATGCTTGTCGTTCCCGGAAAAGCGCATCAGCTTGTCCAGACGGGATTTTTCTATTTTTTCCCCCTTTGCGAGAAGCTTGACAGCCCCCGTATGGTTAAAAATATCATTGTTCAGGACATACCCGTCCCACAGGTATTCCACCGGGAATATCCTCATTTTCGGGGAATCTTTTTCAGTATCCATCTCACGCCTTCCCCTTTCCCAGATCAAAACGTGTTTCCCGTATCCGGCATCCATATTCCTCCCGCAAAGACCCAGCCTGCACTCCCTCGTCCTGCGGGGTATTGCCGCCCCCCTGAATCCGCACGACCTCGCACTGCATTTCCAACACTCCCTCCTGTATTTCAAGCACCAGGGAAAAAATCTCCCCGATATCAAAGCACCCCACGTCCGCCTGCAGCAAAACCCCGCTCGCGCTCATATTGATCGTCTTGATATGGATACTTTTATGTAATGAGACTTCCTTTGCGTCAATGTAGACCCCTTTGATATTCCCTTCTAAAGAGATCGGGTATCTGGTTCTGGTACGGCTTTCTTTTGTCTTGCTTTTTCCCAGAAACACCTCGACCTCGTTTTCTACCGCTGCTCCGCGGATCGTGCCACAGAATTCAAACAGCCGCTGATCCATAAAGATCATCGCCGAAATATTGTAAGATTTTTTTTCCGGAAGGCTGTCGGCACTGATCATCACGGACTTTGAGACACTGTTAAAGCGGAGGATGACGGTATCCGCGATCACCGTGTCATCCTCCAAGTTTTTTATGAGTATCCTGCGGTTCTTCAATTCACCATCCTTCACCTGTCCGCCCCCCTCAACCATAGATTTATATTCCTGAACTGAAATTGGCTTCTGATATTCAAATATTACCACAAAATCCACAAACATACAATATAAACATCCTCCGTCACCGATTTTTCCCGCTTTTGCCATCCTTCTGACATAAACATATGGTAAAATACAAGCGGATGTGACGCAAAGAAATCTGATCAGGAGGCATCGCAATGAAAACTTTTTGTAAAAAATGTATCATTGTCCTCGGTTTTGTATTTTTCTTTGCTCTGTTTTCGGCAAACAGCCCCGTGGAAACTGCATTTTCCAAAGAAATTCCGGAATCCACCGAGCCACAGGCGGAAACGCAGGCTGAGATTAAGCTGAATGTCAAGACGAAAGCTTTAGTCAAGGATACCAAGTACACGCTGAAGGTATACAACCTTTCAGGGAACCAGAAAGCCTCCTTTAAATCGAGCGATCCGGAGATTGCCTCGGTGGATGAGGACGGTGTTGTGTGCGGCATCGCAAACGGCACCGCCACCATCACGGTCACCGTGAAGGAAGGGCTGAAAACGGTTGCTACCCTGACCTGTGAGGTTACGGTCGGACCTCCTGCCATCAGCGTAAAATGGACGAAATCCGAAGTCGTCTTAGCGGTCGGGAAACGCACGACATTAAAGACGATCCTGCTTCCCTACAATACAACCGAGGCAGTAAAATTCTACTCCTCCGACACGGAGATCGCCACAGTGTCAAGCACTGGCAAGATCACCGCGAAAGCGGAGGGCGATACGTACGTATTTGCCATTATTGAAAACGGAAAACTTGATTTTTGCAAGGTTACTGTAGTAGATCAGGATACATACGATCAGCTGTTTGGCTCCTCGGAAGAAGACGAGACGAACCCCGAACCAGATGGCGAAGCCAACGAAAGTCCGGCAGAAACGGACGCTGTCACTTTGACACCTTCCCCGACTGCACTGCCGGAAGCACTGCCGTTAAGTAAATAAGCCAAAGATATGCAAAAGGAGGAGCCGGATAGCTCCTCCTTTTTTATGGCGCGCATATAGATTTATAAAGAGCCATGGCGTTTAATGCTGACGGCATGTTACCAATAATTTCCAATCTCCTGCCGCAAGGCTAACTCACCATCCCTCCGACCATCCCCCCCACTGCCATCACGACAAAAGACTTGACCGCCCCCGCCACCGAGAGAGCCGGTCCGTTGATGAGGAAGGAAAGCAGGAGGTAAACCAAAAAATATAAAATCCCAAAGATCAATCCCCATAAAAATTTTTGCCTGCCTGATTTTTTCCCAAGATACACCCCCCCGACAAACACGCCGAGCGCATCGACCGCTGCGAGCAGGATACCGAGTGTTTTTTCCTCCATCCCAGTTTTGAGCAGCAGGAACGCACAGACAAACAATAACAGCGCCGTGATCAGCACCGACATGATAAATGCTTTCACAAAGTGCATTGCCTGCAGCCCACCGGCCATATTTTTTTCCATACCTGTTCCCCTTTTCTTTAAAATGTGTTATACTTGGCATGTTTCCAAAAACAAATCCCATTGAAATATATGACAAACCTATGGCATGTATGCATAGGAAAACCAGAGGAATTCTGTGTGGTTCCGCAAAATCCGGCAAGTAAAAAAGGAGGCTTTTATGCAATATATCGACCTGCATGTACATTCTAACAAATCCGACGGAACCCTAAGCCCCGCCCAAGTTGCCGCGCATGCCGCCGCGCACGGACTTTGCGCCATTGCCCTGACCGACCACGACTGTGTGGATGGCATCGCCGAAGCGAGCGCCGCGGCAGAAAAGCTTCCCGTGGAAGGCAGGCCGCTGCGCATTGTACCGGGTGTTGAAATCTCCGCCGACTACAAAAACCGCGACATCCATATTTTAGGACTTCTGATCAACCCGGAGGACACGGCACTGAAAACCGCACTTTCTGCGGCGGTTGATTCGCGGGATGCCCGCAACGAAAAAATGGTGAAAAACCTCCGGACAGCGGGGCTTGAAATCTCGTTGGATGACCTGCTCTTTGGCACGGACCGCACCGTCATCACCCGCGCCCATTTTGCGCGTCACTTGCTCGCAAAAGGTTATGTAAAAACAAGGGAAGAAGCATTCCGAAAATATCTGGACAGCAACACCCCCTACTATGTGCGCCGCGAGTATATGCAGCCAGCCGATGCCATCCGCTTGATCCGCACGGCAGGCGGCATCCCCGTACTTGCACACCCTCTGCTCTACCATATGGATTCGGATGGTGTGCGGGAATTGGTGGAAAAGCTAAAAAACGAAGGGCTTATGGGGATCGAAGCAGTCTATTCCAGAAATACCGGCACCGATGAGGCCTTTGTGCGCAAACTCGCCGCACGGTACCACCTGCTGATGACGGGCGGGTCGGATTTCCACGGCGCAAATAAGCCGGATATTGAGATTGGGGTCGGGCGGGGGAATTTGAGGATTCCATATACAATGCTGGAGGCGTTGGAGGAGGCGAGGGGGTAAATGCCCCCCCTGCCGCTTACAAGATTTTGGGCTGATGGACAATAATATGTATCTTTTTATTTTGTATCTTGTTTTCGTTTGATCTCTTAAACGCAAGAGGGTTATCGATCCGTTTTTCTTTATCATAAATAAAAAAATAAATCTCTTTTGCACCATAGTGTACCATATCTGCTTCGATTTCCTCCAAGAGCTTATTCACGTTCAACCCTTGTCTGGTACATTTTACCTCTATCACACAATCCTTATTTATAACGATATCTACCCGCACGGAATGATAGCCGGTATCCTCTGATACCTCCGCCCTCGCTTCCGGATAAATTGGTTTTAAATAAGCATACAACAAATATTGTACATCATATTCATTTATTATTTTGAGTTTATCCAATTGTGTTTTCTGTATTGTACCCTTCCTATGAGGTTTACGTTCGAACAATGCTTCCAGAAAAAAGTAGAAATTATCCAAAACTTTTGTCAACAATGACATCTCTGCCATATCTGCACTCATCAGCTGATCTACGTATGCAAGCACTCTTTCCTTCGCTTCCAGCATCTTCTGTTTCGTGTCCCTATCTGAGTAATGATTTTCAAGATAATATGCCCTTTGCTCCAATTCAAGCAAAGATCCCCCTGAAACTCCGATCTGCATTAGCAATTCCCGCAATTCTTTAACCCCTTGACCGAAATCATACTGGTCTTCCGCCTTCCGAAACCGCTCCACTATATTCTGGATGGTATCAACACCACTGCGAAACATGTCTCCCCCCCCCCCATCTCAGATAAAACAAAAATAGTGGGTCTACAATATAAAGTGTCCCTTCCTTCCAATCCACCACCTTAAAAATATCTTCCCTCTCATTCAATAATTCCTGAAGCTTATTTAGACTCTCCTTGATGGCTCGCTGCTCCGGTCTTTTGCAACCGTCCGCTATCATTTCATGCAAGCGCTTTTTTATCGTTTCATAATCCAATTTCATGAGCGGAGGATTTTCTGCGATTGATTTTACAAGCAGCTCATACAGATCATACTCCTTTCCGTCTCTTGCACGGAAACTGATCCTTTTTTTCCCCCTTGTGTTAGGTCCCTTTCGCATCAGGCTGACCACATCCCCGTATTCAAAATTCGCCGTTGTATAATGATATGCCTTTTCAAGCATTTCCAGCCTGACCCTTTGGTTTTTATCTCCCATCATCTCAAGCAACGTACAAATATTTAAACAAATATACTGCATCAGCTGCGGAGAAGACAAACTTTCCACCGCAATTCTTTCCGCCACGGAATCCTCAATCACAATTCCCAATTTCCCGAAGCCCAGTTTTGCAATCTCTTTTAAATCGTCTACTTCCCAAGGTTCCATATTGATCAAACTCAACCTTCCGGACAAATCTGCATTTTGCCGTATTGCCTCATCCGCCCTATGCGGCAGCGAAACAACAATCGCCTTGAAGCCACGGCGTATTGCGTCTTTTAATTGCTGGGCGACCACCAGTCTCTTTCCTTCCGGCGCATAATGAAAATCATCTATCACCAGTACCAGATCGTTCTCTTTATAGTAATCAATGATTTTATCTTTCGTCAATAAATAATTTTCCTTCATGGCATATTCATCACAAGTATCATAAACTGTTTTGCCGGAAATCACCTGACCCTCATAGGAAAGTCCAACTTTTGTCGCTACAAGCTTCCAGAAATCGGTATCCGCACCAAAATCCGCCCCCGATATCTCTACGATTCGACCAAACCCAATTACCTTTTCGCATAAAATTGTTTTTCCCATTTTAGACGGTCCAACTAAGGAAGTCAAAAAACCGGACACGCGAATTGCCTGATTTAAACGAAATTCATATGACAAATCAGAAAATTGCGATTTTCTTGAAATATAAGTATATTCCGGAAATGCACCAGGCCGGAATACATCCTCCGCCTTTAAATTCATAAAAATTTTCCCCTTGTCAAATTGTTTTGGCAAAATAGCTAACCCACACATGCCGTGCGGCTCCTAGAGCCGGAAACAGATCTGCGTTGATATAATGCCTTGAAAACATTATACCATGTTTTTATGGTCTGTAAACTGTTTTTATATGTTTTAACTGCTTTTTATACAAAAAAAATCCCATACCGCAGGCCATCTTCCCCTCCTGCCATATGGGATTTTCCATTTCTGTTCCGGAATGAATAGAAAACATTCCAAATCCAAGCACAACCCGCTGCTTACTTCTCGTTCTTCGCCCCTTTTGTCTCCTTCGTCTCTGCAGGTGCAGCCCCCTCCGGCTTTTCCACCTCGACCACCGCAGTTTTCTTCATCGGGATGCGGCAATTCTTGTTATTGCCAAATTCCACAACAATAACTTCCTCCATCACATCAATGACCACGCCGTAAAAGCCCGCCGTCGTCAGCACGCTGTCACCGATCTCGAGGGAATTGACAAGCGCATCCAACTGCTTTTGCTGCTTCTTTTGCGGGCGGATCAAAAGAAAATAAAATACCGCGCCGATGATCACAAGATAAATCACCATCGAGACAATCGACATCCCCGGTGCCGCCGTTGTACCTGCATCCGCAGCACCCGCCGCACCATCCGCTAAAAACAATAAATTCATAACAATCCTCCATTCCGGTCATCTGTGACCTGATAAATTAATTGATATCATAAATCTCTTCCAAGGGCTTTTGGCACATTTTAACAACCCGTGTCCCGATGCGTATCACGCATCTTCGCCCTCCGCAAACCCTGCAAGCTTTTTCTTTTTGTACTGCGCATATCCGCCCTCCTCGATCGCCTGCCGTATCTCCTCCATCATCTTGTTATAAAAGTAGAGATTGTGTGTCACAAGCAACCGAAGTCCCAGCATTTCTTTCGCCTTGAGCAGATGGCGGATGTACGCCCTGCTGTAGTGGCGGCATGCCGGACAGTTACAGCCCGGCTCGATCGGCTCGGAATCCAGCTCATATTTCGCGTTTAGCAGGTTCATCTTGCCGTGGTTCGTGTAGGCATGACCGTGCCTGCCATTTCTCGCCGGATACACACAGTCGAAGAAATCCACGCCGCGCTCCACCGCCTCAAGGATGTTCGCCGGCGTGCCCACGCCCATCAGATAAACCGGCTTATCCTGCGGCAGATGCGGAACCGTCTTCTCGATAATATCGTACATCTCCTCGTGCGGCTCCCCGACCGCAAGTCCCCCGAGCGCATATCCGTCAAGCCCAAACTCCGAAATTCGCTTTGCGTGCTCAATCCGGATATCCTCAAACGTACCGCCCTGATTGATCCCAAACAGCATTTGCTTTTTGTTAATCGTATCCTCAAGGCTGTTTAAGCGCGCCATCTCGGCCTTGCAGCGGGCAAGCCAGCGCGTCGTGCGGGCAACGGAGTTTTCCATATATTCCCTCGTACACGGATGGGGCGCACATTCGTCAAACGCCATTGCGATCGTCGAGGCAAGATTGGACTGGATGCGCATACTTTCCTCCGGTCCCATAAAAATCTTGCGCCCGTCCACATGGGAATTAAAGTAGACACCCTCCTCTTTAATTTTTCTCAGACCCGCGAGCGAAAAGACCTGAAATCCGCCGGAATCCGTCAGGATCGGCTTGTCCCACACCATAAATTTGTGCAGGCCGCCAAGCTTTTTGACCACCTCATCGCCCGGCCGCACATGGAGATGGTAAGTGTTTGACAGCTCCACCTGCGTCCCGATCTCCTTCAGATCCATCGTGGAAACGGCTCCCTTAATCGCGCCCACCGTCCCGACATTCATAAAAACCGGTGTCTGGATCACACCGTGCACTGTCGTAAATTCTCCGCGCTTTGCATTTCCGTCCTTACAAATCAGCTTATACATGGAAAGAAATCCTTCCTAAAATTTAGTTCCGCGTGCAACCCTTCCCAGATTTCCGGCATTCCCCATGTTTCCCCCAATAAAGCATCGAAAACAACAAGGCTCCCATATGGATACCAAATCCTACAAACCGGCAGAAAAAAATCCTGCCGGAAAAAGACACGCTCTTCATAGTATATCGTTTCCACGCGAATATTTCAAGAAATATATTATGAAATTTCTAAAATTTCCGGTTTTTGCCATGGATTCACCGGAATACGGAAAAAGGAAAGGATCGGATTACACTTTCCATATTGCAAAAAAATGTGACATCCTCTATAATTTCAGCTAAGATATTATTCCCTTGGAGGTGTTGTGGATGGAATCACAGGACAAAATACAGGATTTATGTAAAATGCAAAATGCGTTTCAGATATTGGGATTGGCGGAAGGCGCAGGCCGTGCTGAAATCCGCCGCGCTTATGCAAAGTTAAGTAAAATATACCATGTTGAGACAGATCCGGAAAATTTTTCACGCCTTCATGCTGCCTATAAAACCGCACTTGCAGCGGCAGGCACAGGGAATGCAGAGGCAGCGGATACGGAAAATCCTAATCGATCCGAAACGTCTGCTTCTTCCGTCCGGGGGGATCTTGGCACCGCCCCTGCCCAATCAATGGCAAAAAGGAGCGGGGCTTCCATGCCCTCCGGCGCAGAAAAAGGCATTGGAACAAACTCCGCCTCATCTGAGCCGGAAAATGACACTGCCGCAGATTCCTCCTTCTCCAAGCCGCAAAAAAATACGGACACCAATCTATCTTTCCCTGGTCAGGAAAAAAGCACAGATACAAATGCGTCCACAACCGGCGCTCTCCTCGACCAGCTGCTCGGCACGGATTTTTCCGTCCAAAACTGCAGCGACCTGACGCAGCTGCTCTATTACCGATGCCGCTACGATGAAATATCTCCTGAAATGAACGCCGTATTGCTTCGCATTACCAATACGGAGCAGGGGATCACGGACCAAGCCCAATTGCAGACAAGCTCTGAAATCATGGATTTCGTGCCCGATGATAGGAAATTTCTCGGCATCCCTTGGGGCAGCTGGAAAACATTGGACTGGACCTGCATCGTATGCCACCCTGATTTTTATCGGGTACAGTATACTCCCTCTTTTCTTTGCGAATTATATCAATTCCTTTCCGAGGAAGCCCTAAACCTGCGCGACGGAATCCGGCAGGAACTTTACTTCGCGCTGTGCATGGCCTACGGCTTCTTTTCTTCCGGGGAAAAATCCGCAGCGGAACCCACCGAAAGTTCCCCGGCTGCAGAAATCATAAACCTCCTCCGCCTCCATCCAAAGCACGCGGAATACCAAAAGGATCTTGGATTATGGCCGGACTGCCGGGAAGCCGCGCGCATTGTGTTGTTCTGCCAGAAAGTATACGCCCGTTTTATGCCCTCCGCCCATCCGGTTTCCATCAGCCAAAAAGCGGACATCTGCACAGACACTGCCCCAAAAGATTCCCTTACACTTTCCGAAGCCGCCGCACAGCTGCTCCTTGATGAGGAAATCCCCTGGAAAGAATTTATCTATGACCGCCTGGCCGATTGTCCCGGCGGCAGCCTTTGCGCGCAATTTGCAAAAAAGCGGGAAGACTTTTTCCAGCTTTGCCGTCTCCGCAGGGAATTTGCCAGGGATTTCATAAACCTTCTGGATAACCACATTGAGGAAAATTACATCTACAACGCCGGCTATCTGCCGCTTGCCATCCGCCTTGGGCGCATCAAAGACTGTTACCTTACGAGAAAAGACTGGAAAAAGATCGTATGCCGCCCCACCCTCCTGAAAGCCTTTCAGGAATGGCTCTTCCCCCGCCGCAACGGCTTTTCCTCCGTTCCCTGCCAGATGCATTACGACACTTGGAAAATGCTGCGGACATGCTTTGAAGGCAGCACGCCATTTGAGGCGAAGGGCACCCGCTATCTGTCCACGGAATACTATTTCCCGGAATATGAAAAGCGTTATCAGCGGGAACTCGTCTGGGAAAGTGCGCATATTGAGGAGGAATATTTCAGAAAAATCTTTCCTCTTCCTTCCCTGAGCCAGGGAAAGCTTGACCTGTTGCACATAATTGAGAAAGCCGCACCGGCAGGCATCCAAGAAGTCGAAAAAATTTTCGGGAATCTGACCTTTGATTCTTCCGGACTCGATTTCCTGACCAGAATTACCAACGCCATGACCCATTTTAACTTCCTTCTTGTCACGCAAAAACGCGAAAAAGAAGCCGTACCCGGCGACGCTTTCTGCTTTTTGGAAAACGAGGTGCTCCTCTACCGCAAAAAAGAAAATCTGGTGTGCCGCCTGTCCCACCAGGTCTTTTATGACCTGATCTCGTGGAAATTTGAAGCCGCTGCTTTCCCGGTCTGTCTGGGCAGAACCGGCTATAACGAGGACTTTTTAAACACAGCGTGCCGGAATATGTATTACTATCGCTGCTATGTAGAAAATCAAAAAAATGATAATCCGGCGCAGCAGGGAACCGCTGGCACTATCCGCACGCTATAACCGCCGGCACAGCCGGGATATGTTCCGTTTTATCATGGCCGGATACAAAACAGGCTTCGCCTATTCCTCCGCCCCATCCTCCCACAAAAACGCCTCCTCGAACATCCCCTCATCAAACATGGACTGCCGCAGCCGCATATCCACCGCCAGCAGCGATTGCAGCACCGCTTTCCCTGCCTTCCGGATCCGGATTAGCGATTTACTTTTCCATGCGTGATTGTAATACTGTATCACCTGCTCCACATACTCCCTTGCCGCCCCCGATGTCTCCGCAAACAGCCGGTCCGCCATCGAAAGGATCGCCTTCCTCTCCTCTTCTTCCTGCAAAAGATGCTGCTGTGCCTGGATCCAATCCTGTTTTTGCAAGAGCTGTTCCGGCGAGAACTGCCCCCGCCCGCTGACAAATGCGGCACTCTTCTCCTGACCGGTCGAACTGCTCGCCGCAAAAACCTCCAAAATCCCGTTGATATTGTACGTAAAGGTCACATAAACACCCTCTTTTCCCGCTGGTGCTTTCGGAACCGGAAAACAGAGCTCGCCGATCTTTAGATTTTGTTCGGGGTGATAGCTCTCCCCCAGATAAACCATAAGGCGGATTTCCTCCTGAAACTCCGATGCCGTGACAAAATACTTCGTCACACGGCATGGCAGGATATTGTTGCGCTCGATCATCATGCACATCTTGCCCTCCCCGTCCGCCAAATCCCCCTGCACCCGCAGCCCAAGCGAAAACGGACACACATCCGTCATGAGAATATCCTTTACTTCTTCCTGCCGCTCCTTGATCCCTGCGTAGATCCCAATCCCCCGCGCGACTAAAAAATCCGGTTCCACCCCTGCGGTGATCCCCCGTCCAAACAGACGGCTTAAAAACATCTGCACCGCCGGCATACGGGACGAGCCCCCGGCAAGCAGCACTTGCGAGATATCCGAAATACCCAGCCCGGCATCCGAGAGCGCCCGCGAAATGGTATTCTTTATCCGGCGGAACAATCCCGGCGCAAGTGAAAAAATCTTCTCCGAAGTCAGCTCCATCCCAAGGCATTTCCCATCCCGCTGATACTGCATGGTAACCGCTTCCTGCGAGGAAAGCGTCTCCTTGCAGCGCCTGCCCTCAAACATAAGCGCCGTCTTCTCCTTCCGGTCCAAGGTCTCCCACTCCATCCCGTTCTCCGCACAGAATGCCGCCGCGATCACCTCGTCAAAATCCGTACCGCCCAGGTGGTTGTCCCCGGCGATTGCCGTGATCTCCACAATGTTTTCAAAGCAGTCGACAATGGAAACATCCAGCGTCCCTCCCCCAAAGTCAAATACCAGAAGGCATTGCTCGGATGCTTCCCCGGAATCCATAGTGTAAAAAGCCGCTTCCCCCTCCTGCCCCTTTGCGGAAAGCTCCTCCTGCCGCACGGTCAGTGCGGCGGCGGACGGCTCATTGACGATCCGCTCGCACGCAAGCCCGGCAAGCTGCGCCGCAAGCTTTGTCGCATACCTCTGGTCACTGTTAAAATACGCCGGAACACTGATGACCGCCTCCGTGACCTCCTCGCCCAAAAATGCCTCCGCCCCCTCTTTCATTTTTTTCAGCACCAGGGCAGAAAGCTCCTCCGGACGAAATTCATGCCCCGCCAAGCAATAGCGCTTTTCCGTCCCCATAAAGCGCTTGAAATTGGATGCGCAGCGGTCCGGCGCGAGCAGTTCCTCCTCTCTCGCGGCATATCCTGTCATAATATTTCCGTCCGCATCAACCGCCACAATGCTCGGCGTAATATAGTTTCCGGTTTTATCCGGAATCAGGCAAACCTGTCCGCCCTGCCAGACTGCCGCGAGGCTGTTCGTCGTGCCAAGATCAATTCCGATCACTGCCATACCATTTCCCCCTTATTAAGCTAAACATTTGCAGGAAATCACATTCCTGTCCCCTCTTCGCCGCAATACATTTTTCTTCCTGTTGATATAACCCGCAACGCCGCAGTCTATTCGAAACTACCCGGAAGGATGCCTTAAAAGCCCTGTCCGGCTTCCTCCTTGCCGGACAGGGCTTTAAAAAACTCTTTATCGGTTCCCCGTAAAAGCGGTTCCCATCGGATTTTTCTTTATCCGCGGCTCTTGCCCATGCAGAGGATTCCGAGTGCAGCCGGACCCGCGTGCGCCCCGATGCTTGGGCTTACCGTATTGACCATCACATTTTTTCCGGTCTTTTCCTTCAGTGCGTCCGCAACCATCCGCGCGTCCTCCGGCGCATCCCCATGCACCACGCACAGATCCCAGTCATCCGCAAGATATTCCTCCCCCATGCTCGCAACCGCGCGGTCGATGATCACATTCAAGGCCTTCTTACGCCCGCGGGCAGTTCCACTGTTCACCAGCTTTCCCTCCGCGTCCACGACCAGTACCGGCTTGATGTTTAACACGCTGCCCACGATCGCGGTCGTCTTCGAGAGCCTGCCGCCCCGGTGCAGGTGAAACAGATCGTCCACCACAAAAAATACGCAAAACTCCTGCTTGTGCGCCTCAACCCAATCCGCAATCTCATCGAGGCTCCTGCCCTC
The DNA here is from genome assembly GCA_947053345.1 of uncultured Lachnospiraceae bacterium. Lineage (GTDB taxonomy): Bacteria > Bacillota > Clostridia > Lachnospirales > Lachnospiraceae > RGIG4057. The sequence continues at coordinate 35,192 of CAMRSM010000015.1, forward strand.
CTTCTTCATGCGGACAGCCTTCATGACCACCATACCCTCACCAAGCGACACATTCAATGTATCCACTACGCGGATCTTCATCCCCGGGTTCTCCTCGCAGATTTCCTCCGCCCCGCAGGCCACATTGCTGTGCCCCCCGCTTAGTGCCGAGGAGAAACTAAAATGCAGCACGTCTAGCCCCTGATCCGCGTATGCCTGAAAGGTATCCCGTATCACGGCAGGGTTGCTCGCCATCGTGGTCGGCATCTTCCCCCCGCGCATCAGGTCGTAAAATTCCTTCGGTGTCAGATTTTTCTCATCCCCGTAAGTCACTCCGTCAATGTCATAGTAATGCGGAATAATACCAATCCCATTCGCATCCACATAATCCTGCGGCAGATCGCAGTTAGAATCCGCCGTGATCACAAAATCTCTCATTCTGGTTTCCCCACTCCTTCCTGTTCGTCCGTCTCCCGGGACACAGGGCAAAATCCCTATCTTCCCGGCGGCTTGGGCTGCACCGCAATAAAGCTTTGCAAACCGTCCAAAGCTTCTTTCCCCTCTTCCGCCACAACCAGGCTCCGCCGTATCCATACTGCCGGAAATGCATTATCTTACACGCTGCCACATACGTCCACCCTAGCGCAGATCCTCCATCGCACAGCCGTCCATGTCCGTGAACTCCTGGTTCTCACCGACCATCCCCCAGATAAAAGTGTAAGCCTGCGTGCCGGAACCTGCATGGATCGACCAGCTCGGCGAGATCACAGCCTGCTCGTTGCGCATGATGATATGCCTTGTCTCGTCCGGCTCGCCCATATAGTGGAACACAAGCGCGTCCTTTGGCATATCGAAATACAGATACACCTCCATGCGGCGGTCATGCGTATGACAAGGCATCGTGTTCCAGACCGAACCCGGCATCAGCTTTGTCATGCCCATCACAAGCTGGCAGCTCTCCACCTGCCCCGGCAGGATGTATTTGCAGATCACGCGGTGGTTCGACTCCTCAAGCGACCCGAGCTCCACCTTGTTTTCCGGCTTCACGATGACAACTCCTTTTGCCGCCTCACCGTCCTGACGAATCAGGACGGTCGGGTAAGTTTTGTGTGCCGGTGCGCTATTGATATAAAACTTCGCAGGATTTGTTTTATCCGCACTCGCAAAGGAAATATCCCTCGCCCCCATGCCGATGTACATGCCCTCCTTATAGTTTACCCGGTATTCTTTCCCGTCAACCATGATTATGCCGTCCCCGCCGATGTTGATGATCCCCATCTCACGGCGCTGTAAAAAATACTCCGCCCGCAGCTCATCCCCCGCCGTAAGTGCGATCGGTCCATTCACCGGAACCGCCGATCCCGTGATAATCCGGTCAATATGGCTGTACACCAGCTTGATCACATCCGGGGCAAAAAGATCATCAATCAAAAACTCTTCGCGGAGTCTGCCCGTCGTATAATGCTTTACATCCTTCGGGGATGCTGCCGTCCTCAATTCCATGATAAAATCTCCTCTTCTGCCGCCTGCCTGCGGCAAATCCTAAACCGTTCCCGCCATCCATGCCGCAAAAAACGCGGCAGCCAAGCCCATATCCATTATCAAAAACCGCGCGGGGCAGCCATTGCAACCCACCGGAAGAACGAGAATGGACCCACACGGACTCCCTCCTGCTCTCCCCTGTGAAAAAGGCACCTCCATAATTCTTTTCCCGTTCTTGCGCCCCTTTCACATTTCAGCGCTGTACCCTTCCGGATCCGTCGCCGCCCGCAAGGTTCTCCACATCCGCACGGGACACAAGGTTGAAATCACCCGGGATCGTATGCTTTAGCGCCGAAGCCGCCACACCGAACTCCAGCGCCTCTTTAAAGTCCTTGCCGTCAAGCATCCCGCAGATCACGCCCGCCGCAAACGAATCGCCGCCTCCCACGCGGTCCACGATCGGCGCAATATGGTACTCGCGCGAATGGTAGAACTCCTGCGTATCGCGCTTGTAGATGCACGCCGACCAGCCGTTGTCGGATGCCGAACGGCTGACGCGCAGAGAGCTGATGACATACTCAAAATTAAATTTTGCCACCATCTGCTTAAAAATATCCTGGTAGCCGGCAAGCTCCAAGTCACCGCTCGTCACATCGGTATTGCCCGGCTGAAAGCCAAGCACCTTCTCCGCGTCCTCCTCGTTGCCGATGCAGACATCCACATACTGCATCAGGTTCGTCATCACCTTCTGCGCTTTCTCGGAACTCCAGAGTTTCTTGCGGAAATTCAAATCGCAGGAAACCTTGACCCCCGCCTTCTTTGCCGCCTTCAATGCAGTCTCGGTCAATTCCGCCGCCGCGTCCGAAACCGCCGGCGTGATGCCCGTAAAATGAAACCAGTCCACATCTTTAAAAATCCCGTCAAAATCAAAATCCGCCGCCACCGCCGTGGAGATTGACGAGTGCGCACGGTCATACACAACATTGGATGCCCTCATCGCCGAACCGGTCTCAAGAAAATAAATCCCAAGCCTCTCCCCGCCGAGAGCGATATGTTTTGTCCCGACGTTCATCTTGCGCAATGCCGCCACCGCACACTCCCCAATCGGGTTCTTCGGAACCTTTGTCACAAACTCCGTGTCATGCCCGTAATTCGCGAGCGATACCGCAACATTCGCCTCACCGCCGCCGTAGCAGACATCAAACTCATCCGCCTGGATAAACTTTTCGTTGCCCGGTGTGGACAGACGGAGCATAATTTCCCCCATTGTAACAACCTTTGCCATGTCCCTGATCTCCTTTTTATTTAAGTTCCGCATTCGCCCTTCCGCACCGACAACCTGCAGAGGAATCTCCATCCGCTTTCCTCCCGGAAATTCCTTCTGGCACGGTACAAGGGCCATGCTGTTTAAAACCTGCCCGGTATTTGCCGGGACAAGCCCCTTACATAATTTTACCGCTTTTGGGAGCGGTTGTCAATTACGGGATCGAAATAGCCCCCGCCTTGCGCATACACTGTTCTCATCCCATCACTTCTCCAAGACAATACGCCACAACCGCCTGCTGCACCCACAACAAACTTTCTTTAAATCCATACCCGACAAAATACTTTGAACCAACCACCTCTTCGGTTACTTCCTCCCCGCGGTAAAACGGCGGGCAGGGATTCAGCACAGCCCCCTCATTCGCGAGCCGCATCGCCGCAAGTGTCACTTGGCAGTCCTTAAAATCAGGAAGCATCGAAGAAGGCAGGGAATCCGTGCAGATAACATCCTTGCCCACAACCGCTTCCCAAATATTGCGGCAGTTCTTTACCCCTTCCATCTCATAGCCTTTCCCGCAGCACTGAGTCAGGTCAAGCCCCAATACCTGCGCCGCCTCCTTCCAGGAAAAGCCGATATTCCCGGCCTTGCCGCAAAACAGATATTTATCCTTCCGAAAATCCTCCCGCATCTTAGATAAGGCATACAAATCCGAAAGCACCTCGCACGGATGGTTACAGTCCGTCATCGCGTTGACCACAGGCGCATCAAGATACTTTGCCATCGTTTCAATCACGCGGATATCCTTGTGCCTTACAACCACCAGATCCGCCCACTGATCCAAATATCCGCATACATCCCGCAGATCTTCTTTTTTCTCAAGCACCTCCGCCGGAAAGCGGATGGACTGTCCTCCCTGCAGATAAATCCCCTTCTCAAACGTCACCCGCGTCCGCAGGCTCGAATCCGGGAAAAATAAGACCGCGCTTTTCTCCCGCAGTCCCCCTTTCCGTTTTCCCTGTTTCATTTCATCCGCAATCCGAAAAATCTGATCCACATCACCGGAATGCAGATCTGTCAGCCGGATAAAATCCTTCATCCCCTCCCTCCCCGCTGCCTCACCACCTCATACATCAAAATCGACGCGGCGCAGCTTACATTAAACGAGGACGCGTACGAGCTCTCTGCCATCGGGATGGTACAGAGCTCGTCACAGGCATCCTTGAATGCCTTATTTAATCCCATCGTCTCATTTCCCATCATCATCAGCAGCGGAACCGTCAGATCTGCCTCCCAGATTGTTTTTTCCTTGTGCGCGGTTGTTCCGAGTATTGTAAAACCGGGGTATCTGCGCTTTAAATCCGCGGCGAAAGAAAATAGCCCTGCATTATCCTCCATCCGTATCACCGGCATATTAAAAAACGATCCCATCGCCGAAACGACCACATCCGGATCGTACAGATCGACCGCGTGCCCCGTAAGGATCAGCATGTCCGCGCCGAGCGCATCGCAGGAACGAATCATCGTGCCGAGGTTTCCGCGGTTGGACGGGCGGTCAAACAAAACGAGGAACGGTGTTTCGGACAATGGCACCTCATCGAGGCTGTCCCCGCGCATCCCGATCACCGCCATCAGCTCCGATGTATCTTCCTTTCCGCTCAAATCCCGCATCAGCTCCGATGTCAGACAGTAATTCATTTCCGTGCGGGTATTCGCGATCATATCCTTCGCCCAGCCGGAAAGGTTCGTCTTATCGTACAGGAAAGAATGGATTTCCCAACGGTTTTTCACTGCCTCGTTAAGGCTGCGGACACCCTCCACCAGAAATTCCCGGTAACGGTATCGTTTGTTGCGGTTTGTCTTTAACACCTCAAACTTCTGGAATGTACTGTTTCTTGTGTATATATTCGTTTCTTTCATCATCATAAACCTCCATGATACACGGATTTTTTGCCGCCGTGCTATCCTCACGGCAGAACATCCTCCCCGCCATACGCGCACGCGAAAGATATCCCCCGTGTGCCCTTCTCGAAAAATTCCGCCAGCATAAACCCCGCGGATGTTCCTCACGATCACGATCCTGACATCAAAACCCGTCCTACCTGATTATAACATTTTCCCGCCCTGATTACCACTATAAAAGTTTTCGTGGCGCATTTTTTCGAAAAAACATTTCAATAAACCGGTTTTTGTGTTATGATAGAGCTATCACGATCCGGGAGGTTTTTGATCTATGAACAAGAAAAAATTATTTACAATATTCCTCTCGCTTTCCCTGGCACTGCCGGGTTTTGCCGGATGCGGCAAGGGGGAAGCGGATGCGCAGGGCACGCCGACCATCGCGGACAATGCAGGAGAGGATGAATCCAAAGGAAACGCAGACCATGAAAAAGATACCGCAGGGAGCGGGGAGGCGGGCGAAGACGCAGCGGACGGCGGTGGGGACGATGCGGCAGAAGAAAACACCCCTGACATCCAGATCACGCACATCCGCGACCTCTCAAATCCGAACGCCACCGAAAAGACGAAGCTTGTTTATGATTACCTGTGCAGCGTCACAGGACAGGGCATCATCTCCGGCGTGGAGGAATCCGTTGGTGCCCAGAACTCGAATGCCGAGATCCAGTACATCAAAAAAGTTTCCGACAAATACCCGGCACTGCGCGGCTTCGATTTTATCAACGACGATTTTGACGGTGTTGTCAAGCGCGCAAGTTTCTGGGGCAACGACATGAAAGGCCTTGTCACGATCAGCTGGCACTGGGGTACCCCGCCGGACGGCATCGGCTACGAATCCAGCAAGGGCAGCGTTGACATGGACGAACTGCTCACCGAGGGAAGCGAGCTTTACAATGCCATGATCGTCCAGATGGACACTGCCGCCGAAGCACTAAAGGAATTACAGGAAGCGGGTGTGGTCGTCCTCTGGCGGCCGTTCCACGAATTTGACGGGCAATGGTTCTGGTGGGGCAAGGGCGGCAGCGAAAAATTCATCACCCTCTGGAAATTGATGTATGACCGCTACACAAACCATCACGGTCTGAACAATCTGATCTGGGTACTGGGCTACAGCAGCCAGGTCAAAAGGGACTGGTATCCGGGCGATGCGTACGTGGATATCTGCGGCGCAGACAGCTACGCGAACGGCACGCGCAAAGCACTGTATAAGCTTGTATCCGGCTATGCCGCACAAGGTATGCCGATTCCGCTGCACGAGTGCGACAACATCCCCGACCCGGACAAACTGCAGGAAGAAGGGACGAATTGGACCTGGTTCATGACATGGACATTGAGTTATCTGAAAGAGAAGAATACAAAAGAAAGCCTAAACGCGATTTTCAATCATGACTATGTGATCACGCTGGATGAACTGCCGGATTTTAATGCGCTGATGGAGGGCGCGGAATAAGCAATTAGTAAAACTGCAAAGCTGCATAAAGCTATATTGTCCTTCTGCCGTCCGCTATATCCGCAAACTTTACTACTGCGTAAATTTAAACGCCCCCGCCATGAAAGGCGGGGGCGTTTGTCCACTATATTTTTAATCCAGGGGGATCAAAAAACTATTTCTTCCGTTCTCTTTCATGACCGCTTACTGGGTCACGCCAACCTTGATCGACTTATCGATCGGGATGATCATCTCATAGTAGTACGTGCTCGTTACACCATCAATTGTTTCCTTGTACGTAACGATGCAGCGAACCTGTTTTACCGATACATAATCGCCCTGAACAACGAAGTCATCGCTCAGCACAACGGTATAGTTTCCTGCATTGTCCGTAGGATAGCTTCCATCCCTGTTCTTCTTTACATACCCGACATAGATATTTCCGGAGATGTAAGCATCGGTGTTATCATCGTTGAGCTTCTTAAAGGTAAATGCTTCGCGGACTGCATCCACAACGCCGCTTACCGTTGCCGCAGGCTCACTTACACTGCGGTGATCCCAATTCCAGGCAACTGCCGGCTGTGTATCGTTAACTTTGATCACAGTGCCCGCCTTGTAAGAAGGCTTCGCGGAATTCTCGGAGATAAACAGGGATACCTGATAGCTTCCGGTCTTGATCTTCTGGATCAGCTGCCTGCCCTCGATATCCGCTGCGGCAACTGCTGCAGTTCTCGTCGCAGAAGAAAGGCTGTCAATCGCGGAGCCGGATACTACCTTGACATCGTTTACAACTCTTACCGGCACAAAATCAAGGTCTTTCCCGTTTGCAACCAGATCCGGGCTGCCGACATAATCATTCATCTGATTGATGATCACGGTATTCTGATTTATGTCCGTATTTGCAATGGCACTGCTCTTTGCGGTCAACGCAAGATGCTCGATCTTAAAACCGTCGCGGTCCAGACTGTAAGCCTTGATCGTAACCGTCTTGTCCTGGATCCTGCCGCTTTCCCAGTCATTTCCGGTAAGTTTCATATCAATATCATTTTTTGCAACAAGCTGATAGTTCTTTACCGCTGCACCAGCCGTATTCTTTGCGGAAAATGCCACGGCTGCCGTCAGGGTCTTCTTTGTAATCCCGTCATTGTAGGTCGCAGTACAAAGGACACGGATGCTGCTCAACTGGTTTGCCGGAAGATTCTTTGCCTTGATCTTGACCTGATACGAACCATCCCAGATCTGATCCGGACTTTCCGTAACCTCCCCATTCCCATTGTAGAATCCTACATAATCCTTTACGGTGCTGTTACCATAAACCTCAAAACTAAGCGTCATATCCCTGGTAAACGCAGCACCCAGCTGATCCACCGGATTCATGGTCAGCACAATCACATCATCCACATCCCCGCCCGGGTTGTAGCTCAATTTCTGGGAATCTACCGATGCGCTGAAGCCCGTGAACTCCCTCTTTGCCCAAACCTTGACCGGGCAGACACCGATGTACATCTCATCGTAGTATACGTAGATATTTACGATGCCGTCCTTCGGTTCCTTCGGCGGGAACAGATTTCCGTGCTCCTCATCCACGATCAGCTTATCCTCATTCTCCGTCTTGAAGGTGAACTTGGAATCACAGCAGCTCGTAACATCCACTTTCTCATTTCCGTAATAAACATCCGCGTCAATGATCAGCTTCTTGCCAAGATCATCCGCCGCAAATTCTTTGGAATTAAACGCATCCCAATCCCAGTGCATCTTGCCATCGTCCGCAACACCCCAAGCCATAATCTGGCCCCTGACAAGGCTGTGGTTGCCCGGACGGATCGTAGTGGTATCCGTCAGCTCATTCCCCTTCTTTTCCTCATTGAAGTAATCCTTGAAGGTCGCCTTTACATTGACCGCGATATTGGAATCCTTTGTGTAGAAGTAGATGACCGGATTCAGCGGGTCTGTTACAAAATTATACTCTACATGGTACTGCGTATTGCTGATCTCCTCAAGCGTTACGCTTGCCCTCCAGCCAAGATAATCCCTGCAATCCGTGATGTCAACATCCTGGCCGTTCGCACCTGCCGCATAGATGCGGAGCGATACATTTGTTTTGCTCGTATCCTCACCGAGTGTCTCACTGCTTCCCGCGGATACCTTCAACTTCGCCGCCACATTCTTTGTCGTGGTAACGGTAACTTCCTTATCCTTGTAGCGGATAATGTAATCGGTCTGCTGGTCTAACTCATCGAACATGGTCACGTCAACCACATTCTTAACATCGCCTCTCTGGGAAAGCTTTCCGATGATGACCGCGGTCTCGCCGATCTTCTCGTTGGAAGCATTCTTTAATACCCTGTAAACCTTGACGATATCTTCCTTCTCGGTTACGTCCGCGGATGCGGATGTAAAGTACTTGGAAGTCTCATCGACCGCAGCCTTTGCGGTTGCTTCCGTATCAAATGTAACCTCAAATGCGTTGTGCGCAGACTGCTGTGCGATCATACCCTGCTTTACAACAACCGTATACTCTTTGGAGACACCCATCGGGTATTCGCCGGTCACCGCATCTTTCCCCTCGGACTGAACCGTCCAGATTGTAAGGGTTGCCTCACCTGTCCCAACCGCGGTCAGCATACCGGTTGTCTTTGTTACCTTAAAAACATTCTCATCCGAAGACTTAAAACGCACACTGTCCGTTGTGTAGTTCTTCTGGGTTCTGTTCCACTCGGTATTGCCCTCGGCATCCTTGCGGACCGCGGTGAGCTGCAGCTTGTCACCAACCGTAAAACCTGCCTCAACTTTCTTTGCGCTGTCGGAGCTTAAACCAACTTTCGCGGCGTTTCTCTTTACGGTAACAACACATTCTTTGACTACGGTATCCACATCCTCGCCGGTAAATGTTGCAGTAACGGTCGTGCTCCCGACTTTGACTGCCGTAACTTTCCCCTTGCTGTTTACGGTAGCAATGTCAGTATCAGCGGATTCGAACATGACTTTATCATAACCGTTCTCCCGCCAGCCCCAGACGCTTGCGTAACGCTCGCCTTTCAAATTTCCCGTGATATCATTGCCTTCCCCGGCTTCACTGCCCTCGCCATTGCCGCTGTCAAGATACAGCCGCAATGTTTTGTACATATCCGGCTCATGGGATGCCGCAGCTGCCGTCTTAGCCGGAAGCATGGTCACAACCATTGCGAGGGCTAACACGAAGGCGATCTTTTTGAAGATACTCTTCATTTTCTCTTCCTCCTTAAAAAATTTTGGGTTTGATTGGTGCTTCTGGCCGATTGCGGCGAACATGCGACAAATTCAGCCAGAATCCTGATTTTGTCTGCGGGAATCCTTGACTAGTATTAAAATATGTGGTTATAATGTGCGTTAATAATACAATACCAAACATAAATCAGCACAAAACCACGGCTTTCCAAACAAAAAACCCAGGCTTTGCGCCTGGGTTTCCTCCTGTCATATGTCAAAATCTATTTCATAGTAGTTGTACTCATAGTCGTACAGATAAATTGAGTTTTCGCATATGGTATAGGTTTCATCAATGTTGATTTCAATGTGACATATCTCATTCTGTAAAATCATGTAACACCCCGAAAAACCAATTTATCTATGTGTAAAAAAGATTTATAAAGCCAATCCCTGTCCCGCCTCCTCATCCCCCAATCAATTCCTCGTACAGATCGAGCCCAAAACTCGTATTCTCCGGTGCCTGTTCTACCATCCGGTACGTGCGCGTACCATCCTCCCTGCGCTGCGCGCTCAAAAACACCATAGATTCTTCCCGCCCGGCATACAGCTTTCGCGCAAACGCCAGAAGATGCGTTACCATACCGACCGTGACACCGCCCTCATACAATGCCGACACAAGTTCCATCGCGATTACCGAGCCTTCCTTTTCCGTTGTTGTCGCGAAAGATTCGTTGAGCAACACCAGGGAATCCCTCGTCACATGGCGCACGATCCCATCCATCCGCCGCAGTTCCTCGTCCAGCCGCCCCGAATTCATTGACTGATCCTCCCGCCTTGTAAAATGCGTAAAAATATTGCGGTATAGGCAGCCCTCAAACCGTGCCGCCGGAACGAACATCCCACACTGCATCATGATCTGCGCGATCCCAAGGCTGCGCAGATAGGTGGATTTTCCGCCCTGGTTTGCCCCCGTCACGACAAACAGCCGGCATCCGTCTGCATCAAGGGCATTGCTGACCGGATGGATGCGCATCAAAATCGCCATGCCCGGCTCATATAATCCTGCAAACCGAATCCCGGTCTCCCCCTTTTCGCGCACGGACGGAAACGAAAATGAAAGGCCGATGGATTTCATGCGCTCCGCAAGCTGCACACACCCAAGCAAAAATGCCGCATGCACCCGGAACGCGTCAAAAAACTCCGCAAGCTCCTCAAAAAACGGCATCAACCAGGCGAGCACCGCCCGGAACGCCTCCGTCTCAAACTGCTTTGCTTCCCGCACGACCGCTTCCTCCGTCATTGCCACCGTGCCGGCCTTAAACATGTGCCGCAGGATGCTGCCCACGCTCACCGCCTTTGGGTCTCCTGCCGGTGAGGAAGCAGAACGGATTTTATGAAGCGCGATGCAGTCAAATTTCATTCCTGCCCCGACCCCGACCAGAAATGAACTTTTCCCGCCTTTCGTAAAAAATTCCATATCGGCAAGGATCACATCAAGCCCCGCCGCAAAATCATCATCATAATTTTCCCGCAGGCGCATCCTCAGATCAAACAACCCGTTTCCTGCCGAAAGCCCCTCCTCCGCTTCCAAAATAAGCTTTATTTCCTTCAATAACCCGACAAAACCGCAGAGCAGTTCATATGTACCCAGCACTTCCCCGCTGCCCGCCCCCGTCCGGACACGCTGCTCCTTGCCGCGGATCCCGGCCTGCGCGAGCAATTTTTCCGCCCGCTGCCCGGTTTCATATAAATGCTTTATCAGCTCCGGGTGCTCCAATGCCGACTTTACCACTTCCTGACGGTATCTTAGCGCTTCCCTGCCGAGAACCGGAACCAGCATCAGACGCTTGACCGTATCATAAATATAAAAGTCTTCTTTCTCCACTGCTTTCAGCGAGTCCCCCGCCTTCCAGACCGGCCGGCTCGCCGCCTGGAAGATTACTTTGAGGTTTAAATCTTTGATCAGTTCATCCTTCTGCTCATAGCCTGCCTCCTGCGCAAGTTCCATGTCCGGATAAAGCAGATAGGAATGTATTTTTCCACGCATCAAAACCCTCCTGATTCCATTGCATACAAATCGCTTCCATCCCCTATTTACAAAGCAATTTCATCTCCCAAACCACTCCCGCAAAAATCTTCCCGGTACTGCGCAGTTCCTGCTGTTTTAATTGTCCCGCAGAACCCCCGCCAACCGCTCCTTTAATTCCGGGTAAGTCAGATGATATTTCTCCACCAGAGCGTAAGCATAACCGACACCTTCCGGCGCGCGCCGTACGATCCGGTACGTGCGGATATGGGAATCCCGCTCATCCACACACGCCGCCATACTGACAATCCGCGCTGCCTGCACTTCTGTGCACGCCTTGCCTTCCTCTTTCCCGTCCGCCAGTTCCTGAATATGCGTCACATAGACACCAAAACAGTCCTGCCCGATAAAGTGCTCCATCACACGCTTGCCCATGATATAAGCGTCATAGGTTGCTGCGGTCGTAAACAGCTCATTCAGGATCACAAAACACTTCCCCTGCTTTTCATTCATCATCGGCGCAAGCCGCGTCAATTCCTCTTTCAGCTTCCCCCTCCCGGTCTCAAGGCTTTCCTCCACCGAAAAATGCGTTACCAGTCCGGAAAAATATGGCATGCCGGCATAAGAACAAGGTGCAGCAAAGCCCATTTTTGCCAGATATACGATCTGCCCAAGGCTGCGTGCAAACGTCGTCTTGCCCCCCTGGTTTGGGCCCGTGACCACAAGGAAGCGTTCACGCCCCGCATAATAAGCGTCGTTGCAGACAACAGGCGTTTTTCCGGAGCCCTGCTTGAGCAAAAGCGCCAGGTCGTAAGCACCGTCAAACTCCACCGGATTTTTCCCGGTATCCTCTTTTCCTTCCCTGTCAAAAACCGCATAGGTAAGCGGATATCCAAGCTTCCTTACTTTGCGCATAAAAAGCTCCACCGCCAGATATACCTGCAGCTGCTGCTCAAACACCAGCACCCACTCCGCGAAAAATCCCGGCACACGCACCTGCGCAGAAAGCCCCTTCTCCCGCATCTGCACCGTCAGCTCGCGCCTCTTTTGCACCGAATGCTTTTGCTCATATCCCCGCAGCCGCAAAAAACTATCCGGGTATTTCTTCTGGCATGCTGTCAGCACAAAAAACTCCAGTTCCCCAACTTCCTTTTTTGCTCCGAACGGATTTTCGAGCTGCCCGCGCACAACGCGCCCCTCCTTTTCATTTTCTGGAAAGAGTGCGCGCAGCGTATCAAAGTAATCCCCTGTTTCTTCCCCGTCTGCAGGCACCACACGCATCCTTGCCCCTGCAAACTCCACCCGGAAACGCATATTCCCGAATTCCCCGGAAAGGCTCTCGGTATCCCGGCAAAAATCCCGATACTCCTCCCCTTCCGTATAGCTGCCCGCCTTTTTTGCAAACGCCCCCAAAAAACCGCCCGCTTCCAGGGTTTTGCCATCAAAACCGTCTGTTTTCTGCCGGATGGCAGAAAACACCTCCGAAAGCACGCTGACCGCAAGCGCATACTGCACCCCGCAGTCAAGCAAGAACTTTTGCCGGCACAGCTCTCTCTCCGCCGCCTGATAATCCGCCGCGTATCCCCTTGCGCACTGCATATGATCCGAAAATCTTACCAGCCTGTCAAATAATTCCGTATCCGAAAGCACCCTCAATGTCTCCTGCCGCTTTTTTGTCACCGAAAAATCCTCCGGCATACGGTTAAAATATTTGCGCAGATCATATTCCCTGCGTTCCGCCATGATCTGGGCCACGACCTGATCCATGTTCAAATCCACAAAAAATCCCGGCGCAAGGACAGCTTTCTCGTAAAATTCTTCCGGATACCCCAAAAGCCATAAATTTTCCTGCTCCATCACAAAACCCCATTCTATAATTTGTGGGCGTTCTTCGTTCCCCACAGGAACATTATAACACAGGCCGCCTTCATTTTCCATGTGGAATTTCCAAAATCCCCGCCCTTTTCTCATTGCGGGAACCCGCATGTTTCCCTATGCTCCATATTCTTTTTTAATAAGGTTTTTCATAGCACTTTTACATTTTACTGTTCACCTTTCTTTTTGGATATGTTTACACAGTTCTATTGATCAGCTTGAACAATTCCTTGCTTTTGCCGTGGAACCATTGAATTTATTCGGCTAACCGTATATAATTATAGCGATAAAACTTATAGAAAGGGTGAATGAAAATGTTAGAGTATATTTCTGCCCCGGAAGCAGCAAAGAAATGGGGCATTTCAGAAAGACGGGTGCAAAAGCTGTGTGAGGAAAACCGCATACCCGGCGCGGCAAAATTCAGCCGTATGTGGCTGATACCAAAGGACGCGGAAAAACCTATGGATAAACGGCTGAAAAAGAAGTGATGATTTGACCGTTTGTAGACTTTTCTCTGATAGGATTATCATGCCGCAGTCTTATATAAATGGAAAATTGAAAGGAAGAAAAAATGCCGTCTAAAATTTTATTAGTTGATGATGAAGAATCCATATGCAATATGATAAAATTGCATTTTCAAACAGAGGGGTATCTTGTCTACACAGCTTTCGATTCTGACGAAGCTGTCAAGGCACTCTCAAACATGCCGGATTTGATATTATTGGATATCAATATGCCGGAGGTTGACGGGCTGGAATTTTGCAAAAAAATACGAAATTATATTGATTGCCCTATTATCTTTTTGACTTCCCGTATGACAGAGCAGGACAAGATTGTTGGTTTACAAGCTGGCGGTGATGATTATATTACAAAGCCTTTTAGTCTTGCAGAATTGACCGCCCGTGTAGAAGCCCATCTTCGGAGGGAAAGCAGGGTACGCCACAGCGATATTAGAATGTGTGGGGAATTATTTATTGATTACGCAGGGCGTTGTGTGTACTGCAATGAACAAGTTGTTCCTTTTTCTAAAAAAGAGTTTGATATTATTGAATTTCTGTCAATCAATGCCGGACAGGTTTTTGACCGGGAAAAAATTTACGAAAGGATATGGGGATATGACGCAGAGGGAAGCAGCGACATTCTGAAAGAACATATACGGCGAATCCGTTTGAAATTGGCACAGGCGACGGACAAAAACTATATAGAAACTGTTTGGGGGTGCGGCTATAAATGGGTAAACTAAAAAGTATGTCGCTCAAAAAATCTTTTTGTCTTATTGTTTTTATCGCTGCTGTAATTGTCATTGTTCTTTCTGCCGTGGCAGTAAAAATCTGTTCCCGGAAACATGACGAAATTACATTATCACATGCTTTTATAGCAAATGGCACACTTATTTATCCCGACAACGGGCGCTATATCATGGAAACACCAACAAACGATACGTCTGATGAGTATATGAAATATACGGATAACGAATTGCTTATATGTAGAACCATGGAGATTTTGATTGTGCTGCTGCCTGTTTTGTTTTCTGTCTTAGGAATTGGCTTCTCTGCAATAAGTTTTTATCATATCAAGTTAAAAAAACCTTTGAAAGCATTGCAGCAGGGAATTGACCATATTTCAAACAATGATTTGGATTTTACAATAGATTACCAAAAGCATGATGAATTAGGTAAACTATGCAGTGCATTTGAATTTATGCGCAGGGAATTGGTTAAGAATAACCGTTATATGTGGAACTTAGTGGACGAAAGAAGAAAAATCAATGCGAGCATATCCCATGATCTGCGGACACCGATCACAGTGATTAAAGGATATAGTGAGTATTTGGATAAGAATGCAGGTAAAGGGACTCTCACAGAGGATGGGACACGGGAAATTGCGGTATATATTCATCAGGCAGCAAGCAGATTAGAGGAATATGCAGATTCCGTCCATGAAATTCAAGCCTTAGAGGATATGCGTTTAGAATATCAAGAAGTATCATTGAGCGATTTTGAGGAAGAAATTGTTTCCCAGCTTTCTATCATTGACAAACAAACCACTAAAAAAATATGTGTATCATCAGAACTTCCACAGCAAACGGTTCTCCTTTCTACGGCAGCGGTATTCCGTATCACAGAAAATATTATTTCTAATGCCCTGCGATACTGTAAAGAAAAAATTGAAGTAGACATTTCCTTTTTACAGCCGTTTCTTATCGTTATGATAACCGACGACGGCAGGGGCTTTTCGCAGAAAGCCCTTGCAGAAGCAACAAACTATTTCTACAAAGAGAAATCTTCAAAAGCTCATTTTGGTATCGGCTTATCAATATGTAAAATGCTTTCAGAAAAACATGGCGGTTTTATCCAGCTTGATAATGTGCCGGGAAAAGGTGCAAGGGTGACAGTAAAAATAAAAACAGAAAATTTATCTGCATTGTGACGGAATGTAGACAAATCCCTGTTAAACTCTCCTTATCACAAACGTTAGGAAACGTTGAAAGGAGAGTTTTTTTATGCAAATTGAAATAACAGCGTTAAAAAAATGTTATGGAGGAAATGCAGTCCTAAAAGATATTTCCCTCACAATCGAAAACGGTATGTATGGGCTGCTTGGACGCAACGGAGCCGGAAAAACAACTTTAATGCGTATCTTATCTACCTTGTTGAAACCCTCCGGCGGAAAAATTACTTTTGATAGTATTCCTTTAGAGGAAACAAAGCGGATTCGCCCTTTGATCGGCTATCTTCCACAGGAATTTTCGTTATACCCGGATATGCCGATCTTGGAAACTATGCGCTATTTAGCAGCCATGTCAAAAATTCCTGTTGAAATACAAAGAGAGCGCATACCAAATCTTTTGCAACAGGTAAATTTATGGGAACACCGAAAAATAAAAGTTCGGAAACTGTCTGGCGGAATGAAAAGGCGGCTTGGAATTGCACAGGCATTGCTGAACAATCCAAAGGTTTTGATTGTTGACGAACCCACCGCCCACCTTGACCCGGAAGAACGGCTGCGTTTCTATAATCTGTTAGACGAATTTTCAAGTGACCGCATTGTGATTGTGTCCTCTCATATTGTGGCTGATATTGAATCGGTATGTGCAAATGTAGCCGTACTGGATTCGGGACAGCTTCTGTATGCCGGAGCAATAGATAAGCTGGCTGAAAAAGCAATGGGAAAGGTGTATGAACTGATTATTCCCAAAAATGAATTGACGGCAGCAAAACAAAACTACTACATCTTATCCAGTCAAGGACACCTATCAGATACTAAAATCCGTGTACTGGCGGACAGTATTCCGACCATTGGCTGTCCGGTTTCATGTGTACCGACTACCTGCGACGGTTACATGGAGCTGTTGCGTTTATTGAAAAAGGGGGTAAAGATATGAAGCGATTATTTCTCATGGAGTGCAGAAAAACTACACGAAGCGTTCTGTATTGGTTGTATATTGCAGCCTTAGTTATAACCGTCTTTCAAAATTATGAAACGACTGTTGAAAGTGAGCTTCGCCAAACGGACAATCCGGCTTCCGTGTTTTATATAGCGGAAAATGGTGTGTATGCAAATAATACCGGTAAATTGAGCGAAGATACCGAGCATACTATGATGATAGAAGTGACAAAACGCCTTATAGATAATTACAGAAGTAATAGCTACGAATACTATCCGTTTGGATATGTGAAAAGAAAAACGCTGTCCGAAAAGGAACAGGCAGCAATCCTTTTATATCTGAAAGAGCTGACAGGTCTTGATGAACCCTTTATTATTGGCACAGATGAAAACCGGGATTCAGAAGATATTCAAATTTCCGGCGGTGGTGCCTTTGTCTTAAATCCGGGACAGGGAGGTACATTCGAGAACGGGCAGTTTATTATAGAGCCGGAGGATTGGGAATATGTAGAGAATAATTCCGGGTTGTCACAATCGAAAGAGATTTCGGGAAGCGAATTTGAAATACAGGTTACGTTTGACCGGTTCAAAGAGATTATGGATTGTGTGAATAATCTGATTGGACGCAATTCTTACTTTAGCCGGACTATGCTTTCCATGTACTACTATCCGAATGATATGCAGGATAATCCGATCACAGAGCAGCAACACCGGGAGTTCTATGAAAAAGATCATGTAACAGGTGCATTTGCCCGCTATTTTTGTGACAGCATTTCCCTCATTGTATTATGCCTGCCCGCATTTGTCATAATTGACCTGTTGTTAAAAGATAAACGGTGCAAGATGAATACATTGATTTATCCCCGGACGGAAAGCTCTGCAAAAATAATTATCACCCGCTTTGAAGCGGTAAGCTGTATGATAATGCTCCCTGTCCTTATTCTGCCAGCAAAATCCTTACTAACATTAGTACTGTATTGCCGTAATATCGGTATTCCTGTAAACATATTTGCTTTTGCCGCTTATATCTTTGCATGGATTTTTCCGACGGTTTTGTTTGTTGTGTCTGTTGCTTTGTTTGTAACGGTGCTGACTGAAAACTATTCTGCTGTCCTGCTTGCGGGGTTGATTTGGCTGTTTTGCAGACCGTCTGTTGACAAATTAGCAGGCGGAAATTACGGGCTTTTTGATCTCATTATCCGTCATAATACTTTGAAAGGATATGGGCGCATGATGGAAAATATTCATATGCTGATTTTGAACAGGGTACTTGTGTCTGTCATCGCAATTTTGTTTGTGGGCTTTGCCATAATTATTTATGACGCAAAGAGGAAAGGGGGGATTGCGATTGAAAGCCGAAAATCTTTTAACAATCATAGGCGCAAACATTCGCATGAATTATAGATATACACTTTTACCAGCTATTGCTTTACTGTTCATTATTCCATTTGTTTATGGAACCACGAATTTAGACTATTTGCAATCGGCTGACTGTTTGGAGCGAATGGTTGCATTGATTGGAATACCAATGTTCACTCCCCTTATCCGGCAGGAACATTTTCGCGGCCTATACGAAACGATTGCCTTCCGGCAGGTCTCTTTGCGGTTTATTGTCTTATTGCGGACAGTGCTTTCTATAATCGGCTCAATACTGTTGATTTCGGCATTTGAAATTTATATGAGAATTTGCGGCTGTTCCTTTTCGCTCTTTCCATATGCCTTTCGGACTTTGGCTGCAAGTATGACATTGGGATTTATAGGGCTGCTCCTATCTTCCATAGTGCAGAATACAATCGGTGGTTATTTATGTGCATTTTGTTTTTATCTTATTGTGCAAACCGGAAATTTAGGAGAGTTATTCAAACCTGTAACAAATGGAATCCAGTTTATGCTGGTGCTTTTTCTTGGCGGTATTAGCTTGGCAATCATCTATTTTTGCAAACCAACTTATTGTTGATTTTATAAACTATTTATTAAATCAAAACTTATCTGCCGCACGACGGCAAAAGAAAAAAGCAAGCTATGGCGATTATCGTCAAGCACTACGAAAGCTACATTGAGGAAACCGTTTGAAAAAATCATTGACACACCGGACGGGATTTAGCGAAAAAGATAGTGAAAAAGAGCCTTGAATATGCTATAATAAATGCGGGCATATCAAGGCTTTTTCCGACACGGAAAGGAGCAAAAACAGCAACCGAAAATAAATAGATTTTATTTAAGAAGGGAACCATGTATGGGATTAAATAATCTGGATCTTTATTTTATCACAGTCAATACCCTCGGATTCATCCTGCCAATCCTCTTCACCCGCTTCCATCCCGCCGGAAAAAACATACAGGGGGATTTTATGTTAGAGGTTCTCACCCTAATTGGCGGCGCGGCCGGAATATTTCTTTCAATACTTTTCTTTGGCTATCCCGCCGCACATGGCAGGATGGCCAAAGAAAAGCGAAAAAGCAAATCCGGGCAGAATTCTGCAAAAGACCATATGATGTTAAACGTCTTTGTAAGCTGCTTTGTTGTCATTCAGACTATTATATATTTGATGTTAAAGGGCTTTCGTCCGGAACATTTCACCTTTGCATTTGCGGAATTTTTCAGGGAAACCCGGGCACTCCCCATATATCTGCCCGCGGTCAATCTCATCACATGGGCCGCGTTCGGCATAGATAAATGGAACGCTGTTTCAAACCGTTCCCGGATCCGGGTCACGACCCTGCTCGGCCTCTCCTTTGCCGGCGGTGCGGCAGGGGGACTAATCGCAATGTACACCTTCCGGCATAAGACAAGGAAAAATTATTTTGTGGTTGGGCTTCCGCTTATGATCGTGATGCAGGCCGTGGTAATTTTCTATCTAATGAACATGAAATTATGAAACTTTCGCGCAACGGCTTCACACCCGGATCCGGATTTGAGGCATCCAATATTTCCTCCACCATATCGCCAAAACCGGGAAACAACATTCTGCATTGGGTATGGGTGGAAACGGAATAGAGGTTTTTCACTGTTTCCGGTCATGCCTTCCTCACGGGAACATACAGATAACAGTATTTATGTTCGTTTTTATCCGGATCAAAATACCCGTAATATTCAAAGACAGGGCTCGTATCCACCCCAATATAGCCAAGCTTTGGCGCGATATCCTCCGCAATCCATCCATATGGCGGCACACCGCCCTTCCACGGCTTTTGTTCAAGCGCTGCCGCCGCTTCGTCACAGATTCTAAGCCTCATATAATATGCGCCAGGCAGTTTAAGCAAATCGTAGCTCTCCGGCTGGTTCTCGCTTTCAACCAAAAAACCGAACATCACCCCATTTGATTTTTCGGCGGAGAGATAATTCAGGCTGATGCATACATCCCAGCCCTCCTCTCGGCCATTCGCCGTCACACCGGAATCATTGACCTCAAAAAACGCGCCCATGATTTTTTCTACATCCGGCTCGTCCGTATTGTTCGCGGCATATCCGATCTTCCCGCACCAAACCGTATCCTTCCATTCTAGCAGATCTACCGTTACCCCTTTATAATCATATGTTTTAATGATTGTTTCCTGTGGATGTCCTGTTGTCATATTTTCCTCACTTTCTGCCGCATATGCGGCATCTTCACCGTGGTGCCATCGACCACCTATGCTGCCATATTGTACAATGATAATCATTTATCACTGCACAATCTTAAAACCAAAACCATTCCCTTCCGGAGAAAAATAACGCCGCCGAATGCTTCACTCCCCAGCCCGATTTTTCCGCTGCAAAATTCTCTCCCGTAAAATCTTCTATCCTAAAAAAGTCCCACCCTTCCCAACGCCGGCAATCCCCTGATTTAATACCCTTACAATCTCGTCATTCACATCGGCAAATTCCCGGAGTTTCGCGGCAATCGGTTTCCTTTTTGTTTCATCCTTCAGTGCGCCGAGTGTGATATTAAACCCACCCCCGATCGCTTCCAAATCCTTCCCGTCCTCATTGTTCCACATCATTGCGCAGCGCGAGTAAAGCTCCCGGACTTGCCCTAAAAATCCCAGATCAGGATTTAATTTCATGGCATCCTCAAGGAATTTAAAACTGCAGCTTGCATTCGTGGCAAGCCCACAGACATAGGAAGTGTACTCTGCCCAGGGGTCAAATTCCTCCGGCTTCATGCCGTCAAATTTCCCGTTTTCAATCTCGTCTGCCCAAAGTCGGAACGCACCCGCACCAAAACAGAATTTCTCCGTATCCGTCACAAGAAGTTTTGGCAAAGTCCGTATCCGCTCCCGGTAAATATCCGCAAGGGCTACATTTTTTATCTTATCGCCCACAAAAATCCATCCCGCTGATGCAATCCCACCCGCAAGTAAATTGCCTTCGGAAATACGCTCCGGGCGGCCGCTGTTCCCGGTAATATATAAAATTGTCTTCCCGTATTCCTCATACCCGACAATCACCCCGAACGTGCAGACATAGACCGTTTTTCCGCCAAATCCCCAAAGGATTACAGGCACGCCCCTGTCAAGATAGGAAACCATCGTTTCCAAATACATCTTTGTATTTTTCTTCAACTCATTTATGGGGACGAAAGTACTCGCATAACCGCACTGTAAAAAAAGCCGCTCAACAAAACCGGCATCGCCCTCACAAAGTTCAAACCGGTCCTGCGTTTCTTTCAGGTATATACCCCGGTTTTCACACAGCATATATCCGCTCACACCCTCCCCGCGGAATTCTCCGTGAGGATAATACTGCACGAACACATCACCCGTTAATCCTGAAAAGAAATCATAATCATAATCCGTTTCACCAAGACATTCCATCACATATTTTGCACAGCCGTTAAACCAGTAATTCTCCCCGTACTCATCGGTTACAAGGCGGTGGACCGTGGGGATCACATGGTTGCTCTTTCTTGTAAGCACCAAAAGCTCCTCCTTTTTTAATTTTGTTTTCGGCAGATGGGCAAGCTGGGAAATGCGGATGGACCTGAAATATTTCATCCCCTGCCCGTTTGAGCCGACTACAATCTCCCTTTCCTTTTCCCCGCTTAAATCAAGCGACATATACGGGAATCCGGTGCCACAGTAACGGATTTCCCCGTTGATGACCACGGCGAGATGCCGTTCCCCCACAATCCATGTAACATGGTTATATTCGCCGTACCGGATTTTTCCGCGCCCCGGAAAATCATACAGGTCAAAGAAAAACGGCTGGTGGAACACGATGGATTCCCTGCGCATCACACTCTCGGAAGCGCTTTCGGAAGCCTGATTGCCCATATTGATGCCAAAGCCAAACTGGTAATCCCTCCCCCTGGAATAATAATCCTTCACATTCCCGTGATAAAAAACAATACTGCCCTCGTTATCCCCGTACCCGAAACGCTCATCGTTTCCCGGAATCCGAAATTCGATGTCCACCCGGTACGGCAGTTTTACCGCGACCTTGGTGCCAAGCACCCGGCTGCTGATCCACCCGGTATACTCTGCCTCACCGTTTTCCGTCACCCGGTAATGGGGGTGATTGATTGGTGTCAGCCCATCCATGGGAACCAAGACTTCCCAAAGAACCGGGTTTTCCTCCTCTATCTCCCACACCGTAATGGAATCTGACGGAATTTCGGCTGCCCTCCCGTAAAGTGCAGGGTCGGCAGCCCTCTTTTTCACCGGGACATAAAGGCACACCAGCTCGCGCTTTTCATCGGGAGAGATCAGATTTTCAAGCAGAACAGGGTGGCGAAGCCCTTCCCCGCTTCCATAGTCAATCTCATAAAATTTATTGTCATCAAAACTTTTTACAAGAGAGAGGCAATATTCACGCAAGTCCTCGTCCACGTAAACATTCGCCGCCGCGAACAAGCCGCCGTCAAACATAAAATCGGCATATTCCCCGTTATTTTCATATCCGTCATCAACCCGCAGCACAACCACATCAAGCTCCCCGTCCTGATATTCAAACTGCCTGCGGCATCCCGGCTCGCCGTAAGGGATACCGTTTGCCTGGACATAGCGGAAAAATCCCGCTGCATCAGAAATATCCGGATTGCTTTTTAAGTACGATGATAATACGCGCATTGCGGGCAGGCGGACGATGGAGGACTCCACCGGCCTTTGAAGCGTTCTTCCAATCTCAGACAATTCATGGTAGGTTGTTCTTTTCTTCTCTTCGATCAATTCAAACTGCTTTTCCATTTCCTCATAGAGAAGCGGCAGGGCGGAAATTTTTTTTATGCCGCTTGTGACCATCTTCTGCAAAAAGGTATTGATGATATTTTTCAGTTCCGAAAGAGCCGTGACCTCTTTATCAATCTCCCCAATCCGTTCCGCAAAGACCGCAACGAGCGTGGACATTTCCGGATTTTCGTAAATGCGGATAATATCCTTTATGGGAATCTGCATTTTGCGGAGTATCATAATTTGTTTCAGACGCTGCACCGATTCTTCCGTGTAATAGCGGTATGCCTCAAACGGCGGGCGGCTGCTCTCAATCAGACCGACCTGCTCATAGTACCGCAGGGTGCGGGAAGACATACCAAGCTGCTTTGTCAGATCTGTGATCTTGATCAGTTCCATCGTTTCCTCCCATTCTGTAAAATACTTTATGCCTTGTATGGAATACTTTAAATATGCACCTTACATGAAGCCCTTAACATATAGTGCTTTGCATAAGGTTTTGAACCTCCATCCCCCTTCCATACGGTGGTTCTACGATGATTTTACCACTTGACGCTGCGTCAATGTCAAGCAGTCAGTCAACAATCACCTGCCGCGCTCCTTTTGCCCAATCGAGAATACAGCGCCTGTCAAATTCATTGATATTTTCCGGAAGATTTGCTTTGCCAAAAAAACGGTGCTCCGTTGCTTCCTCCGTCTGATGTTTGATTTCCCCGCGGTAACCGGAAGCTAAAAAAATGATATTGGTCACATAGCATATATCCCCATTTGGGTAAATGATTATCCGGTCTTCCCCCGAATAAATACCAAACAGTCTAAGCTCCTCCACCACAACCCCCGCTTCTTCGTACACTTCCCTTGCTGCCGCTTCCATCAATTTTTCCCCGATCTCCACAGCGCCGCCGGGGAGCCCAAAACAACCGTTATCCCGACGTTTTTGGAGCAGTATCTCCCCGTTTTCATTCTCTATGATAACGCCGCAGCTTGTTACCATAAGCGGCGCATGTCCCACCTCCTTGCGCATCTCCCTAATATAATTTTCCCGGTATCTTGCCATGATATCTTCCATCTTTCTCACCAAACCTTTCTGCGGCTTATAAACCTTACGGTATCGTGCTGTCATCCTCTATTTTTACGCATCGAAGCAATCCCGCCCATTCCAGAGGGCACCCTGCTTTATGATATCGTTCATTTCTTTAACATACCGCCCGACATCCTGCGGCACATGGGCATCGGATGCCGTTAAGACTTTAACGTTGCCGGCAAGCATACATGCAAGCATATCCGGATTCATGCCAAGCCTCCGGTCACCATAATGAACCGTCAGTCCGCTGCTTTCTTCAATGTACATATTATTTAGCGAAAGAGCCTTGGCAAGCCGCAAATAAGTCGTCTTATAATTTTTTTGCGGGTATGCCCCGTAGCATTGCAGGGACTGCGGGTGTGCCAGCCCGGAAAACAGACCACAATCCACAAGCGACTGCATAACCTCATAATATCTCTTATACAGCGCGTCCGCATCGTGATCTTTCTTATCCCAGCGCTGCCTTAAATGACTGAATGCCCACCCGTCAATAAAATGGATGGAACCAACCAAAAAATCAAAAGGGTACATCCGCCCGATTTCCGATATATCTTTTTCGTGTTCCGGCGAGTAACATACCTCCAAACCAAATTTCAGGCGTACCGAAAACTCGTGCCGTTTTAATTTTTCGATAAAATCAATATATTCACTTAATGGACGCGCCCGCTCCCATTTTTTCTGATACCAATCCCTCTGGTACTCATTATACGATGACATTTCATCATACAGGCTTCTGCATTCCCTAAAAATATGGGTATGCTCCAAAAAGAAAATTTCATTGATATTTCGCTGTACGGCATAATCAACAAATTGCTGCACCCATTCTACCGTGTAATCCCCTTTTTCCAGATGGACATGTGCATCAACCATGTAAGACCTGCTCCTTCCATACAGCAATCTGAGAGAATAATTCTTCTGTATCAATTTTAGAAAAATCCGTCACATCCACCCGGATTTTTGTACCTCCAATATCAAAATCGTCAAAGCCCCTTGTCCGCACGGCACGCAAATAATCTTCACAGGAGAGCGCCGCCGTCCTTTTCCCCAAAAAGCCGTCCCCTTCCCTTTCCGGATAGCAGTCGTTTACGATATGCCCCCTGTGCCTGCCCGTACCCATATCCCGCTCCAAAAAACGCTGGCAGACCACTTTGGGATCTCCAGTCAGCAAAATGGTAAGCGCAGGATACTGATATTTTGAAAGAAGCGCCCTTAATCCAGGTTCCGATGAATGTTCAAAATTATTCTCAAGAATAAAAGGCTGCGCCGCACCCATAAGCTGCCCGGCAATGTAGTACATAATCTCCATACTGGCAGTCCCAAGCTTTACTTTTTCTTCTCTTGACCGGAAACCGACCTCATCATACAGCCGCTCCTTTATGGCATCCTTTGAAAGAACCGGCAGTTTCATCCTCCCCGCAATCATTTCCGCCATCGTGCTTTTTCCTGCCGCCGGCATCCCCGCTACAAAAATACAATACATCCGCTTATTTCCCTCCCACATCCACGGTTTCAACCGTTACACCAAGTTCCTTTGCCTGCTCTAAAAAATCCCCGGATACGCCGCTGTCCGTAATCAACAGGTCATAATCATTGATCCGGCACACCGAATGAACTGAATTTTTCCCAATCTTTCTGGACGGGTACAGCCCGATGTTCATCGAACTATTCTCCATCACCGCTTTCCCGAATGCCGCCCCGGCACTGTCATGGATGGATGCCCCAAAATCGAGGGTCAATCCGGTGTGTGATAAAAACGCTTTGTCGATCCGGATATTTTTTACCATCTGGATGGTATAAAAATCATGGCAGTTGCCCCGATGCGACATTTCGCCCCCCAATAAAATAACGGACAAATTCATTTTTTTCCGCAGCACCTCAGCGATTGTGACGGAATTTGTCAATACGGTGACGGATTTATCGTCCGGCAGATTTTCCGCCATATAATACCCGACCAAAGATGTGGTGATATAAATCACATCCTTATTTTCGATATGCCCTGCTGCCCGCTTTGCAACAGCAAGATAATCGGGATGGGGGGTTGTGATATCGACCGGGTTGTAGGTTGGCGCTGGATATTTCTCTTTTCTGTCGATGGCGAGGGCTCCCCCGTGCGTTCTCTGCAGCAGCCCCCTGCTCTCCAACACCCTCAAGTCACGCCGGGCGCAGTCCGCGGAAACCTGATATAATTCCTGGATTTCCGCGACCGAGATGCGGCCTGTTTCATTCACTTTTTTTACGATATCCTTTTGGCGTTCTTCCATAAACATAGCATATACCTCATTGTTTGTTATGTAGTTTTGGTTTTCTTAATTGTTTTACTGCATTTCTTTGTATTTGTTTATATTTTATTTTTCTTTTTTATATTTTATTGTAATTGTTTTGTCCCGCTTTTTCAAGTCTATTTTATGTACTATCAATAATTGTAAATTGTATTATGAAATATAACAGCAGCAGCCCCTGCCCTATATTATGATTGCAAATAATGGCACAACATGGTAAAATCAAAGGCAAGCAGCCTTTTTTTCGAAGGATTACCTAGAGTGATGGCGTATTCTATGGTCAGACTAAATTATCTTACAAAGCAGGGAGGAATATGGAATGAAAATCGACGCATGGTGGTTCGAAAACAAACAGCGCCCGGAAGAAGTTTTACAGACAGACTGGGTAATTCCAAAATCCCATTTTGGGGTTTACGCGGAAACCGAAAAGATCACTTTCCCATTGACTTTGTGTGTCACTGCAAAATCCGGGAACCTGCAGCTTTACCGCCGGGAATTTGAAATCCATGAACCAAAAGAACAAACGGAAACCTATACGGTGGAATGCTCCGAATATTCGATAAACCTAAAATGCACCGTAAAAGAAGCGGCAGGACTGCCGGGAGAGATCCTTGTAAAGATCAAGTCGCAGGAATGGGAATACCAAGAGCAGGTCACCTGCGCGTACGCCCGCCTGCATGGACGGATTACGGATTTTGACGGCAACCCATTTCCCGCGCCGTTGCTGCTGTCGCGCATCGGGTTTGCGGATGCCCCCTATATGGGCGTTTGGAGTGACCGCAACGGAGAATATTCCGTCGTAGTTCCAACAGGCTGCTACAATGCCTTTTATGTTGATGATAACAGCTACGGAAAATCCACGCTGGAAAATTGGAGTTGGCACATGATCGTCGACCGCGACGAGGAACACAATTTTAAAGTCGGAAACGGGGAGGTTTATTCCCTTTCCGTATGGCCGAACAACGGCGGGGGCAGCACACTGTTTTTCTGGTTCCGCCCAATGATCCTGCCGTCCATCAAAAAGGAAGAATACGAGATTGAGCTGGAAGGCAGCAAACGTCAGGTTATGGATATTTCCCCAGAGTTAAAAGCAGAGGATATTACCGTAACATTAAATGGCAAGCCCCTGCCGGTCGTTTCCCTGCAAAAAATCTATGAGACGTGTCCGGATTACACGATGCCATCTTACCTTGTGCAGACAGAACGTTATAACGGCACACCGACCGTCGGAAAACAGACGGTGATCGTGGAGTACGACACGGCAAAAAGAGGGGGCGGACAGTCTTACATAGCGCGCAGCCAAGGACGATGCCAGTATTTTTATAAAGATAGTTCCGGTCTGGTACTGCAATAACGGCAAACGGAGTACATTTGCAATTATGGGTATTACAATATTTTTTCGGCACACAAGGAAACAAAGGACGCTGCCAAAGCCCTTCGCCTTTCGCAGCGTCCCCTGTTCCCGCCCGCTTACTCCGTTTTCAGGGAGCGGTATGCACATTGCCCTTAAAAAATTACGGTACTTACAAGAAAACACGATATTTTCCGGAATAATTACAGAAGGGAATGCGGCGGCCAAAAACGTAAGATTCCTCCATACGGCTTCATGCGCGGAATCTTATTACCAAATGCCGGTTGCCGCGTCCGTCCGTTTCCTTTGCAAGAATTTCGTATCCGCAAAATGCTTTTTCGATATCCTCATCCGTGTAATGGCGAAACAGCAGTCCATTCCTGCTCTCGTCGGTGTACAGGAAAGTTCCGTCATCCAAAACAATATGTTTCAGCTCCAGATCATCGAGCTCAAGCGGATCGAACGAGGCATACAACAATCCGTTTACTTTCGTGATCCTTTGCAATTCCCTGAGAGCCCGTCCAAATTCCTCCACGCGCAGATGATCCAGTGCAGCCCTTACGGCAACGGCATCAAAAAGGTGATCCGGATATCCTGTGTCGGATAAGGATGCCGTTTTAAACCGGTCGCCCTCAATGCCGTAAGCCGCCAATAATTCTTTGGTGATCCAAACAGAGTTTTCGGAAATATCAAATCCAAAGACATCAAATCCGTTCGACTGCAAAATCAAGCTGTTCGCGCCAAAACCACAGGCGGCATCGCATACGGTATGGCAGCCATGCTTTTTAAACTCGCGGGTCATTACATTTTGTATGTTTTCATATCCTTTGATATATTTCCTATATTCCTCGATATCGTTTTTATCCCAGACAGCATCCCAATATTCCATACCCTTCCTCCCCTCCGTGCCCAAAAGCGAATACTATTTCGGGCAGGACACATAAAATCCCGGTATCCTGCCCGCGGCACTCACAAATACATTTTGGCGGCTTCTTCCGTCAACTGAAACTTTTCCTGAATTTTGCTCAAGATTATACTATCCGCGATCTGCAGATCCTTTAATGCGGAAACCATAGCCAAGATTCCTTCCTGTCTTCCTTCCCGCCGCCCCTTTTCGATCCCTTTTTCTTCTACTCCTTTGCTCAGATTACACATAAGCGACACCTCACTTTCTAATGTCTGCGTCATTGCAATGTTAAAATCCTCCTCCAATCTCCGGCATTTATCCCCGGAATCGGTTTCTGTCGAGAGAAGTATATTCAACAACTTTAACACACTTGTACTTGAATCTTCTTTTCCAAGGCAGATCATAACAGCGGCCATCAGGTCGTAATCTGCTTTCCGTTCCTTTACGCTGCCCGCCAGATTTTCTTCCTTAATATAATAGCGGGTGATACTGTTCTCACGGTTCTTTGGCGGATTCATACAAATCCATATACTATATACCTTTTTGATCTTCTCATAATGGGATCTAGTAAACTCCGTTCCATACTGGGAAGAAATCATGCGGCTGCAGTAATAAATTCCCCTCTTTATCAGCGGATAGCCCGGGTAAAAATCATTCTGGGCTTCGATATTGATGATCAGACGGATCAATTCCCCGGATGGATAATTTAACCTTTCTACACGTCAAAGTCTCCGTTCATGGGCTGGAAATAAAATTTCCGCCCCCACATGGTTTACTTATGATAAGGTTCACGGGCGGAAATTTTACAGCACCGGTATATCTGCTCCAACAGCACCACCCGCATCAGCTGGTGCGGGAACGTCATCCTTGAAAAGCTCATCAGGA
This sequence comes from uncultured Lachnospiraceae bacterium, assembly GCA_947053345.1. Classification (GTDB taxonomy): domain Bacteria; phylum Bacillota; class Clostridia; order Lachnospirales; family Lachnospiraceae; genus RGIG4057. Next base: position 64,434 of record CAMRSM010000015.1, read on the forward strand.
AATCCGCCCGTTTTTTCACCTGTCCGGAAAGCCCCAGTGAACCGCCGATCACAAACGTCACATGGGATTCCCCGTTTACGGCTAATGTCTCGAGCTTTCCTGCGAGCTCTTCCGAGGAGAGTTCCTTCCCTTCAATGGCAAGTGCCGCCACATAGCTGCCTTCCTTTATCTTTCCAAGAAGACGCTCCCCCTCGCGCGCCATGATCTGCCCGGTAAGTGCCTCCCCCGCCCCGTCGGGTGTTTTTTCGTCTGCCACTTCCACGATCTCGATCTTGTGATAACGCCCGATCCGCTTTATGTACTCCGCGGCAGCATCCCTAAAATATTTTTCCTTGATCTTCCCGACACATAAAATCGTAATTTTCAAGCCCGTCCTCCACACAGAACGCTTCCGGTGCACGGGCAAAATACCCGCAGCAGGAATCCGCGCCCGCCATTCAAGCCGTATCAAATTGTTCACAAATTGTTATCCTGACATTCATAATTTGCTCATATTTTCATTCTATACTAATAGCAGATTAAGAAAAATAATTTTCTTTTTCATACTCTCCTCCTCCCTATTTTTTATAAAAACCTTAGCATCCGCTAAGGTTTTTCTGTTTCTTCCGGAATTTCTTCTGTTTCCTGACGGATCAGTCTTACCACCCTGACACGCCGGATCACACGCTCGCGGATCGCGACCGAGTCAAAGCGGAATCCTTCATACTCCACGGAAAATACTTCATCATCCTGCGGGATATGGTCAAGCAGTGAAACAAGAAGGCCGTTGAGCGTATCAAAAGTTTCCTCTTCCTCCTTCCGGATCTGTATCCCGGTTTCCTCAGAAAGCTCCTCCAATGTCACTGCACCGCTCACAACAAAAGTTACCTCATTCTCTTTTCGGATCAGTTCCTCTTCCTTGTCGTACTCATCCTGAATATCCCCGACGATTTCCTCCAAAATGTCCTCCATCGTCACAAGCCCTGCCGTCTGCCCATACTCGTCCGCGACGATCGCCATATGTATTTTCTTCGCCTGCATCGCGCGGAACAAAACATCCAGATCCTGTGTGTCCGGCACAAAATAAGGCTCACGCGCCACTTCCACAAGCGGGCGCTTGCGGTGTTTCGCATTTGTGTAGAAATTCATGACATCCTTTAGATGGAGCACCCCGATGATATCATCGACATTCTCCCCATAGAGCGGAAAACGCGAAAAGGGTGCACTCAGCATAAAGTTCATGGCATCCTCTATGCTGGTATCCGCGGAGATCGCGATCATCCGCTTGCGGTGGGTCATCACATCCTTGACCTCCTTCTCATCAAACTCAATGATATTGGAAATCATTTCCGCTTCCTCCGCCTCCAAAACCCCCTGTTCGTGCCCCTCGTTCACGATCGAGATGATTTCTTCCTCCGTCACGTTCTCCCCTGCCCTCGCTTTCTTTAAGCCAAAGAGGCAGAGCAGGAAATTCGAGTTCTTTTCAAGCAGAAAGACGATCGGCGATAAGAGCCGGTAAAGTACAAGTATGAACGGTGCGAGCCAATAAGCAGCCCCCTCCCCAATCCTTTCGGCAATCTTCTTCGGGACTAGGATGCCGAACAAAACCATCAGATAGACCAGGAAGACCGTGACGAGCACCATCGCGGCAGCCACCGGGAGCGCCGCCGCTTCCTCCCCCGCCGATAGCGCCGGCAGGATCAGCCGCCGGATCCACCCATACAAGCTAAAAGCGTACATCATACCCGCTAACAGGCTCATGGATGTCACGGTGATCTCGATCACATTCCGGTAACGGTGCGGTGTATCCAGAAGCCCTTTTAACCGCATTGCTTTCCTTTCGCCCCCCTGGGCACGATGCTCCACATTGCTCTCATTGATATTTCCAAATGCTTCCTCTGCCGCTGCCACCAGTGCGTTCAGCACCAGCAAAGCCAGCAGGCTTATCAGCCCTCGTATGGGATGACCGTCCATAAATCTCATTTCTCCTTCCGCTCATATGCCGCTTTTTGCGGCTCTTCACTGGATTATGTATCAAGCGCAAAGCTGACGCAAAGTGCATGATCAATCCGCTTTAAAATTTCCTGATCCAAATGGCAGACTTTTTCCTTCAGCCTCGACTTGTCAATCGTGCGCACCTGTTCGAGCAGGATGACAGAATCCTTGACAACCCCGTATTTGTCCGCCGCGATCTCCACATGGGTCGGGAGCTTCGCTTTGTTCATCTTTGACGTGATCGCCGCGCAGATCACCGTCGGACTGTGTTTGTTCCCGGTATCATTCTGCACGATCAGCACCGGGCGCACACCTCCCTGCTCCGAGCCGACAACCGGCCGCAAATCCGCATAAAAAATATCGCCACGCTTAATTATCACAATAATTCACTCTCCATTTACGAAATTCCGGACTGTTTTCCTTATATTCCCATTATCTCCCGAATTTTGTATTCCTATACAGCAGAGTGTAAATTTTATTGCCGCGGCAGACTTATGTAACCCGCGAAAAGCCCGCTCTACGCAAATTCCGTCCGTACGCTGACCGGCTCCCCCCCGTGATAATAAACTCTCGGCACACGCTTGGAAATGCCGCATATAAATTCATAGTTGAACGAACCCGCAAGTTCCGCCGGTTCCTCCACCGGAATAAACTGTTTTCCGTCATGCCCGATGAGCGTCACCTGCATCCCTTCCTCCGCCTGCGGGATATCGGTCACATCAACCATGAACTGATCCATGCAGATACGCCCGATGATTCCGGCGCTTTTCCCCGCAACCAGCACACGTCCCTTGTTGGAGAGCGCACGGGGATAGCCGTCCGCGTAACCGACCGGGATGGTTGCGACCCGCATCGGATGCTTTGCGACAAAGGTACTTCCGTATCCGATCGTCGCGCCGGTTTCTACATGCTTCACATACGAGATTTTGCTTGTAAGCTCCAGCACCGGTGTCAGGGAAAGCGCTCCGCGCGCCACTTCCCCAGACGGGTATAGGCCATAGGTGGAAATTCCGCTGCGCACCATGTCAAGCTGCGTCTCCGGCATTTCAATGATGCCCGCGCTGTTCGCAATATGTTTGGCCGGAATCTTTACGCCCTTCCTCTCCAAGAGCGCGGCAAATTCCAAAAAACGCCCAAGCTGCCCACGCGCAGAAGTCTTATCCGCCTCATCGGCACACGCCATATGGGAAAACAGCCCTTCCACCCTTATGCCCGGCAGTTCCGCAATCGCCGCCACTGCCCGCGCGTCCGCGTCCGTGCCGGCATATCCAATCCGGCCCATGCCGGTATCAAGTTTAATATGTATCGCGGCGGTACGACCTGCCGCCACCGCTTCCCTGCTGATGCGCTCCGCGAGCTGCCACCCGAAGACCGTCAGGGAAATGTCGTTCTGCACGGCCTGCGGCACAAGCTCCGTATCCGTGCTGCCAAGCACCAGAACCGGCTTTGTAATCCCTGCCCTGCGCAGCTGTATCCCTTCCTCCACCATTGCGACCCCGTACGCTGTCACAATGGCTTTGCCGTCCTGATCCAACTTATCCAGGGCACGCGCGGCCGGAACGGCACCATGCCCGTAACCGTCCGCCTTGATCACCGCCATGATCCCCGTCTGAGGCCGTATGTGCTTCCTTATGTTTAAAATATTGCCGCACAGGGCATCCAAATCAACCTTCGCGCAGACCCTGTAATATCCGTCTTTGTATTCCGTCTCTACCATATCCTTGCACGGGCATCCCCCGTGCTTCGCCTTCTTTCTTCCTTTTCTGTGAGGAGCATCCCGTCAAGGATATCACCGGCCAGCATCGCGCGGCAGCCGCAGCGCCCCTGCGCCCTCTCCCCGGCAAGCCCGTGCAGGAAAACACCTGCCGTTGCTGCCTCAAACGGCTGCCTGCCGACGCTAAGACCCGCGATTATGCCCGCGAGCACATCCCCGCTGCCCCCGGTCGCCATACCGTCGCACCCCGAACGGTTGATATATAACTCCCGCCCGCCCGCTACGATAGTGTGCGCGTCCTTTAACACGTAAATTAGTTTATTATTATAAATGCATTGTTTCGCCGTGTCAACCAGATGTTTTGTTATTTCATTTACGGAAAGCCCGGTAAGCCTTGATAGCTCCTTCGGATGCGGTGTCAGAACCGTCCCTTGCGGCAGGCGTGCCGCAAGGACGGAAACCCTTTCTGCAAACGTCCCTGCGCCCGCCCGTTTCGTTCCACAAAACCCAGCCAGAATGTTCAGGGCATCCGCGTCCAGTATGAGCGGCTTCGTCCCTGCGCCCACCGCGCGGCCGTCTCTTTCCGTCCCGCCATCCGGAAACGGTTTTGCCTCCGTCTTTTCCGTGCTGCCTGCTTTCACTGCATCCAACAGCCCGGTCAGTGCCCGCACGGCATCCTGTCCGGTTCCGATGCCAGGTCCGGCGAGCACCGCATCCGCCCATTGTACCTGCGCCTCCCAAAAGGCTCCCTGCCCCTGTTCCGGGATTTCCTCATACAGTGCCTCCGGCAGCATCCGGCGCACAACATCCAAACACTTTCCTGCCGAAACAAGCTTTACAAGCCCGACCCCGCAGCGGTATGCCGCCTTCGCCGCCAGATATGCCGCCCCTGTCACCTCCGCAGAACCCGCGTATACCAATACCTTACCGTAACTGCCCTTGTTCGAATGCGGCACGCGCACGGGGAGCAGCGCGGCGGCATCCCTCTTCTCATAAGTAAAATAGCGGTATGATCCTCCCACAAGTATCTGGCGGCAGAACTCCGGAACAAAACCTGCATCCGTGAGCACAAGCTTTCCGCAAAAAAGCGCACCCGGATAAAGAAAATGCCCGATCTTGTATTCCCCAAACGTGACCGTCACATCCGCCTGCACGGCAGTTCCCGGACATTCGCCCGTACCGGCGTAGATTCCGGAAGGAATATCGATGGCGAGCACTTTTACTTTTGATGCGTTAATCCGCCCGATGAGCGCACCGTATTCCCCGGCCGCCGGCCGTGAAAGCCCGATCCCGAAAATTCCGTCCAATATGATATCATATGCCGAAAAATCCACATCGGTGCATGTCCCGGTCCATTCCGGTATCCCGCATTTTCTGGCAATCGCAAGTTCTGTCTGTGTCAGTTCGCACGGCACCTTTTTATCCGCGGGCAGGAGCGTTACCGAAATCCCCCTGAAATACAGCAGCCTTGCCGCTGCCACGGCATCCCCCCCGTTCCCGCCGGCACCGTACACCGCGAGCACACGGCCTTTTTGTTTTCCCGCTGCCCGAAGCATCCCAAGTGCAATCCGCGCGATCTGCTCCGCCGCCTTTTCCATCAGCACGACCGGCGGGATACCGGCCTCCTCCGATGTCCTGCGGTCAATCTCCTTCATTTGCACCGCGTCCGCAATATATCTCATAATCTACCCCGTTCCGCTTTCTCACAGACCGCAAATGCGACCGCATACTCTTTCTCATTCGAGACCGAAACATGGATATAGCCAATCCCCAGTTCCGCCGCGCACTGTTCCGCCACACCGTGCAGGGCACAGAGCGGCTTTCCTGCCGCATCCCGCAAAAGCTCGACCTCGGACGGTGCAATACGCCCAAACCCGGTTCCAAGGGCTTTCACCACCGCTTCCTTCATCGCCCAGTTATCCGCCGCGCGCGTTTTTCTCTCACCGATCAACATCTGCTCCTTCTCCGTGTAAACCCGGTCACGGAACGCTTTCCGCCCGTATGCCAGAAGCACCCTCTCGATTTTTATGATGTCCGTCCCAACACCTGCGATCATTCATCCTCATTCCCCGGAGCCAATGTCCGGTCAAGCTCCTCCATCAACTGCACACCTAACAGCGAATGCAGGTAGGCATACATCTTTTCATCCTGCATCTCCCTCTCCTGCTTCTCCAAAACCCGCAGCCTCAGTTTTTCCCGCAGGGAAGAAATTTCGTCCTCCAGTTCCTGCATCTTTCCCTTATTGACCCGGAAACGGTCATAGCAGACCCTTGTGCTTTCCAGCATCAACTGAGCATTTGCCTGACGGATCCGGTACGGCATGTCGGAAAGGCTGTCTTCCGTCTCCTTTAACTGCTCGTTCAGTTCCAGTATCTTTTTCTGGTTTTTGTCGAGCTTCCTTTGCTTTAAGCGCCCAACTGCCGTCTCATCCGCGCCCATATACTGCACGATCTCCTGCATCATCTGCGACTTGTAACGCCGAAGCCCCTTGATGTCATCGTTCTGCTTCCCCTGCTTTTTTAACAGGGCATTAAGCTCCGAGACCATGCCGCGGATTGTAATGTTTTGCAGATGTTCCGGGAAGATCTCCAGCCATTTTTCGTCCAATATCAACAGCGGGACATTTTTGCTTTGCAGGGAGTGGATGATCTTTTCCTCAAGCTCCCCAAACCCGTCCTTATTTTTATTCCGTCTCAATCCCATCATCCCCTTCGTCCATCCGACCGGAATGCTCCGATGCCGATTTTAGTTTGTAGGAAAGCCGCATCAGGCTCTCCGACAAATGTACATTTTCCAACACAATTTCCGGCGGCAGATGCAGGTCGGTCGGCGCAAAATTCCAAAATGCCTTCACCCCGCAGGCTGCCAATTCCGCGGCAACGCGCGCCGCATTTTCCCGCGGGATTGTGAGCGCCGCAATTTTCACCCCGTGCTCCTTGATAAAAGCGCAGGCATCCTGCATCGGCCGCACTTTCACTCCGCGGATCTCCCTGCCGATCTTTTGTGGATCAACGTCAAAAATGCCGCAGATGATAAATCCGCTCCGCCCAAAATCGGTATAATTCGCAAGTGCCTGCCCAAGATTGCCCGCACCGATGATGACCACGCCCGTTTTCCGGTCAAGTCCCAGTATCCTTCCAATCTCCGTGTACAAAAACTCCACATTGTACCCATATCCCTGCTGCCCAAACCCGCCAAAATGGTTCAGATCCTGCCGTATCTGGGATGCCGTGACATTCATTCTCTGGCTCAGCTCTTTTGATGAGATGCGGACGACACCCTTCTCCAGCAATTCGTTCAGATAGCGGTAATAGCGCGGAAGCCGCTTTATCACCGCCGCCGAGATCCCTTTATCGTTCAAAATGCTTTCCTCCCCATCTGCCATCCATCCTAAATTCTTTCTATATTATAGTAAATTGTTAAGAAACTGTCAATCATTTCCGCCAACTCTCCATTCTTTTCTCTTTTTTTTGCTTACGCATTGAAATTTTCGCGCGAATCGTTTATAATAGAAAAAGTAGCGCATTACGTTCATAGGCGGAGGTACATTTTTTATGGAAGAAAAAAGAAAAAATAAACGGTTCAATGTAAAATTGGAATTAGAGATATCCTCCCTGTTTAAACAGGATAATGTATGTGTGGAAAATATTGACGCACCAATCACGGTCGTCGATATCTCAAAGGGCGGTATCGGCTTCCATACCCAGAGCATCCTGCCGCTTGGCTTTTATTTCAATGCGTGCATCCAATTAAATCCGGATGATGACTCTAAGCTTTACTGCGTCGTCAAGATCATCCGCTGCATTGACCTCGGACATGGCATGAAGGGCTACGGCTGTGAGTTTGTCGGTATGGCCCCGGTGCTTTCCTATATTTTTGATGACTATGCTGCAAGTCAGGGTTTTTCCGAATCAGAGTAGGATCGTTTCCAGGCATATAATTAAGGAGGGTATCGGAAAGCGCGCCGCTTTTCAATATCCTCCCTATTTTTCGGCAAAACATGTCAAATCTCGCAATTCTATCTGTTTCAAGCCTTAACTTTCGGTACACACCCTCCGGATAAAACGCTCCTTAATGACCGCCGCATAATCCTGCGCCGTATGTTCATCCGGCACATTCGGGATAAAGCCCGCTGCCATGTCCGCATGGCCTCCCCCATCCCCATATCCGGAAAGAGCATCCGCGATCATGTCACTCGCGTCATAGCGCTCCACCTCGCTGCGCACGGAGAATTTTACCCCGCCCGCACGGTAAGAATACACTAATGTCACCTGAACACTGGAGAGTGTCAGCAAAAAATCCGACACGGAGGCAATGAGTGCTTCCGAACAGCCCTCACCGACCGCGGCAACACCGACCCCTTCGACCACATGCAGGGTGTCGATCGCTGTGCGGTACGCCTCAAGATCCGAAAGTTTCAGACAGGAATTTTCAAGTGTCTTCATATGCTCATGGTTCGCCATCGGAAACAGGCGTGAGAACATATCTAGGTCAAGCTCCGACACACTTCTTGTCATGTTGTGCGTGTCCATCTTGATTCCGTATAACAGAGCGGTCGCAACATTCTCCGGAACCGGGATATCATTCTCAAAAAAATAGCTCGCGATGATCGACGCGCACGCGCCCACATGATCCCGGATATCGGAAAATTTGTAACATTCCCCACGGCGCACCCTGTGGTGGTCGATGCACGCAACCTCATCTCCCGTAAGATCCGTCATATTGATATTGCCCTTCTGACCGTCCACGATGATGATCTCATCCTCCGGCTTTAAATTCAGCTGGTCGCTCAGGTAGCATTCAATACCCAGAAGTTCAATCATCTTTAGTGTATTGTCCTTATCCACAATCCCCTCATAACCGATCGTCACTTTTTTACCCTTCGCCTCAAGCAGCACTTTTAAGCCCATTGCGCTCGCGAGCGCGTCCTGATCCGGATAGTTGTGCGTCTGCACGATCACGTGCTTTTTGGTCAGGCAGGAAAGAAGCTCGCTTAATTTATTTTGTTTACCCATATTGCATCCCTCTCATCGTATTGCCGGATACGTTATTTGCCCCTCCTTCGTCGGACGGCGAACCGGCGCTGGTATAATGTCTGGCGACATCATAATGTCTGGCGACATTATACCATGTCGTTCCGACATGTTGCCCCCGGCGGATGCACACGGTTCGCCACGGAAAATGTCCTCCTTCGTCGGACGGCGAACCGGCGCTGGTATAATGTCTGGCGACATTATACCATCTTTCCTTCTCTCTGTCACTTTATTTTTCATTTTCGGGGGTGAAAATTATTTTGCTTTCCAAAAGCCTGACGGAAGCGCCGATAATGCTCCGTTTATGTGCTGCATGCCGCCCCTTAAAGCATCGGCAGAACGCCGCGATCTATGGCCGCCGTCATGTCACCCGGCTCATTCTGGCCATGGTGGAGTCCGCATGGCATTCATCCATCTTACCATCCCAAACAAAAGTTTCTTTCATCTAGGTCTTAGTTGCCTGCTGCCTGCAATGCATATTTTTCGGTTTATTTCTAAATGAGTACACAATTCCGAAAAGGGAGTCCCAAAACGGGAATGAGTGGACAAAGTTTTTTATTATCTCCCTGACAGGCATAAATTTAGAATAAATGCCAAATCAAAACATTGTCTTCCCCCACACTTTTAAGATTATTGAACAAAACGTTGCAGGCTATTTGTCCGGCATTTCCATAATCCATCTGAAAAAAGTCATTGATAAATTGTGTAAGCTCATTAACATCAACCGCATCTTCCAACGTTAGTATTTTTTCTTTTTCGCAAAACACAATTATATCAAAATCGCCGGTTGCATCCCGCCATTTTTCTCCAAAACAGTCGGGATCATCCCGGACATTCACCTCAAAAACGGTTTCAAAGAAGTCGAACAGCGCAATAAAAACCTCACCGGAGCACTTTCCATTATCCAATTTTTCTGCGGAACGTTCCACTTCGGAATAAATGTCCTTTATTCCATTTTCGGCTTCCGCAAAGTTTCCTTTTTGTATCAAATCCCTCACTTCATCCCACTTTTGCTTTCTGCAAACTCCAAAATCTCCTATCATTGACATGATTCCTTCCCCCTTCTATATTTCATGTAAATATCATTGACGGTTTCATTTCATTATTCTGCTGCTTTCCCATACATCAAATATCATATTTTGCCGCAAGCCTTGCAGGCGGAAACCTTAAGAGCCTTGCCGCCGGCAGCAGGGAAATCAGCAAATAGTAAGCCATGATGCACACACAGGCAAGCGCGCCTGCCTGCCACGGCAGGATCATCGAAAACCCCAGATCGGTGAGCAGGTTTAAGACCGCCACCACCATCCAAGTCACAACGGCCGCAGGCAGGACACTCTCCACGGAAAGCATCACGCTCTCCATCGCAAAGATTCCCGCCACTTTCCTTTTCGGGAGTCCCAGAAGCCGGTACACGGCCATTGTGCCGACGCGCTGCTGTACATGCGCGCGCTGGAGCAGATATAGCATTGCCATTGATAGCAAGATGACCGTAAGGGTGACGATGCTCCTCGCGTCCGCCCGCAGGGATGCCGCCCTGCGGTATTCTCTTTGGGCTTCCGCATTGCGGTTCTTAAGCTGGTATATGATCTTATCGCCATATTCCTGCTCCATCAGTTCCCGGACCGCCGCTTCCATACCCTCCGCATCCGGGGCATAAAAACGGTAGTCGTAATTGTTCATCGAGATCAAAAGCTTTTCAAACGCCGCGTCGGAGACAATGAGGTTGGCGTAAGTCTCCGCCCTCACTGCTGCAACGATCGTATATTGGAGGCTGCTGTTGACATTAAATACCGATCCCACTTTGTTTTCGTAGGCAACCCCGGCATTGTTCGTCACCACAATGCATTCCCCTTCTTTTAACGCTTCCCCCTCATAAAACCCCGGATACCGTTGCATGAACTCGGAATAACCCATCAGCTCCGTCGCCATATCCCCCACACTGACCAGCCCCGAAAGCGGAAGGTATATGGTGGGATCACCGCAATCACAGATCCCGACGATCTCCGGCCGATATTTCTTTTTGAAAAAATCCGGCTGCATGCCAAGAAACTGCGTGATTTCCCATATATTATTCTGCAGGATCCCGTCCTGCGATAGCACATAGTCCAAAATCCAGCGGTCGACCACGATCTCCTCGCTGTTTTGCGGCATCCTTCCGTAGACCAGCTTTGACTCATCCAGCCGGCTGAGCGGGACATAGCTGAATTTTTGCAGTCTCACAGACACGTCCGTAAACTGTGGGAACAAATCAAAAGAAAGGCTTGCGGGGGAGGCATTGACATGCGGGATCAGGTCAAAATCCTGCCCCTTTTCCTTTAGCTTCACAATCACCTCCGGCATCAGCGAAATCACCCCTTTTGGCTGGAAGGGGTCAAGCCCCTCCCCGCGTTCCACCTTCAAGTCAAGAATATGGGAATCGCTGGTCACAAAATCTTTTGGGTCAACATTAGAGACCGTGAGATAATCCCCCACCGTCCAGATCGTGAGTACGGTCATTGCCATCAGGAAAAACCGGACACTTCTGCGCTTTGCACCGCCATGCTTTAAGAAACGGCGCGCTTCCGCAAACATCATGCGCAGAGAAAAGCCGTTGCCGGCCTTCGCCGGGATATCCGGCTGCGTATACGTAAAGCCGTCCTCCATTTCCTCCAGGGACAGCACCGGGGAACTGCCCTCCACCAAAACAGGGGCTTCGCCGGTTTTTGAACAGACGAAGGGCCTGCCGTCGTCGGATTTGATAATGATCTTGTCGTTCAGGAGTATGACGGTAAGCTCTGCCGGGGCGGCATCCTCCTGCGTCAGCACGCGGAGTTTCATACTGTCCGCCTCCGCATAAGAAGCGCTGTAATCTTCCGTGTACAGCGCACTGCCAGACCCTGCCGCAAGGCAGTTTCTCTTCCACTCCCCCTCATCCGCAAGGATCCTCCCATCACCAAGGGTAATGATCCGGTCTGCGAAAAAACGGGCAATATGTTCCTCATGTGTCACCATGACCACAAGGCTTGTCTTTGAGATCTCGCGCAGGAGTGTACAGATATTCCTAGTATTTTCCTCGTCAAGGTTTCCGGTCGGCTCGTCCGCGAAAATCACCTTCGGCCGCCTTGCAACCGCCCTCGCAATCGCCACGCGCTGCTGCTGTCCGCCCGAAAGCTCCCCCACAATCCGCCTTGCATAGCGCGACATATTGACGGCCGAAAGCGCTTCCTTCACCCGCGCCAGCCTTTCCTTGTGGGTAAGCTTGAGACAGTGCAGCCCCAAATAGACATTGTATGCCACGCTATGGTCGGACAGAAGGTAATAATTCTGGAAAATATAACTGAAACTATTGTTCCGCTCACGCTCATACTCCCCCGTCCCCGGGCGCGAAACCGCTGTATTTAACGCACAGATTGTCCCGCCGTCAAAGGTATCAAGTCCTCCCACCGCATTTAACAGGCTCGTCTTGCCGCAGCCAGAAGCGCCCACGATACAGACAAAACCCGTGTCGGGCAGCGTCAGCGAAATATCGCGCAGCACATGGTTGGCGCTGCGGCTCTTTTTATCATATATTTTATTCAGATTCTTTATCTCAATCATAGCTTTTTGCCCCCTCTTCGCCCATCTCCAGATCCGCATCCTGCAGTCCCAACGGATATACCTGCGCGCCGATAAAACGCTGTATCCACAGGAATGTCAACAATCCCGCCGCAAGATGGAGCAGCAGAAAGAACAGGATATTTCGCGGCGGGAGATATTTCAGGATACCGTAAAGCCGCCCTGAGCCAAGCCCCACCCCGCACGCTACCGCCGCGGCAGAAAGCAGCTGCCCGCAGAGCGTGAACAAAAGGATCTGCCAGGCAATGGAACCCTTTGCCGTGCGGCAGGAAAGACCAAGATTTGCCAGAAGCTTAAACTCATTTGTTTCCATGCCAAACATTGCCCGAAGCACTAAAATCTGTAAAAAGAACACCGCAAGGGCAGCGAGGATACAGACTTTTAACGTCTGGAGGCGTTCTGCCGCAAGCTCCCCATCCTGCTTTGTGGAACCTACACGGTAAGGGGATATGGCAGGATACCCAAGGGCATGTACCGCATCAAGCACCCGGTCAGTATACGCGTAATCGTTGATTTCAAGCGATACGACCCCGCCGCCGCCCTCCGGCACAATTTTATCAAAATCCTCCGGGGAAACGAGATAATATTGAATGTAGTTGGAATCATGTACCCCGTACGGTTTCAGAAGAACGGGATTTTCCGGATCATTATATCTAGGGAAAGAATATTCCGTTTCAAAATACTCTTTCCACTTATCCAGGTTCCCCCATCCATTTCTGACATACTCGCTGAAAATCATGTTTAATATGGAAGTTTGTTTCGACGACGAACAGAGAAAACGCCCCTCCATCGAACGCTCCCCCGTATAGTGTAAGTCCGGTTCCGGCACGTCATAGACCGGGGCGACCACTGCCCCGAACAAACTTTCCCCGGTCAGCGCACGGCCTAACTGCCCGGAAACATATAGATGTTCCCCGGTATCCGTGACACCCACGACGGTTGCCGCAATCCTGATATAGGAATCGGCGGCCCAATGCTTCCGGTTTTGGATGTAAAACGTAAGCTCACTCCCAAGCAATCCCTTATCCCCCGCGGCAACGACCTCATACATCGTCTGCGGCAAACGCCCCGCCGTAAGAAAATCACCCTCCCCCGCCCCATATGGGACAGTCTGTAAATAAAGGCCGTTCCCCTTTAGGGTAAATTCTTCGTTCACGGTTCCGGTCAGACTTCCGGAACTGTCCACGACCGGCTGATAATGGAATTGGTAATCGGTTCCCTCCCGGTAGTAATAATTGATATCCGGAAGAAACCCGTAACGCTCGACGTTCCTTACATACGGCACGGCGGAAAGTCTTTCCAAATCCTTCTCCGTAAATTCCCCCTTATCCCGCCGCACGGCTACAATGCGGGTATCCTTCCCGTTCAAAAAAGCGGAATCATCGTATATCCTTGTAAAATTGTCGTCCAGATTTACCACAAAAGTACCAAGAAAAGCAAACATTGCAAACGCAGTAAAGGCAAAGAAAAGTACCATGACCGCGGACCAGACCGGGCGCGATGCCATCTGCAGCCTGGCGGTGTAAAAGCTTAAATTCCTGCCCTTCCCCTTTGTTTCCGGCTCGGGCGCACGCACTTCCCCGGTTTCCCGGATGCGGACATCCGACTCGATCCCGCCTTCCCTGACTGTAATATGGCGCGTGGCCAAAGCCTCCACCTCGTCAAAATCATGGGTCACCATGATGACCAGCCTCTCCTTCGCCGCCGCGGCAAGGAGCTTTACCACCTTCGCACTGTTCTCGCCGTCAAGATTTCCCGTCGGCTCGTCCGCGACCAGTATGGGCGCAGGCTTTGCCAGGGCGCGCGCAATGGACAGGCGCTGCTTTTGCCCGCTGGAAAGTTTTGCTGCCCGGCGCTTTTTCTCACCCAAAAGTTCCACTTGCCCCAAAATCTCCTCTGCACGGACGGCGGCACGCGCCTTGTCCATACCGGTAAGCACGAGTGCGCTGACTACATTTTCCAGTACCGAACAACCCACGAGGATATCATAATTCTGCGAAATATAACTGATACGGCGGTTGCGGTACTGTTCCCAGTCCTGCTGCCCGTAATGCGATGTCGGCCTCCCCGCCACCGTCATCTCCCCGCTCTCGTACGGCAGGATGCCCCCGATCACCTTCGCGAGTGTGGACTTCCCGCTGCCGCTTTCCCCTGTCACCGCGACAAATTCCCCCAGACAAAAAGAAAGGCTGATATTCTGCAGCCCCATCACGACCGACTGTGTGGAGGTATAGTATTTTGAAATATTCCCAAGCGCCAAAAATTCTGACATAGTACAGGCTCCTCCCCCTAATCTCCCATCCTGCCATCCCGCAGGCATACGGAAACGAATGGGATTAGTATAGGACACATTCGATAAAAATGCAAGTAACACGAACCATTTTCATGTAATTATTTTATTTTTCGGCAAATAATGCTTTTACATCCGACTCTCCCAAAGCATCAAAAAGATACATTCCGGGTCTTTTCGCACTCCCGGTGCCCGGCAAAATAACCCGACACAATTTTGTCCGCATTTTTCTTGATTTCCCCGTTCATTGCGATTATAATGTCCATGTTGGTTTATGATCGCCCTGGGGGATGTTTTCTTCCGGGCAAAGATATTATGGAGGTTTCAGCATGGGCGGATTTTTTGCAGTAGCTTCAAAGGAAGATTGCGTATTTGATTTATTTTTCGGCACGGACTACCACTCGCATCTTGGCACAAGGCGCGGCGGCATGGCAGTCTACGGGGAGAAGGGCTTTGACCGCTCGATCCACAACATTGAAAATTCCCCATTCCGCACCAAATTTGAGAAAGATGTCAACCAGATGAAGGGAAATTACGGCATCGGATGTATCTCGGACTACGAGCCGCAGCCTCTCCTTGTCCGCTCGCACCACGGCACCTACGCGATCACGACGGTCGGTAAGGTGAACAATACGGACGCAATCGTGGACGAGCTGTTTGCAAACGGAAATTCACATTTCCTTGAGATGAGCGGCGGCGATATCAACACGACCGAACTTGTTGCCGCCATCATCAACCAGAAGGAGAATATCATCGAGGGAATCCAGTACGCACAGGAACTGATCGACGGTTCCATGACCATCCTTTTGCTGATGCAAAAAGGGATTTACGTCGCGCGCGATAAGATGGGGCGCACGCCCGTTGCCATCGGAAAAAAAGACGGGGCGGTATGTGCTGCCTTTGAAAGTTTTGCCTACTTAAACCTGGGCTACACCAATGTCCGGGAATTGGGTCCGGGCGAAGTTGCCATCCTCACGCCGGATGCCGTCACAACACTTGCCGACCCGCACAAAGAAATGAAGATCTGCACATTCCTCTGGGTATATTACGGCTACCCGTCCTCCTCCTATGAGGGCATCAGTGTTGAGCGCATGCGCTATAACTGCGGGAAATTGATGGCAAAACGGGACAATGTCAAGTCCGACATGGTTGCCGGCGTTCCGGATTCCGGAACCGCACACGCGGTTGGCTACGCCAACGAGTCGGGCATCCCGTTCTCCCGCCCGTTCATCAAATACACGCCAACTTGGCCGCGCTCCTTCATGCCGACCATCCAGCAAAAGCGCAGCCTGATCGCGAAAATGAAGCTCATCCCGGTGCATGACCTGATCGAGGGCAAGAGCATGGTGCTCATCGACGACTCGATCGTGCGCGGCACGCAGCTTGGGGAGACGACCGAATTTCTCTATCAGAGCGGCGCGAAGGAAGTCCACATCCGCCCTGCCTGCCCGCCGATCATGTACGGCTGCAAATATTTGAATTTCTCACGCTCGACTTCCGATCTGGACCTGATCACCCGCCGCGTGATCGCCCGCCTTGAGGGCGATAAGGCAAACGACGAAGAGGTACTTGCCCGCTACGCCGACCCGGACACGGAAGAATATGCCGCAATGGTTGAGGAAATCCGCAGGGAACTCGGCTTTACGACCCTGCAGTTCAACCGTCTTGACGACATGCTTGAGGCGGTGGAGATCGACCCGTGCAAGCTGTGCACATACTGTTGGAACGGAAAAGAATGATTAGGAAGGGCGGTAAGTTTTAAAAGTTTATGTAGAACTGACCTGTATTAGAATATAGGTTGGATCCGCCCCGAAAAATGCGTTGTTGTCCTCCTTCCCACTTTGCGCTACACTATCCATGCAGGCAGACATTGCCGGAAGGAGGATTTCATTTATGGAAACAACCATTGGGGAGCGCATCCGGGAATTGCGCAAAAAAAATGACCTGACACAGGAAAAGCTTGCGGATTTCCTGTGCGTATCCTGTCAGGCCGTATCAAAATGGGAGTGCGGTGTGGCGAGCCCTGACCTTTCACTGATTGCACCGCTGACCAGACTGTTCCATGTCTCGGCAGACGAGCTTTTGGGACTTGAGGAAAACCCCGAAAAAGAACGGCGCAAAGAATTGGAGGAATTGTACAAAAAGACATGGCAAACCGGAGATTTGAAGGAGCGATATGAAACCGCCCGCTCTGCCGTCAGTGAATTTCCGGGGGAGATGAAATACTTGTGCTGGCTTGCAGGCTGTGAGGAAGCCCTCGCACACGAATGCAAAGAAGACAGCGAATACTTTGCATGGCTGGAAAAATCCGTGCGGAATTACCGCACGGTCATCGAAAATACAAAAGAGCGTGATGTTTTGTGCCCGGCAGTCTCCGGCATTGTGATCTCCCTCTCCCTCCTGCGCCGGAAGGAGGAGGGATTAAAATATGCCGCACTTTATCCGGAGCCGGAAGAGCTTAGCAGGCTTGAGGTCATGGACTGGGTTCTTGACGGGGAAGAAAAGCAAAAAAACCAGCAAAAGCTTTTGGAACTCCGGTTTTCTGATTTTATCCGGACAATGTTAAATGCGGGTGGTTTCGGGAATCCGGACTGCCTGATGCACCGGCGGGCGGCCTGCGACATGATCAAACTCATGGTTCCGGACGGAAATTATCTGTATTACCATGATTTCTTATACTTAAGTTATGTTGACCAAGCCGCCATGCTGACCCAAAGCAAGGATCTTGACGGGGCAATGGCAGCACTGAATACCGCTTATTTCCATGCTGCACAGTATGACGATATGGTAGCGGCAGGCAGGACGGTTCACCGATATACCGCACCAATGTTTTGTCTGGTGGAAATTGATTGTTCAACATTTTGCCGCTCTTCTTCGGAAACAAACCGCGAAGGTCTTTTGTCATGGCTTAACAGCAAATATTTTGATGCGCTGCGCGGGAGGGAGGATTTTCAGGCTTTCGTCCGGAAATGTTCGCAGTAACGGATGAGGCTGCCGCATAAAGCGGGGCTGCCAGGGATACCGCAAGTGTTATGGAGCACGTGGTATCCTTCCTGCCCCGCCCTGTGCGGCAGCATCTAAAACTGGCAGTTCTCCCTGTGGTCAAGCGTATCAAAACCATATCCGCCCTGCCGGATCTCCTGAATGATATCTTTCAGCATCGAAACCGTGAGCGCGTTCGCCGCCGCGTCGTGCATGAGGATCACCGGCTGCTCATAGCGGAACACATCCTTAAAAATATTGCTGCGGATCGAGTAGCGTGTCGGCTTCCCGACCATGTCCTCCGCACTGACGTTCCAATCATAGTAACAGAAACCACGGCGCTCCATCTCCGTTTTTAAGTTTTTCATGACTTTCTTTCCGTAACGGTTGGTGCTGCCGCCCGGAAAACGGAAAATAGAGGGTCGGATCCCTGCCACCTCATAAACTTTCTTGTAAAGCTTCTCATAATCCGCAAGAAAATCGTCCACGGAACGGTAAATCACATCATAATCATGGCAGTATGTATGCAGTCCGATGGTATGCCCCTCCTCCACCATGCGCTTCACGATTTCCTCACGCTCCGGGGTAATTTCCTCCCCGATCAGGAAAAAAGTCGCATGGATCCCTTCCTCCTTTAAAATGTCAAGCACCACCGCCGTCTGCTCACTTGGACCGTCGTCAAAAGTAAGGTAGGCGATTTTTTTTTGCTGTGCATCCGTCACATCACCATCCCCCGCCTCCACATCCGTATCCTCCTGCCCCAAGATATCCGTTTCTTCCCCGTCCCCCTTCGGCGCGTACAATTCAGGGTAGAGCAGAACGTACTCCGGAAGCTTTGGGACATCCACATTCTTCTCCCCGCTCCGCAAGACCTCCATCTCATTTTCCAGAATGCTGAGTACCATATACTCCGAGCTTGTGTCAAACATGACAGGCACCGAGGGCTCCTCCGCCCGAAATTCCGATACGGTTGCCAACAGTGCCAGACTGCCGATGCAAAAAACACTTTTCTGCCATTTATGCTTCATTGCCGCCATCCTTTCTATATGATAAGTCCAAGCCGGATTTATGCCTTTTCCTCCTTTGCCTGGCTGACATAATCTTCCTTTTCGGCATTTCTATCAATATATGAAGCATACGGCATATCTCATAACAAACTACATAAAAAAGGCGGGCTGGCTCCAAGGCTTTGCCCGGACAATAAACAGCACATAGCCAACTGCCCCTGCACACAAAAAAACGAGAAGGAACCTTTTTGGGGTTCCTTCTCGTTTTTTTGTGTGCAAGGACATGCCTTTATACCCGGATTGTCCCTTTTACATTTCTTCAAAGCGCTGGTGGAATTTATCTTCCCCACACACATGCTTCTCGCCTTCCTCACAGATGATGTAATCCCTCTCCCGTATAAACACAACACCGCGGCGGTTGCGCACATACGGGCAGACGATCGAGCCGTCCTCCCTCTCAACCTTGACTAAGCCGTCAAGGACAAGTCCGTCGTTGGTGATGACCTGCGAATACAGGCGAAAACCATCCTCCATCCCCTTTCCGATTTCATACTGCGCCGCCTCAACCATCAGCGAAGTCCTTTTGTACTGCTTCATGACCAGTTCCCTCTCTCTCCATAATTTCTACGATTTTCTATTTGGATGAAACCTATGGGATATTGTATCATGTTTTTGTGATTTCAGCAATGAGCAAAAACGGAATTTTCCAAAACAATGGACGGCAGGAAGTCCCCTGCCAGATTCAAAATCTCGTTTCATCCCATTCGAACCAGGCGGGTTCACCACAAAGACAAGGCGTTGATCTCCCGCCACGCGCGCAGCACCTCCGCCACACTCCACGCCTGCGTGTAGCAGCCCCTGCTCCCGCAGGCGAAATCGCCGTCAAAAATCTCCGCAATCCCGCCAAGACAACCGTCCGCCATATGATCCGCGAAACTTTCCATCATTTCCTTTAACAGCACGCGGTTATGCGAATCCCCGCACATGGTTTTTGCCCACGCATCAAAAAACGCTCCCGAAAGAAAGCCCCAGGCCGTTCCCATATGATACGCGAGATCGCGCCCGATCAGCCTGCCTTTGTACTCCCCGCGGTAGCCTGCCTCCCCCTGTGCCAGACTGCGCAGCCCGTACGGGGTGTAGAGTTTTTCGTACACGGCACGCACGATGCTTTGCTCCTGTTCCTTTGTGGGCATAGTAAACGGCAGGGAAACGGCAAAAATCTGGTTCGGGCGCAGCGTGGTATCCCGGATGCCTTCTTCCTCGACCGTATCACACAAATAACCTCTTTTTGCATCCCAGAATTTATCGCAGAACGAATGGCGCACGCGCTCCGAAAGTTCCCTCAGTTCCTTACCGCACGGGATATTCCCGTCCTGCCGGCCATCCTCCCCTTTTGCGCCGCCCGCAAACCGTTCCCCAAAAAGCCTCATACAGCAGATCGCGTTATACCAGAGCGCATTGATCTCGACTGCCTTCCCGTGACGGGGTGTCACAACGATATCCCCCACGCGCACATCCATCCACGTCAGCTGGTCAAGCCCGCCGCCGCCAAGGATCAGGCCATCCGAATCCATATGGATGTTGTAGCGCGCAAGCCCGTCCCGGTAACTTACAAATATCTCGCACAGGACAGGATAAATTTCGTCGCGGATAAAGATTTCCTCCGCGCAAAGTGCGGAATTTCCTTCCACGCCCCCTTCTGTTTCCGGAAACTGCCCGCGATAGCATGGCAGCCCCGTCGTGTACTGCAAATATTTGTACACTGCATGAAAATACCACAGCGAAGCGTCGATGGTATTGTACATCGGTTCCTCCCCCGCATTGTTCGGGAACACGTTCGGCAGCATCCCACGGCTGACATACTGCGCGAACGACTTTAACACCTCACGCGCGTCGTCAAAGCGCCCGGTCGCAAGCGTCAGCCCGGCAAAAGCAATCATTGTGTCGCGCCCCCAGTCCGCAAACCATGGGTAGCCCGCGAGCACGGTTTTTAATCCCGTAGATTCGCGCTGAACAAGAAAATGATCCGCGGACAGCACAAGCCTCCCCGTCAGCGCGTCCCCCGCGTCCGCCTGCTCCAAAAGTGCTTCCCCGCGTTCTTTCGCCGCGTCAAAGATCTGCCTCACGCGCAACAGCACGTCCGCCGCAGGCTCTTTCTGGCTGGACAGCCCGCAGAGCAGCCCCAGCTCCTTCCTCTCCCCCGGTGCCAGGGTGACATGCAGTTCATACGGGGTAAAATGATTGTCCACACCCGTAAATCCATTACTCACGTCAATGCAATAAAGTTCGTTCTCCTCAATCTTGTAATTCGGCGTTGCCATTGAGGTCTTGCGGTCCGCACGGTCATAAAACTCTCCCTCCGAGGCCGAAAAACATATCCTGTATTCCGGCGCTTTCCCTGGCGTTAAAATGAGCCCGCCGTCAAAACGCTCCACCCCGAAATCAAGGTCACCTTTCTCGCTGACCGACCCGAACGGGCGGAAATTGAAAAGCGGGGTCACGGAAAACACCGCTTCCCTGCTGCCGTTGTTCACAAGCTCATAGCATATTGCCGTCTCATTTTTCCCGTAAGCGAGCGCAATCTTTTTGCACACGGAAATCCCATCCGTCTCATAGCGGTATTCCGGCCAGAAATCAAATGTAAAACCGGTCTGGTAGCGGTATCCAGTGCGCATGTAGCCCGGATATTGCTGTGCCGCCAGATCCCTGCGCTCCACCGACACCCCTTCCGTTGATGCCTCCGGCGCAATATCACGCATTGAAAAAAGCTGCTTTCTGCCTGCTTCCTTTGCGGTAAAAATAAGCTCCTCATGCGTTTTGGCAAGCACGAGCACCCGGTCGACCGGCGGGTGCAGCGATGCGGTCAGATACGATGAAAAGATTCTGCTGCTATTGCCGTGAAGCGTGCTGTTGGCATAACCGCCAATCCCGTTCGACAGCAGCCACTCCCTTGTGTTGCCTGTCTCAAAATCCCGGAACGCACTTCTCCCGAAGCGGTATATGATCCGTTCCCGCGCCATATTTATACCCTCCTGCTCTGTTCTGTTTTATTTTCCTTCAACGTGCCTGTTCCAGCATTTCCCCGATTTCATTGACTGCAAACTGGTATTTTTTCCCGCAGAACTGGCACCCCGCCTCCACCGGCTTGCCATCCGCAATCATTTTTTCAAGCCCGGTGCGCCCGATGCTAAGGATTGCCCTCCCGACACGCTCCCTGCTGCAGTCACAGTGATAGGATACCGGCTGCTTCTCATTGACGCGAAGCCCCATATCCCCCAACAGTTCCGACAAAATCTGCTCCGGCATCATCCCGGCATTAAGCATCGCCGTCACGGAGCGGATGCCGGACAGGCGCTCCTCCAGTGCCGCGACCACTTCCTCCTTCGTGCCCGGCATGAGCTGTATGATAAATCCCCCCGCGCACCGCACCGTGTTATCGCGGTTCATCAGGACACCGAGCGCCACGGAGGACGGAACCTGCTCCGAAGCCGCAAAATAATACGTGAGATCCTCCGCGATCTCACCGGATACGAGCGCGGTCTGACCGATGTAAGGCTCCTTTAATCCAAGATCCTTGATCACGGACAACGTCCCTTTCCCGACCGCGCCCCCCACATCCAGCTTGCCGAGCGCGTTTGCCGGAAGGAGTACCTCCGGCTCATAGACGTAGCCCTTGACCTGCGCATGGGCATTCGCCGTCACGAGAATCCCGCGCATCGGTCCGTCCCCGTTGATCTTTAAGGTCAGAAGATCGTCCTCGCCCTTCATCATACTGCCCATCATCAGACCCGCCGTCATCAGCCTGCCGAGCGCCGCCGACGCGACCGGGCTCATACCGTGGATCACGCGCGCCTGTTCCGCAAGCTCCCTTGTTGTCGCTGCAAATGCGCGGATCTGCTCGTCTGCTGCCGTCGCGCGCACCATATAATCTTTGTTTGGCATGTTTTGTTCCTCCTGTATTGAGTACCGCATTTTCCCTCCCCGCGCCCCTGCCTGCAAAGAGAGTTTTTGCCCGCCTCTCTCCAAAACTTCTTCCCGGCGCTGTTCGGGGAAATGATGTTTTTCAATTAACAAGCCCTTCCCTAAAGATAGAGCTTCCCATCCTGATGTTTTTCACGCGCGATAAAGTACATGCGCTCCGTGTGCTCCGTCACCGGCTCATGTGTGCACGCCTCATACATGGCCACAAACTCAAGACCCGCTTCGGCCATGAGGCGCACGATGGTTTCCGGCGTGTAAGCGCGCTGCAAGTGCGTCTCGCGGATACGCCCGAACAGTTCCTCCTCATCTTCGTCTTCGAATTCCACGCGCTGAAAGATCGTGATATCGTACTGGTTTAACCCCGTCTCCTCCTGATACGCATTCTCCCAGATCAGACTGCAGTCCTCGCGGTTTTCCGCAATCGTCGTATCGCCGATCACATCGCGGTATTTATGGATGGTATTCATGTCAAAAATGAAAATCCCGCCGGGATCAAGATAATTGTTCACAAGCCGAAATACCTTCCGCAGATCGTCTTCCCGCGTGATATAATTCATGCTGTCGCAGAGGCTGACAATGGCAGCAACCGTGCCATAAAGTTCAAACTCTCGCATGTCCTGATTCAAATACAAAATATTGGAGGGCTCATTTTCTTTTGCCGCACGTTGTTGTTTGATACTCCCCCCCTGCGCACTCCTGCCTGCCGCCGCGGCCTCATACTCCCTCGCGATATCCAGCATATCTTCCGACAAATCAATGCCGATCATATCATACCCCGCATCGCGCAGCCTGCGCGTGATACTGCCCGTGCCGCAGCCAAGCTCGCAGACAAGCCCGCCATCCACACCATATTCCCTTAACAGGCCAATCAAATAGCGGCTCCATTCCCCGTATGGGACATTGTCCATAAAGGTATCATAGAGCGCCGCAAATCCCGTATATGCTTCCATCCCAAAACCTCCGCCTCAAGTCCCCGGCCCTTCCCCCGCCAATGAACCAAATTTCATCTCTCAATCATATCAAAACCGCCGCCTTTTGATTATACCACTTCCATGTTCCGTTTGCCACTAAAATATGGGGCATAGCAGCGCCATGCCCCATAACTTTATCGCCAAACGACTAATCTGTTTTGTTGTCCGTCTACTTTGACGTTGCTGCGATGTGTCAGTCTGTATCACAAACCACACATCATCTTTCCCCTTTTGTACCTCACTGCTATAATATATATTTTCCTATCCTTGATCTCTCATTCTTTTTCAGCATGTGAGGTGTCCCTTCCGCAATCACCTCGCCGCCGAATGAATCCGGTCCGGAACCCATTTCGATAATCCAGTGGCAATTGGACAAAACTACAACATCATTTTCCAAAAGGCTCTTTAAAAGCTTGATACGTTGTGCTTCTCCCCCGCTTAAAGCGGGTGTTGGTTGTCCCAGGGTAAGATATCCCAATCCAAGAGATTCCAATTCACATAAAATAGAATGAATTTTCTTCTCAGAAGCAAAGAATTCCCCCGCCTCGGCAATTGTCATCTCCATTATTTCAGCGATATTCCTGCCCTTGTATGTTATCTTTAGGACTTTCCGATCATATCCGGTTCCATTGCATTCGAAACATTTTGATTCCATAAATGCTTCTTCGCTAATAGCGGTTTGAATGCTTCCTGTTCCTCCGCAGAACTTGCATGCACCTGCCGAATTAAATGAAAAATCCTTTGACTTGTAATTATATTCCTTCGCCTGGTTCTGCCTTGCAAAAAGCGCCTGCACCTGCTTCATAAATCCTACATATGTTGCCACTGTGGAACGGTTATTTCTTCCGATCGGGTTCTGTGATACATAAACGTAATCTGTAATATGACACGCCCCATAGAGCGCTGACCCTTGTGTGCTATCCTCCGCGATCCCATCCCAAAATGCATGTTCTTCCTTTCCCGAAAAAGAAAAGTATTTTTCCAACAAAGGAACAAGCGTTTTTGCAATCAGGGAACCTTTCCGCTGCCGGATACTCCGGTTATTCCCGCCAATTTATGCAAAGGAACGCACACATCAATATTTTTTAAGTTATTTGCATTGGCATTCTTAATAAGCAACGATGCGGTTTCATTTTCCTGTATCGTCGTCGCTTCAAATTTTTCACCGATTTTATTGATGTATTGGGCAGTTATGGATTTATCACATAGAAGCAATCCTTGGAAGCTTCCTTCATAGAGAATACTTCCACCCCTCTTTCCACCAAAAGGTCCAAAATCAATAATATGATCCGCCCTTTTCATGGCTTCCATATTATGCTCTATAATAATGACCGTATTTCCTTTTTCACAAAGAAGCCGCATCTGATCAAGCACCTGTATTTTTTCCGTCGGATGCAGCCCTGTCAGGGGCTCATCCGCAATGACCACCATATCTTCCATTGTACTTTGCAATAATGATGCTAATTTTAAACGTTGATATTCCCCCCCGCTAAGACTCGGAATGGTGCGGTAAAGGGTTAGATATCCCAAACCGATACGTATCAGGTCATTTAATCGGGCGGTCAGCAGTTTCCCAATATTTTTCCCCAGTTCTGTAACCTCATTTCGTCCCATCAACGTTTCAATAAAATCTTGTAAGCGGGTGACAGAATATTGCGATGCTTCCGGTAAAGAAACCGTCCCGATTTTTATACTGCGGCCTATTTTATTTAACCGGTCTCCCTTACATTCCGGGCAAATGCGCTTATGCAGCAGATTACCGGTATAATTCCCTTCACTATAAAGTTTTACTAAATATGGACCAATCCCACGGAAATTACTCTTTTGCAACTGCATCCCATTTAAGAAAGAATCCACAACAAATGCTGGCTGCTTCCTCAGAGGTTTTGATAAATCCGCGTGCAGTGCTTCTGCAAAAAAAGGAAGCTGCTTTTTCAGCGGCTTACATTCCGGAATCAATGTGCATAAGTCCGGCAATGTCATATGGTTGTTCTTTCGGATAATTTCAAAATCCACATCCACCACATATCCCATCCCATTGCATTTTTTACAATTCCCGGCAGGTGAGTTAAATGATAATTGACGGCTTTCTACCGAAGGGATTTCCTTTTTACAGATAGGACAGTTACAGCCAGGCCTGTTCTTTTTCCCGCAGCTTAAACACCTGATCTCTCCTTCGGCCAAATAGAATAAACGCAAATAATTCAAGATTCCAGTTTTCGTCCCCACCGTTGACCTTGGATACCATCTTCCTGCGCAGGAACTTTTGACACAGACCGTTGGATTTAACCCTACAATACTCCCATAGTAATCATGAACACACGTTTGCTGCGGCAGCCCGAGGCTTTCCAGATATTCACAGCATCCGACCTCATCCAATATATCAGAAATCAAACTTGTTTTTCCTGAACCGCTCACCCCGGTCACTACAACAAACTTGTTTTTGGGGATCTCTACATTCACATGCTTTAGGTTATGTAAAAATGCATTCTTTATTTTTATAAATTCCATGATCTGCCTTCTGCCCCCCAAAGTCTTTCACCGTTTCTTTCCACACTTGTTCCACTTCTTTTGATGCCATAGAGTTTTTTTCACACAAATAGACCTGTATCAAATCCAGCTGCGGCGTGCAGATAATATATTGTCCTCCTGCACCAATCGCATAGTATGTCTTTAACCCATATACGTCACAGTTCCACCAGCCATACCCATAATACAGCTCTTTTTCTGCAGTCTGCACTTTGCCTGCAGTTGACAGGCAGACCCATTTTTCCGGCACAATCGGCTGACCGTTCCAAATGCCCTGTTTTAGGTATAGATGTCCAAACTTAGCCAAATCCCTGCCGCAAAGTTTTAATCCAAACCCCCCGTAATTTACGCCTTTCGCATCGGCTTCCCATTCAATATGGTCCGTGCTTTCTGCTTCATTTCCGATGCCCATTTTCGCAAACAATACTTCGTTTGCAAATTCCAAAGGTGTTTTTTGGGTTGCCCGGTATAAAATATTTGATAATAAATTATAGTTTGCATCATTATAATTAAATTTCCCGATATTCTTCCGGTTTACCGGCAGATGAAGCAGCATATTTAATTCATCATCACTCTGGCTCATACGTCGGTTAAACCCGGCATTGGCCGGACAAAAAATCCCCGATGTCATAGTAAGGAGATTTTCAATCGTGATATTTTCTTTAAACCATTCCTGCGGTCCTGAAACAAACCCGGAAAAATAATCCGAAACCACATCCGAAAGACCAAGATATCCTTTCTCGATTGCAATTCCAACTAGTGCGGACAAAAAGCTTTTTGTTACGGAAAATATATTTCCCTTTGTATTCTTTGTAAATCCCTCTCGATAACATTCTCTGACAATAAATCCATCCTTTACAACCAGAGAGCAATAAATTTTTTTGTTTTCCATAGCAACTCCCTATGATCCAAGTAAATATGGTCCCACTATTGATCCAGCCGATTCTTTCAGTTCTTCCGGGGAGCCTTCCATTATGATATTCCCACCATAACTTCCGCTATCCGGGCCAAGTTCAATGATATAATCGCACCATGATAATACATTTACATTATGTTCAATCATAATAACGGAATTTCCTTCCATGACAATTTCATCCACTATCTTTAATAAGCGTTCTATATCCGGTTCTCCTAATCCGCATGTCGGCTCATCGAGGATATATAACATATTGCCATTCCGTTTCTTTAACAGTTGTCTCATCAGTTTCAGACGTTGACATTCCCCGCCGCTTAAGGTTGATAAAGGCTGCCCAAGCTTCATATATCCTAACCCTATTTTTTCAAGCAGCCCGAAACTTGCCGTCAGCTTATCAAATCCATGAAAGAACCCGCCCGCTTCATAAACCGACATCCCGAGTATGTCCGTGATATTCTTATGCAAAAATGTTACGGAAAGGACATCTTTATGATATCTTTTCCCATTACATTCCCTGCATGCTTCCTCATAAACAAGTCCGGCGTTCCTTTTTTCAATAAATCCGATTCCCTTACATTTATCGCATGCTCCCTGTGAATTAAATGAAAAATGGGAAGCCGAAAGTTCTTTTCCTTCTTTCTTGGCTTCATGTTCAAATAAATTCCTGATAAATGCCCATAAATCCAGATAAGTAAGCAAATTCGACCTGCAATTCTTAGCGATTGGCTTTTGGTCTGCCTGGACATATCCTTTTATGTACTGTAAACCACAAACACAATCCCACGTTTTCTCTGTGATCCCATTTTCACTTTTTAGGTTCTCTGCCCCTTGCTCCTCTAATTCCTCTTCCTTATCATCACAGCCAAAATAAAATTTTAAAGCCGGTACCAATGTCCCGGCAATGAGTGAACTTTTACCACTTCCCGAAACACCGGCAATCCCCACCACTCTGTTTAACGGTATCCGGACAGATATATGCTTCAGATTATTGGTCGAAACATTTTTAAGGCAAATATAATGCATGCTTTCATCGGATATTTGGCAGACCCTTTTCCTGTAAGGGTTCGTTCCGTTTAAATATCCTGCCAAAACCGATTGTTTACTGTCTCTAAAATCTGTAATATCCCCTGAATAAACAATCTTCCCCCCAAATTGCCCTGCCCCGGGGCCGACTTCCACAATATATTCCGAAGCCCGGATCATATCCCTATCATGTTCGACAACTATGACACTGTTCCCATTATCCCTTAATTTCTTAATCCATGTAATTATCTGATTTCTTTCTACTTTATGAAGCCCTGAAACAGGTTCATCAAAGATATAAATCATGGAATCCTTCTGTGAATCCAAATGCTGCAT
>CAMRSM010000016.1 GCA_947053345.1 uncultured Lachnospiraceae bacterium
ACGGCTGTACCCGCCCCCCTGGGCCGTCAAGCCAGGAAGACGGAAAAGCGCCCTGAAAAAACCAGCGCCAAGCACAAGTGCCGCCACCGACCTGCACAGATTTGCAATCACAACTTCCATATCCCAATAAAGACTTGCCATGCCCGCCCCGGACACACTGATACTGCCTGAAACCTGCTCGCGCAATCTCTCCGTTTCCGGCATTTCAAGCACCTCATACGGCAGACGGTGATTTTTTTGTGTCAGGCTGATTTCGTGCACGGGAAACAGGCAGCTGTAACCGACCGCCACTTTCGCATCGCACACATATTTCAACGCGGAAAGAAGGAATGTCCCGCCAACCGCGAACAGGCAGAGCCAGAACAGCCTTTCCCTTCGCTGCCCCTGTGCCAATTCGTTTAAAATCCATGCGGATGCAAATACGGCAACGGATGGGATACTTGCACCCAGAATGCTTTTAAACAGCACATACCGCATCTGCCCCGGAAGAATTTTATCAAACTCCCGGATTCCTCGGCGGATCAGAGCAATATCCTCCGAAAAGGTTCTTCCGTTTTTCCGGGTTCTATGTACTTTTTTGTTTGTCGGTTTCCCTTCCGCTTTTTCACCTGCTTTTTTTGCTTCCGCTTTATCCAATATCTCTCCTGCTTTCCATTTCATTCGCCGCACCATCCTTTCTATTTTCGGGTATCCGCATGATTTTTGTGTTTCTCCTCCGGTTTCGGACAAAAAATCTTTTGGCATCTCCCGCCGCTTTAAGCTTTGAAAGTGCCCTTTTTCCTGCCCCATATCCCTTTCACGCTTCCCGGTAATACCGGCTCTGGACTTCAAACATTTCCTTATACTGCCCGCCGAGTGCAATCAACTCTTCATGTGTTCCGCTCTCCAGGATCTTTCCGTCCGAAAACAGCAGAATCCGGTCGCAAAATCTTGTGGATGCCAGGCGGTGCGAGATAAAAACCGATGTTTTCCCCTTTGTCATCCGCCGGTATTCCTGATAGATCCCATGCTCTGCCACCGGGTCGAGCGCCGCGGTCGGCTCATCCAGAATCAAAACCGGTGCGTCCTTGTACAGTGCCCTCGCAAGGAGCAGTTTCTGCTCCTGCCCGCCGGACAATTCCGTCCCGTCCGGCGCGACCCGTTTGGCCAGGCAGGTATCCGCGCCCTGCGGCAGGGACTTCACCTTTTCTTCAAGCCCTGCCCGCCGGATGCACTCCCACATCACTGCTATGTCTTCCCCGTCCCGCACACAATCCGCGGAAGCTTCCCTGCACCCCGGTAAACGGTTTGCGGCGTTTCCCCCTCCCCTCTTCCTCCTCACATTCAGCATGATATTATCCGCGATGCTGACCGGAAGGAACCCGGATTTCTGGAAAACCGCCGAGAACAGCCCGAAATAGTCCTCCCTGCGAAACTGTCTGCTGTCCACGCCGTTTACAAGAATTTTGCCCTCGACCGGTTTCAGCAACCCGCAGAGAAGCTTAACAAAAGTGGATTTTCCCGCACCATTCACGCCCACAACCGCAATACTTTCCCCCGCAGAAATGGTCAGGTTCAGATTTTTGATCACCGGAATTTCCTGCTTTTTTCCGTCCTTCTCCGTGAAGTAGGAAAATGACACATGATCAAAAACAACGGAGATTTTTTCCTGCCCAAAAAACCAGGTTTTCTCCCCCTTCCCCCCATCTACCGGATTTTCATCATGCTGTGCTTCTGCGCTTACGGGTAAAGCAAAACATTCCGCCTCCCGCCCAAACTCCCCAGCCTCTTCCATATTCATACTATATTGGATAAACTCAAAAAAATCCCCCGCGTAGCGCTCCGTTTCCATAAAATCCGAAACAGCCTGTGCAAGCTGCAGCAACCCGCCGCCAACCCCGGTGATCGCCGCAAAATAGAGCGTGAAATCGCCGAGTGTCATCCCGGAATGCAGGAAGCGCCAGATCAGATACCCGTACGCCGCCCCGTCGCGCAGCAAAAGCAGGAAAGCGGCAAAAATCATATTGTAAAACTGTAATTTCTCGGCTTTTCCCTCCACTTCCCGCTTTTCTTTTACGCTGCGCTGCGCAATGCGGTGCAGCAGCGTATCAAAGGAGTACATCCGGATATCTTTGCCCTCCTTCCTTCCCCGCATGCCCCAGGCAAGATAATTTAAACGCCGGTCAGCCGCCGCACGCGCTTCTTTTAACTGCTGCTTTCCCTTCTGTGTGCGCGCGGAAAACCACAGTTGTACCAAAAACAATAAAAGCAGGAACACTACCACCACCGGATGCAGCAACCCGACAATCATGCAGCAGACCAAAAGTCCTGTAAACGCCTCCAAAACCGCACTAAGTCCCGGAAGAAATTTTACCGCGCCCCAGTTCGGGCTGCTGATAGCATTTCTCGCTTTTTCAGCCAGAAGCTTTCCTTTCTCCGACACAAAAGCCCCATAATCCATACGCAGCATCCCACGCTCCCAGCGCGCGGTAAGTTCCGTATACAAAAAATCCTGCGAGGCAAGCTCCAGTTCATTGCGCAGCACCATCGCGGCAAGGGACAATACCGCCAACAGCGCGCCGGCGGTGCCAACCCGCGAGAAAAGCTGCCCCCCTCCCGCCCCGCTCTCCACTGCGTCCAGCACGATTTTCGGCAGATACATGGCGGTAAGACCTGCCGCGGATGCTGCCGCGCATATAAGAAACGGCAGGATGATACGGAAACGGTTTTTGGCGCAAAATCCGCGCAGCAAGTATTTCGCAGGCAAAAAATGACCTGCGCCCGCATGTTTATCTCTTTTTTCTTTCATTCCGATACTCCTTTCTGATGCCAGCCAGAAAACCGAGCTTGCTTTTCCTGTTCCACTGCTCTTTTTTCATCTGACCGGCAAATCCCAGGCTGTACCCGAATTTTGCGATTTATATGACATACGTGCAGTTTATTTACTGTCCGGAATGGCAGAAACCTCCTCCGTTTTGGACATCGCGTTCAAGCAGAAACACTTTTCCTTACGATACGGTCTTTGGCCTCCCGCAGCATAACCGGAAATCCGCACAAAAAAAGCTGCGGCAAAATTCCGCAGCAAAAAAACATACTTAAAAAACAGCCAAAAGCACAAAGCCCCGCCTGTATTTCAGTACTGCCAAGACACACCTGCGCGTGTCCGTGTTCTTATCGCCACGCAAAAATGCAAAAATCGGGTACAACAAACAACGGAGCAGTCCAAAGCCTCTCCGCGCTCATTCTTTTCCGTTTTTCTAACGCATTCTTCCGCAGGCAAAAATCAACATGACAGTACCCCTTTCCTCTCCCATTCGGTCCGGTCCCAAAGCACGCCCCCTTCAAGATATTTTCCCGATATCAGTATTACCGGAAAGATCCCTGGCCGTGCCGCCGGATATGGTCTGTTTATGTATTTTATTATACTAGTCATAATATTTTCTGTCAACTATTTTCTGAATTTTCCACGCCCGCCGACAGCTCTTCCAAAATTCCGGCAAAAATCCCTCCATTCACCAATCCGCCGGGTCAGGCCTGCCAGTTCCGTAAACAATTTGCACTCCATGCGCAACTAATAATTGGGAAAGCTCGGAAAAAAGCATTTCTGTTCCTTTTTTAGGATAACCCATCAAAAAGAAAAAGCAATCTATCTGTAAACTTTTCCCTTCAGGGAAGCAATCCATTGTTCAACCGCCTCCACCAGCACATATTGCTGCCGCAAAACAGCCAAGCCTGTTTCCGGTATTCCGGACACTCCCTCTTTTTCCTGTATATTCCCCTCCAGGCAGTTTTTTAACGACCGGACATTTTTTTCGATGCTCTCCACACAGGATTTCTGAGTTTCTGCGGGAAGACGGTCCAGATTCACGATCACGGCATTAAAATCCAAAAAAATGCGGATCGGCTCCGCCGCGGTCACAAGCATCAGCCTCTCAAATTCTTTCTCCCCCGCCTGCGTCAAGGAATAAACCACTTTTTCCGGCATTTTTCCTTCTTTTACAATATTGCCGCGAACCAGTCCCTTTTCCTCGAGCTGGATGACTTTTTTATATATGGAAGGGGTGCTGATCTTCACCCATTTTGATATATTGCGGTATTCAACCAGTTTCTGGATATCATATGCCCCCATTGGCTCCTTTTTTAACATCCCCAACACGACCAGATCAATCGTAGCCATAATACCTCCAATTATCGCTTATTCCTCGTTCTCCCTGCCCTGCCGCACGGCAAGGCGCAGAAGGAATCCCTGCTGCCTGCTGCATGAAGGGCCGATTTCCCTGTCCCGCCACATGGAAAGACAAACACCGAAAAGGAAAGATTGCATTTGCTATGCAAAAATTATAGATTGTGCGGCGCGAAATTTGATCTTACGAGGATGCGCATGTTTCCGTCCACAACCCATTCATGAATCCCCGTATCGCCCGTCCAGAACGCGAATTGTGCATCCACGGGCAGCCGGAAAAACGCACGGTAAAGCTGGTTGATCATACCGCCGTGGGTGACGATGGCCAGGGTGTCATCCCCTTCATTTTCCGAGATGATCTTAGACAGCATAAACTCGGCCCGATACCGGAATTCCAGCATGCTTTCCTGCTCGTAAAGAGCAGAATGAAGCGGCACTTTGACCTTCGGGTATTTCTCTGCGGCAACATCGTGCTTTAATCCTGCCAGCAGACCATTGTTAAACTCCATTAAATGTTCGTCCGGTATTTGGGGCGCGCCGGTTTCACAAGCCAGATGATTTGCCGTCTGTACGGCTCTTTTTAATGTGCTGTGATAAATTTTTTTGATCTCATAATTTTGGCTGACATACTTTCCCATCGCTTCTGCCTGTTTATGTCCGCGCCCGGTCAGTTCAAAATCTGCCCTGCCCTCATGTACGTTAAGAATATCCGCTTCGCTTTCACCATGCCTTATTACCAATAGTTTCATCATATTTATCCTTCCGCCGTTTTTTTATCTCCGGTTTCTATTTATCCGAACCGGAGACACTGTAATACCACTGAAAAAATTACTATAATTTATAGTATATGATTTACGGACTTTTGTCAAGGAGGTTTGATACGGAAAAAAGAAAAAAAAACAATCTCCGGATTTAAAACATTTTCTGTATTTTCAATGTTCTGCTAAGCAATATCGCGGCAAGCGGGGGCAGCCAAAACTGCCCCGCTATAAAAACTAACAATTCATTGGCTGCACTGCTTGCATATCTCCTGCGCATACTTACATCTGCCATTGTCGCTTATTTTCTCGTGGCATTTCTCAAAAACTGCTTGCCTGTCCCGGCTGTTGCAGACAATCCTGCTTCATAGTATTGTGCCTGAGCGCTCCACAGCCTGTAATACATTCCGGACTTGTCGCTTGCCAATGCATCATGACTACCGCGCTGAACCAGCCTGCCCGCATGGAATACTGCAATATTCTGACAAAATCGGCAAGAAGATAATTTATGTGAAATAAACACAGCCGTTTTTTTGCCTATCATATCATTCATTCTATTATATACCTCAAACTCCGCAACCGGATCAAGCGATGCCGTAGGCTCGTCAAGTATAATGAACGGCGCATCTTTATATAAAGCTCTTGCCAATGCAATCTTCTGTGCCTCCCCTCCGGAAATATCAACACCATTTTCATCAAAATTCTTATACAGTGCTGTCGAAAGTCCACGGGACAGCTTGTCAAGACGTATTCCAAAGCCTGCATCACGAAGACACTGATCTGCTTTGTCTGCGTCTACGTTCATGTTGCCGGCAACATTTTGTCCCAGTCCAAAAGAGAGCAGCTTAAAATCTTGGAACACGACAGAAAACAACTGCATATACTCGTAATAATTGTATTTTCGTATATCAATTCCATTCAGCAGTATCTTACCTTCGGTCGGATCATACAGGCGGCATAACAGTTTAATAAAAGTGGTCTTACCGCTTCCGTTCATGCCCACGACTGCCGTCCTCTGCCCTGTATGGAATGTCATGGATACATTACGCAACGCATAATTCTCCTGACCGGGATGCTGAAAAGAGACATTACAAAATTCAATGTCATATCCTTTGCCGCTGTTTTGACCGACAGCCATGTCCCCTTGATCCATTTTGTTTGGCATATCTAAAAACTCAAATACTGTGCGCAGAAAAGAAGTGTTATTCCTTAAATCACCTAACGCCTCAATCAGCATGGATAAACCGCCGGATAATGCGATAATAGCACTGACATATTGTACAATTGAACCTACACCAAAAGCCCCTCCCAGTGCTTTCAGGCATACAAAGATATACGCGGCTCCTACAAATATCTGTGACACCGCTTTCGATAAGGCCTGGTATCCTCCCATAGCCCCTCTTGATACTTTCGCCAGCTTTGAAGTGGGAACAAATGGATTATACTTTTTCAAGTTGTTTCAGGATAATCAAGAAATTCCCGGACTGCACAGATGTCAAGACTTTGTTTCCGGAGGGTTGCAAGGTCAGCCATAATCTTGCCTATGCCGCCGGTAAATAGATTCACTGTATTAAACATCTTCTATCCAGCTTTGCATCCCAAAAATGCGGACATCCTTTGCCAATGTATAATCCCTTGATCTTTCACTAAGATAATTCATGCGGCGGGTATATTCCGCTTCTTCATCTCTGTGCCGGTATCCCCAGCCATTGAGAGAATTGCTTACTAAAAAACTGACAACGGTAGTTACCAAAACGGCAATGATCACAAATGGGTGAAGCGCGGCAAGCAAAAAGAAAAAAACAATAAATTCAACCGCGTTTTTTAACAGATTCACCAACGTTGTCCAGACCGCCTCAGTAGCCGCCAAGTTGCTGGTAACAAGCATGGATGCTTTATCCATTTTCTTGCGGACATTCTGATCCAGGGTATCAGGATATGACATGGTCAGCGCCTTATTTTGTATCATGGAGCCGATGATGATGCGAACTTCAATACGCCCAAACTGTGAGCATGATAAGAAGTATGACTGGGCTGCGTTAAGCAATATGAATACTCCTGTAAATAAGAGTATGATTGCAGTAAGCTCTGCGGCAGAAACGTTAGTTTCAACAATTTCGAGTATAGACGGCACAATAAAAAGCTGTGTAAGACTGAGCAGGATCGCAGCAACCGCCATTGCCAGAGCTAGTAAAATGACACTACGGCGCTCTTTCCATGCAAGCGATATCATATATATAATGTTCTGTCCGAAACGGTGAGCAGGCTTTTGCTTCATATGCTTAGCAGTAAGCCCCTTTGATAAAATAAGCATTACAATTCCCTCCTTTTCATTGGAATCTTTTCTTCGTTTCAACATCATTATAGGATTTCCAGATAAGGAAAAGAAGAATGGAGAATGACTATATTTATTTTATACGAAAAACAGGGCTTTACCCTGTTAGGATAAAGCCCTGTTAATTTACCTTTTTATTATTTTGCGAATCGTACAATTCCTTTGCTCATAATACTGTTTCGAGCCGCTTTTACTTCCCCATGACTTTTTACACTTCGCGGAAGGAACATAAAGTAATTGTCCGCTGACATATACGGATAATTCTTTGAGAAGCTCCTTTGGAAGTACGTCTGCTGCATTTCGATATTCCACAATTCATCCCGTCCTTTACTTAATATGATGAAATAAAGTGCAGAAACAGCAGACGATGCAACTTTTATTGTACCCATACAGACCGTTGCATCTCTACCATTCTGCATGGGAAAATTCACTGGCCGAATCCATATGGTTTATAATATCCACGACAGGCACCTCCCCGCGAATCCGTTTTGGCAATCCTATAGATGGAGTTGCCGTCATTCCAAAGAATCCTCTTTCTTTTTTGTTTCCAAAAAGTCTCCAAAATATCAGACAGAACCTTCCACTTTAATGGTGGAACAGCCGGATTCCCGTGAACGCCATTACCATCCCGTACTTATCGCAGCACTCGATCACCGCGTCATCGCGGATGGAACCTCCCGGCTGCGCAATGTATTTCACGCCGCTCTTATGCGCGCGCTCCACATTGTCCGAAAACGGGAAGAATGCGTCCGAGCCGCAGATCACATCCTGCATTCCCGCAAGCCACGCTTTTTTCTCCTCCCTCGTAAAGACCGCCGGTTTTTCTTTAAAAATCTTCTCCCACGCGCCGTCCGCAAGCACGTCCTCGTACTCGTCGCCCATGTAGATATCAATCGCGTTGTCGCGGTCAGCCCTTCCTAAGCCGTCCAAAAATTTCAGTCCCATCACCTGCGGCGACTGGCGCAAATACCAGTTGTCCGCTTTCTGCCCCGCAAGCCTTGTGCAGTGGATCCTTGACTGCTGCCCTGCGCCGATGCCGATCGCCTGGCCGCCCTTTACGTAGCATACCGAATTGGACTGCGTGTATTTTAAGGTGATCAGGGAAATCTTCATGTCGATCAGGGCGCTCTGTGGGATGTCCTTGTTTTTTGTGACAATATTCGAAAGCAGCTCTTCATTGCAGTTTAATTCATTCCGCCCCTGCTCAAACGTAATGCCGTACACCTGCTTTTTCTCAAGCTGTGCCGGGACATAAGCAGAATCAATCTGGATGACATTGTAATTGCCCTTTTTCTTGGATTTTAAGATTTCCAGTGCCTCCGGCTCATAGCCCGGTGCAATCACGCCGTCGGAAACCTCTCGCTTGATCAAATTTGCGGTGCACACGTCGCACACGTCCGAAAGCGCGATAAAATCGCCGTACGAGGACATGCGGTCCGCCCCGCGTGCCCTTGCATAGGCGCTTGCAAGCGGGGTAAGCCCGCCAAGATCATCCACCCAGTAAATTTTGGCAAGTGTATCGTCAA
The DNA here is from genome assembly GCA_947053345.1 of uncultured Lachnospiraceae bacterium. Classification (GTDB taxonomy): domain Bacteria; phylum Bacillota; class Clostridia; order Lachnospirales; family Lachnospiraceae; genus RGIG4057. Next base: position 8,782 of record CAMRSM010000016.1, read on the forward strand.
GCGGGAGGCCGACTGCCGCGCCCGCCGGGGAAACATGCTTGAAGGAAGCTGCCGCCGCAAGCCCGGTCGCCTGCTTTAATTCCTTTACGAGCTGCCAGCCATTGAACGCATCAAGGAAATTGATGTAGCCCGGCTTGCCGTTTAAGACAGTGACCGGAAGTTCGCTGCCGTCCTCCATATAAATCCTGGAAGGCTTCTGGTTCGGATTGCATCCGTATTTTAATTGAATTTCGTTCATGATGTTATGATCTCCTATTTTTAGTCCCGCAGATTCCCTACGCTGCGCCCTTTCCGCGGAAGGATTTTCCGTCCGCACGGCTTCCCGTAAATTCCTTCCGGCGCAGTTCCGGGACTCTGCTGTTTTTCGTCCCGCAGATTCCCTCCGCTGCGCCCTTTCCGCGGAAGGATTTTCCGTCCGCACGGCCTCCCGGAAATTCCTTCCGGCGCAGTTCCGGGACTCTGCTGTTTTTAGTGCTGATTCTTATTATAAATCTTTGACTCGTACTTGCCTGTGGCGATATCAATGTAGCGCACGAACAGGGAAACCTTGTTTTCCTCGTTCAGGGCGTTCCAGAGCATATCACCGAAGGTTCCCATATCCCCGGAAACCGAAACAAGCTTCGGCTCTCCCTCAAAACTTGGCAGTGGATTGCCGTCGTGCATATAAGTGTGGATAAAATGTCCCTCGCCCGCTTTCGGGTTCTGATAAGCAAAGGTGTAGCGGTGGCACGAGGACGGGTCGCCCTGGCTGCTCTTTAAGATGGACATAGCATAATTGTAACCGCCGCCCTCAAGGTGCATAATGCCGGAAATGCGCGGCGTGTAGTTCGGGGCATCCGGCTCGAATTCACGGGAGCGCAGGGACTGCTCAAACGTAAGCTGCCGGTCCATCCCCTCGTAGATCGTGTCTGTCTGGTCACCGTTCGTGACAATCGTCTTGTTTCCGAGCACACGCACCGGCGCGTAGATGATCAGGCTGGGATCCTCCAGTTTCGACGGGTCAAACGCCTGCGTGCGTATGCCCTCCCCGTCCGCAACAAACACGCGGTTGCGGCTGTTTGTGCTCCTGCCCATGATAAAATAGGCGGTTACCGCAGATTTTCCGTCCTCCGAGCGCCCGATCACGATGCCCCTCCCCGGATACGCATTGCTTTCCAGTTCCTGTTTCAGCGATAAAATCTCCATGAAAGCTCCACCTCTCTTTCTGCCTGCCTTCCGGCGGCTGAATTTGGATATATACGCCCCCAAAGCGCATAAAACCGCCTGGGCGCATAGCAAATATGCATTCGCCCAGGCGGTCGGCTTTCTTGTCTTTATGCACTCCCTGCAGGTAACCCTGCACAGCCAAAAGCTGTTTTCCGCCAGTCGTGCACATGCATAGTCACACAAAGCTCCTGCTTGTGTCCCTATATTTCCATGTTACATGATTTTGCCCCAAAAAGCAAGTGTTTTTTTCTTCATTGCAACATGCATGCTCCCCACAAACGGCGGGTTCCTATTTCCTCTTAATGCGCAAGGTATGCTTAAATTCCGTGTCATCGGTGAAATAAACTGTCGCCGCCCCCGGAATCCGCGCAATCCCCTCCTCCCTGCCTTCCGTATAACGGTGCGTGCCGAACGCAGGCCCGATCACAAGGCGGTTTAACTGATTGGATGCTTCAAAATAGGAGTCCTTCACGATGACCGTCTCATTGCCCCGCACGGCAATGTCCATATGTTCATTCACAATGCGGTCAATTCCGGAAAATGACATCTCAACACGCCACGGGGCACCTTTCGCCCCCATCGCCTTTAGTTCCACGGCCAGTTCTTCCCCCTCCTCGTGGATGATGACATCAATCTCCATGCCCGGCCTCTCCCTGCGCGGCTTTTCCGTCTGTGCGGATTTCCACCATTCATTGTCAGCCTGCTTCTTTGTAAACGGGAACGAATAACCGCCATGCATCGTCTGGTGCAGATGGATGCTTCCGTCGGAAAGTTCTTCCATCGTTTCACTGCAAAACGCGCGGTGCTCATAAAAACTTCCCGCCAGCTTCATCACAAATTTGATTGATCCCGCATGGACATATAGAAAATGCGGCTTGCCATTCATCACGGTATATGTCATATCGCCGTGACGCACACGGACAATCCCCGACTCCTTAAAAATCATCCGGTAATTGGTCGGGATCCCTGCCGTATCATACTCATGTGCAATCAGCTCCGGATGGTTCATCAGCTGCATCAGAAAATCCGGCGAGGAAATCTGCTTTTCATCTACCATACAGAAAATGTGGTTGGCCATCGCCAAAAAACCCGGAATCTGATAGCGCTTGCCGAGGGAAAGGTAGACATAATAATAGTCTTTGGGAAAGATCAGGCGCTCCTTCCCAAACCGCATTGAACTCTCCTGAAACACACTGTCATCCGGCTCCCAGTAACAGAGCATCATCTTCAGGTTTTTGATTGCGTACTGTTCGTATGACGGATCCGAAAGCGCCTCCGAGAGTACTACCAGCGCGTCGTTGTTCAGGCGGTTTGCATGGTCGGAGGATTTCTCGTCAAACTGCCCGTCCTCATTGCAGCCGATCCCGCCTGCGACACATTTTAACGCAGCCTGCATCATCTCATCGTTATCAAAAAGTTTTCCGCACGCAGCTAACACCGAGGCAACAACCAAGCGGCAGTCCGACGTATGGATTTCCTCCTCCAACAACCCATTCGCACCGGAATGTACAATGACTTCCACACGCATGAGGATTTCCTTCTCCTGCGGTGTCTGCGCATGGGTGCGCAAATATTTCAGCACCGGGATCAATTTCCTAAGACATAACGCCGTATCCGGCACAGGGTAAAAGTTTCCGGTCACATAATCAAACAGGCCGTCTTCATGCTGGACATTGCGGACAAAATTTGTTGCTGCAACAATCCGCTCAAACACAACCGGATCATGGTAATACCGGCAGTCCGGGTTCAGATAGGCGGTCGCCAGATTGGACAGCTTATATATCGTAGATTTCGCCTGGTAGATCCCGTCTTCCTCCTCCATAAAACCGCCGTACTGCGGACTCCCGATTCCCATATTTTGAAGACGCAATGCGCGCAGGACACGCTTGTCTGCATCTTGTACCATTCTTTCATAATGCTTTCTCATGACCGTCGCCCTCCCTTTCGTTTTTTCTTTATGCTTCCGCTGTTGATACCATAGGCTCCGCACAAATTCCGGCATGCTCCCTGCCGGGCATGCACATGATTTGCCAGGGAAATTGTCCTCCCCCTGGTCGGACGGCAAATCAGCGCCGGTATAATATCCTTGCGGACATTATACCATGTTCTCCCCCATAAGTGCAATTTTTTTCTGGAAAAAGCACCGACGATATGTTACGATATAGAAAGCAAATTAGTTGGGAGGTTCATTTCCATGAATAAAAAAGAGATTCTCGAACTGAAACGGCGCATGAAAAAGACACAATGCACATTCACGCGCATGTGCGGATGCTATGTTAACGCCGAAAAAGAGGTCGTTCTGACCTTCAATGAAAATTTTTTAAATCTGGAGGAGGACGAGCTGCACAAATATCTGGAGATTGCCTCAAAAACGCTTTCCGGCACGCCGGGAAACAATCTTTTGGAACTTTCCTTTCCGAAAGAAGAGGAGGAAATTGGCGGGAAACAGCAGTTTTTGATGGGCTTAAAGGAAAGCAGGCTAAAAAACGACGAACTGGCAGCTGCCTTTTACCAGCTCGTTATTGACAATTACGATTATGCGGGCAATTACCTGATCATCCTTTACCATGATGCCTACGATGTTATGACAAAGACCAGTGACAACAATGCACTTGACGAATCCGAGGAAGTATATGAATATCTTCTTGCCGCAGTCTGCCCGGTGACCCTCTCCAAGGCCGCGCTTGGTTATCTTGAAAACGAGAACCGCATCGGTCCGCGCATGCGCGACTGGGTGGTCGGCGTTCCGGAGGCAGGTTTTCTATTTCCTGCCTTTACGGAGCGCAGCACAGACATCCACTCCGTCATGTACTATACCAAGGACACAAAGGAACCGCACGATGAGTTTATGGAATTCATTCTTGGCTGCCCGGCACGCCAGACCGCGACCGAAAAAAAGAATACCTTTCAGGACATTGTAAACAGCGCCGTCACGGATGAGCGCAAACGTGGGCGCGTCCTCTACGACATCCACGAGACCTTGCAGGAAATGTTGGAAGAAAAAGCGCTCTATACGGAGGCCGAACAGGAACCCGACCCAATCGTGCTCACCACGGAAACGATACAGGATGTACTGGTAAACAGTAAGGTTCCGGAAGAGATTGCCGAGCGCATCGGGCGCTCCTTTGCCGAAAAATTCGCGGATGAGCCGCCGGTCGCCGACCTTTTGGTAGATAAAAAAATACTAAGTTCCGGTGCACACGAGCGCATCGAGGAGGAATTGAGGGTCGAGGTACAGCAGCTAAAGAATGAACTGGGGCAGACAAAAAGCGAGCTTGCCATCGCGCAGAATACGGCGCGTGCGGTTGCCGATTTTGCAGAAAACAGCACCGGGGAAGCCGCTGCCACACTGACAGACGAGGCTTTGGCCAACGCCTGTGAAGTCATGCTGCGTGTTGCCCCCCAGAAAGCAGGCCAGATCACCACACAGGTGATTGGCGGCAGGCGCTGCATCGTCATCCCGATGGACGAGCACGAGCACGCAAGCATCAACGGCGAAGAACTGGACGGACAGGCAGAAAATTGAAATAAGAGCAAAAAACACCCTGCGGCGGCACATTAGATACTGTGCTGCCGCGGGGTGTTTTTATTTGTCCGGCTCATGCGGGTATTTTAACATGGTTAATCCGTTTTTTCTGTACGGATCAATACCCTGCTTTCTCCTCCATCTGAAGCACACCATACAATGCATATTTCGGGATATACATCGTATCGTACAGAAGCGGGCTCGCGTTCTTGCGCCAGGAAAGTCCGTCCGCAAAGCCCCAGAATGTCAGGGCATCCATCTTAACTTTTTCCTCTTTCACCAGTTCAAACAAACCGCCGATCAGTTCATAGTAATATTTTCCCTGCGTCCTCAAATTCTCATCTGTCCCGTAAAGCGTATTCTGCCACGTGCCGAGCGACACGTCAAGCTCCGTCAGCTCAATCTTAAGCCCTGTCGCCCCAAGGCGCTCCACGGTATTTAAGTAGCCCTTCAAGTCATCCCCGGTGTAGAGATGTGCCTGCAGGCCGATCCCGTCAATCAGGTAATTCCCCTCCTCATCAACCAGAGTGTCCACAAACTTCAGGAGGGCATCCGTCTTGTACTGTTCGTTGTAATCGTTATAATACAGGTCGATGGTCTCCGGCGCGTATTGATCCGCATAATAAAACGCGTGCCAGAGATAATCTTCCCCGATGATCTGATACCAGTAATTCATCTCCTCGCGAATTTTCCCGTCCTCCATCCACGCCTCGTTCACCACGTCATACGCGTAGAACAAGTCGGTGTAACCGTACTCGTCAAGCTGTGCAAACACCTGCCTGATATAGCTTTCCATGCGGGCAAGCATGACCTCACGGCTGGCGAACGGCGCGTTTGTATCAAAGTTTTCGTGGAAAATCCACTTTGGTGTCTGGCTGTGCCAGATGATGGTATGCCCGCGGACTGCCATATTGTTATCGCGCGCCCAATCTAACATCTTCACCATGTCGGCATTGAATGCTACAACCAAATCGCCCGCCTCGATGCTCGCGTTCTTGTCAAGGATATAATCCGGTTTCATGGAATTTTCCATCGTTACACTGTTGAAATTTTTCTTGATCAAATCTGCAAGTACACTCTTATTGATCATCTGGGTCGTAAGACAGGTTCCCACCTTCATATCATATTCCGCGAATACGGACTGGATGGAAGGAATCTCTTCCTCTGGTTCCTGTGTCGGCTCTGCCGTCGGCGTGACTTCCTCCGTTGGCTCTGCCGTCGGGTCCGGTTTTTGGTCTGTCTTTACCGGATCGGCATCCCCTCCGGTCTGTGTCGGTTCCGCTGCCTGTGTCACCCCTGCCGTCGGTGTAGCCGTCGGATCCGGCGTTCCCGTCTCCTTATCGCCGCAGGCGACGAGAGAAAGCATCATCACCCCTGCCAGAGCACCTGCAATCCACCTTTTTTTCATAAAACACCTCCATATGTTTGCCGTTAGAAAAACCCGTCAGGTTCTCTATGGTACTAGTTCTATCATACCATACGGCCGTTGATGTTTTCTCTTCAATTATTGCATGATTTCGCCTATTTTTTGCGTTTTGGACACGGCATACCGATCATTCATGCGCTTTCCGAAAACAGGATTGCCCTGCCTCACTTGCACTTTTCCATCAGTTTCCTGTAAACCCACTCCACAAACCAAGGCTCGGTTGACACCTTCAACGCTTCCCCAAACGACCACCATTTTACTGCCTGGTTCTCCGCTTCGTTTACAAGCAATTTTTCACTCTCTTCCGCCTCTGCCAGATATGTAACATTCAAGTGCAGGTGGCTCGGCACGTAAATCCCCTTTCTTATATGGCCGTTTACTGTCAATATCTCCAGACTAAAGATTTCAGGGTTCAAAAGAACCGCATTGGCAACACCCGTTTCCTCCTTCAGTTCGCGCAGCGCCACCGCGCGCAGATCCCCGTCCCCGTCCGCGTGCCCGCCAATCCAAGACCATGAATCATAGATATTGTGGTATACCATCAAAGTTTTCGTGCGGGCGGGATTTACCGTCCAGATGGATGCCGTAAAATGCGCTGTCCGGTTTTCCCGCATCAGATAGTCCGCGTTGTGCGCCATATACCAAAGCATCTGCTCCCTGTCGCACGCCTCCTGTTCGTTCCACGGTCTGTAGTCTTTTATCTCCTGAAGTAAATCCATCTTTTCTCTCCTTCCGCCGCCCGCACGGCATTTTGCGCAGAACCCGAAATTTTGGTTGCCGCCATCCCACTTTTTTAACTGCCTGGGATACGGCTTATCCTGATTCTACCATGACTACCCGCACAAAACAAGAACATTTCATAAAACGGCGGTATTCCCCATGCCCTTTTCCTATTTTAACCAAGCAGCCTGCTCATATCCCCCGCATGCAGCACCGTAAGTTCATGGAGCGCCCTGGTCGCCGCCACATACAGAAGCTTCGCATGCCCATCATCTTCCGGGTATTGCGCCGCGGTCGGCTCAAACAACAGCACTGCGTCGAACTCAAGTCCTTTGGTGTAGCTGACCGGAAGCACCAGGATGCCCTGTTTAAATTCGGCAAGATTCAGATCACTCTCCTCGATCTTTATCCTTTCGCCGAGCTCCGTCGCCGTTTCCATTGCCCTCTTCTCATCCCGGCAGATGACCGCAATGGTGTCAAGCCCTTCCTGCTGCCATCCGGAAAGGATTTTTACCGCGTCGCGCAAAACCTGCTCATGATCCGCACATCCCCTTACCTCAACCGGTTTCCCATGGCGTATGATCGGCTCGATCGGATAACCTGCAAAAGAACCGTGCTGCAAGATTTTCTGCGCAAAATCCGAGATTTCCACCGTATTTCGATAACTTTTTGACAATACGGCAAAAGTGTCTTTCGGGTCACACAGCACCAGTTCTTTCAGTTCCTCCCAGTCATTCAAACCGTAACCAAAATGGATATTTTGCGATACATCGCCCATGATCGTCCATGCGCCGGCAGGAATGCAGTAGCGCAGTACACCGTAGGCCATCAGGCCAAAATCCTGCGCCTCGTCGACCACGATATGGTGCGCCTCGCGGATGCGCTCCGTTTCTTTACAGCGCTTGTAAATATAGGCGAGCGCTGCAAGATCGTACACGTCATATCCGATCATTTCATGTTTCCCTGTTTTTCTCTTTTTTTGCCCGGAAACGTTTTTCGGGCTGACGTTTACCGCGGCCTTTTTCCCACTCTCCTTTGCCCTAACGGACTCTTGCAACCCCGCAGGGAATGTGCGGGATGTATCCATGCCGGAACATGCCGTCCTTTGGTACGGCATACCCTGCTCCCTGCAAAATGCATCATAAATCTCAAAGATCGGCTGTTTCCATTTCTTTGGGCCAAACCGCCCAGTATAGCTCTTGACCAGCGCACGGCGCTCCTCCGGCGTGTAGATCAGGTCATGCCCCGTCAGCTCATTGCGCAGTTTTACCAGCGTCCGCTCGTTTAAGCCGTCAATCTTCGTCTGGATGGAAAGGATGGCATTACTCTCGCGGTAGCGGTTAATCTGCTCCTTTGAGAACAGCACCTCATCGTTGAAATATATATCCTCCTGCGGGATCATTGCCTCTTCCATCGCATCGCAGTATGCCGTCAGCGCCGCAAGCCATTCCTTAGTACCCTTCCGGCGGATGATACGGCTGGCGGCAGCACCGGTAAGCAAATCCTCCTGCGGCCCATTCGGTTCGCCCCCCTCCCATTTATCGGTCTTTGTATTTCCTGCCCCCGCAAGCCTTGCCGTGCTTTCTTCCAGTGAAATAATCTCATATTTCTTCTCGTCCCAATCCTCATAGAGCAGGCGCACGAACAACTGCTCCATCGTCATCTGCTTCACACCGTACACATCGAGCTCCGGCAGCACGCCCGTGATATAATTGAGCAAGATCCGGTTGCTGCCGATGATGTAGAAATCCTCCGGCCGGAAATCCTTCGCGTAGTTATATAGGATGTAGGAAATCCGGTGCATCGCGACCGTCGTCTTGCCGCTGCCCGCCACCCCCTGCACAATCATACTGCGGTACGGTGATTTACGGATAATATCGTTCTGCTCTTTCTGGATTGTCGCGATGATCTCCCCCAGCACCGCCTCCTTATTTTTGGCGAGATATTTCGTCAGCAGCTCATCGTTGGCTACCACCTCCGAATCATAATAGTCAATCAGCCGCTCATCCGCAATCTCATAGGTGCGTTTTCTCTTCAGGTCAATGGTGTATTTCCGGTTTCCCGGTGCCAGATAACTGCACTCCCCAAGCCCGTTCTCGTAATAAACATTCGCAATCGGCGCGCGCCAGTCCACGACAAGAATATGTGTCCTGTCTTTCATTACACCGCCCTTGCCGAGATAGAAAACCTCGGTACGGTTCTTGCGCGGCACCAGTTTGCGGTCGTCTGCCTCCGGCTCATTCTCCTCCTGCCGCAAAGCATCTCTGTGCTTTCCTGATACCCCTGCGCCGCCCGGATACCCGTTTGCAGCACTCTCCCCCCCGGCAAGTTCCAGCACATCAATCCGTCCGAAATACGGCTTTTTGAGTGCCCGCTGGTTCTTTGAAAGAGCCGTTTTCATATTTTCGTTCATCGTGATGGTGTTGGAGAGTTCCGTAAAAATCTCCGGATCATTGTCGTGGTACTGGTCGTACATCTGCTTGATCTCCGCATTCATGCGCTTTACATCTTCCATATAAACGGCAATATTGGCTTTGATGACCGTAAGGCATTCTGCCAAGTGTGCCTCCTCCGCCGCACGCCCGTCTGACGGCAGGCTGGCATGTGTCTCTCCCGCCGGACTGCCGTTCACTTCCCAACCTTCATTTCCATCCTTTGTCCGGGAATTATGGCAGCTGCCGCCACCCGGCCTTTCCTGCCCCGCTTCGGCTGCTTCTGCTTTCCCCTCCCGCCTGCTTTCCCTTGCGCCCGCCTGTCCATGTTTTGTCTGGTCCGTCATACTTTCCTCCGTTTCTGCATCCTGCATCATTCTTCATGAATCTTATGCCGACACGAACCGCCGTCCATCCCCCGGGCGCGCTCCTGCCCGCAGCAGGAAAAATGATATTCCGGCAGATGATCTGCCATCCTGTTTCCGGCTGCAAAAATAATTTTAGCAGAAATTTAAAAAAAGACTAGACTTTTCTTTTTTTCTGTGGTATCATATATCATGAAGTGTGGGTATCACACTTGGTTCTTGTTTTTACGCCTTTTATATAGTACATATTATTCCTATGTCGATTTTGACATAGTTTTTTTATTTACGGGATGCACAAAAAAATAGCCGCGGCGGCAAGTGTGCATGCGGAAAAAGCATCGGTCAACCAGCAATGGCGAAAAACACATGAAAGAAACAAAAAGGGCAAAGCCGCAACCACGGCTCTGCCCTTCCATTCATATACGATACAAAATTTTGTACGGATCCATAAACACCGTCACGGTACCGCATCCACCCCTGTCACGATAAAACCAAGCACCTTTTTCTTCCACGCCGCCAGCTGCTCCAGCTCCCGCTCAATCTGCGCATAAGTGCTTATTTCCTGCTTCTCCACAAGAACCACATAGTCCGCTGCCATTACCGCGGATACCGCAGATGGATCACACAGGATATTCGGTACACTCTGCACCTGGCAAGTACCCCCCCATTTCATCGCAGACAACAGGCTGTCGATCTCTGTCTGCGCCACATTGCCGGTAAACGCAAGTTTAATACCCTGCGGCTTTGCAGATGCCTTCCCATCAACAGCCGCATCGACACCATTTCCCGCTGCCGCGCTCTGCGCCGTAAGCTCCGCTGCCACGCTCTGTGCCGCAACTTCCGCCAACGCCCCCGCGTCACTCTCCTTTAACGCCAGGCCTCCCATGTTCGCAAACAGACGGTCAAACCCAACCCAGACACGCTTTTTATGCACGTTCGGCAGCTGCGCGATCACACGCAGGCCAAACCGGCTTTTCAGATCCTTCGCGTCCTGCAGCTTATCTGACATAATATAGCGGAACGCAATGTACACTGCCGCGAGCACCGCACCAATTATAAAGCCGAGAATCATCATCTTAATGGAATTCTTCAAAATTCTCGGGGTGGTGAAATCCTTCTGCGGCTGCGGCGACTGTTCCCATGCCGCAAGCGCTTCCGCCTTCTGCTGCAGCAAAATACTCAGTTCGGAAACATACTGGATATTTCCCTTCTGCCACTCGTCAAGCTCAAGGTTTACTGCCTCATAAACGGCCTGGTTCACCGAGTTTAACTCATGTTCCCCAATCGCCTCCACAATTTCCGGCTGCTTTTTGAGAATTCCCTCAAGCGCGTAATTGAGAATCTCCTCGCATGACTCCGCATCCACATTCTGTACACTCAACGTCACCATCCGGTTGTCATAATCCGCCGAGATGGAAAGCACTTCCTTTAAGTAGCGCAATTCCACCGGCTGCGCCATGTGGTTCATGATGTACTGGTACATATCCCCGTTCACCATATAAGTAATGTAGGACCGCAGGATACGGTTCGAAAGATCCGGGTTCTGGTAAATGAGTTCCGGCATGATCTGGTAGTCCGTTGCGATGTAAAGCTGCAGTGATGCATTGAACTCGCGGAACGGATTGATCTTCATCAGGATGGAAGTTGTGTTGTAGGTCTCCCGCTCCGCGCGCGTCTCTTCCAAATTATCAATCTCGCGGCGCAGCGTCTCACCCATCGCCTCAAAAGCCGTCAGTTCCCGGAGATAATTTTCCTCCGCTTTCTCGATATACTCCGGATTCGCAGTCCGTAAGCGCTTCATAACGAAATTCCCCGCCCCGGCGATGACCGCGATCGTCATAGCAATCACAAAGATTTTCCGCCAATCGCGGAAAATACGGTAAAACACCTTTCCCAAGTTGATTTCCTGCTCGTAGTTTTGTTCGTTCATAATCTCAATTCCTCCTTATGTAAAAGATCCGGCCGGGAATCATTTCCTTTCCGGCAGACCCCTTTTTACATTCGATCGCATCCCGCAGCATTCCGAACATTTGTTCTTGTTGCTGCTGTCCCAAGTTATTATAAAATACACAGGGCGGAATGTCAATACGCTTTTTTAAACCTGACCCGGCTGTCTTTGGCCTCTCCCCGAATAAATGGAAATTCTTTGCCGCTCATTTATCAATCCCACACAATGGCAAAGCAATGAAAACCATCCGGAACCGGCGGCCTGCAGCAAAATAAGGTATCTGCGCCGGATACCTCCCATTCCTCTGCCCCGCCCGAACACAGCCAGTCACATCTTGCAAGCGCTTCCAATTCCTCCGCTTTGAGGGAGGTACATACGATGAGGGATTCACCCGCAAGAACCAATTCCTCTTTCCCGTCACACTCCACAATTTCCGTGTCGTTATGCAGTTCAATTCGAACCCATGCAACATTTGGCATTTTCTCAAGATTCTGCATCAGTTTCCATATCTCGGAGATGGGCGGGCGGCCAAAGCCACAATCGTTTGGTGCAATGGAATCCTCTGCCGTATTCCCCTCAAAAAATTCATCGAGCGTCAAAAGAGGAAGACGGCCGCCATTTCCGTCCATTCGCCGTTGGAACGCATCCGGTTCTATCATAAATTATGTCCTTCCTTAACTCTGATTTGTTATTTTCTATCTTGATTCCCGCACCCGTGAGGAATCGGGTTTTCCGGCAGTCCAAATGCCGTCCCCCCTTTTGCCACATTATAATAAATTCTGATTCTATAATATTTCGATATCCTGACATCGGATGCAATTAAAATTTGGCACATGCACCTTCGCTTCGTCACTTATCCGGATGGAAGTCTTTTTGACAATTCCATTCCACCGAAAACAAAATGGTCTCGTAATCCTGACAATATTTTTTCGGAACTGTTCATAATCAGGGTAGGCCTTAAATTCCTTTTCGCTTGTAAGCCCATAATAATCTGCATCCCTCTGGCTGAACTTAGGAAAAATTATCTCATAACCAAATATAGACTCTCTATACGCCAGATAAGAAGCCCTGGTACTGACATATAATTTACCATTTTCCGTATATATCCCAAAAGTAAACGGCGCAAGATAAGGCAAAATTGATTTTTTATCATTTATAACAGCCTTCACCCATTTTCCGCCAATCTCGTGTTCCATACCGAATTTTATGTCTGATAAATGTGTTGTGACCGCAATTTGCGGGGGGATTTCTGCCTTCTTCCCATCAATCACTTCGCCGCGGACCAGCTGTTCAAATAGCGCAGTATAAATTTTGAGAAATTCCCCGACAGGAGTATCCGTATAATCTATCGGTACACAGGCATTTTCTTTAACAAGACGGAACGGTTCCAATACTGTTTCAAGTTCTTTTGGTGTAACCAAAAAAGGACAGCTTTGCCAGCCCATATCATTCCCCCAAAAATTAAGTAAGAACTGCCGCACCGGAATATCGCCCGCTGGACAGAACCCTGACCCTGTCAGAATCCTGTCCCCTGCTCCTTTCCTTTATGCGGCAGTTCCCCTGCCGTTCTAATACAACGGATACTTATCCGTCAGGCCTTTCACCATCGAGAGCACCTGTCCCTTATTCTTTTCCAGGTCACGGATGGCAAGGGAGATCGCCTCCGCCACAACATCCATATCATGTGTGGTAAGCCCCCTTGTCGTAGCCGCCGGTGTGCCGAGACGCAGGCCGCTCGTGACAAACGGGGATGCCGGGTCGTTCGGCACGGTGTTCTTGTTCGCCGTAATATTAACCTCGTCAAGCACATGCTCCGCTTCCTTGCCCGTGATTCCCATGTTCTGCAGGTCGACAAGCATCAGATGGTTATCGGTACCGTTGGAGACAATTTTGAAACCGCGCTCCACCAGCCCCTTACAAAGAGCCTGTGCATTGTCAATGACCCGGGCCGCATAATCCTTAAAGGACGGGGCGAGCGCTTCCTTGAAGCATACCGCTTTCGCCGCGATGACATGCATGAGCGGACCTCCCTGGATACCAGGGAATACCGCTTTGTTGAGCTTATGCTCGTTCGCGAACTCCTCACTTGAAAGGATCAGGCCGCCCCTAGGACCCCTGAGCGTCTTGTGGGTCGTCGTGGTCGTGACGTGTGCGTACGGGATCGGGCTTTCATGGCAGCCTGCCGCAACAAGGCCTGCGATATGCGCCATATCCACCATCAGATACGCTCCCACCTCATCCGCGATCCCGCGGAAACGCTTAAAGTCAATCTTCCTCGCGTAGGCGCTCGCACCCGCTACGATCAGCTTCGGCCGGCATTCCTTCGCGATGCGCGCAACTTCCTCGTAGTCGATAAAGCCCTCGGCATCCACGCCGTAAGGCACGATATTAAAATATGTGCCGGAGAAATTGACCGGGCTCCCGTGGGTCAGATGCCCGCCGTGCGCGAGGTTCATCCCCATCACGGTGTCACCCGGCTGCAGGAGTGCGAAGAACACCGCCATATTGGCCTGCGCGCCGGAATGCGGCTGGACATTCGCGTACGTGCAGCCAAAAAGCTCCTTCGCTCGCGCGATCGCCAAATTCTCCGCGATATCCACATACTGGCAGCCGCCATAGTAACGCTTGCCCGGATACCCCTCCGCATATTTGTTTGTCATCGGGCTGCCCATCGCCGCCATGACCGCTTTGCTCACAAAGTTCTCCGAGGCGATCAGCTCGATGTGGTCGTTCTGCCTGCCGACCTCAAGCTCGATGCTTTCCGCCAATTCCGGGTCAAAACTTTTGATCTCGTCAAATGAATACATGAATTTACCTGCCTTTCTGCGATCGAAAGGGGAATCCTTCCCCCTTTTTCATTCATTATACAGAAACCTGCATAACGCGTCAATATACAAATAGTACTTTTATTGCGCCTTCCATGTCATGTCCAAATCTTCAAACACCGGTATTTTATGACCTCCCCTGCGGGGAAGCAACTCCCTTGTGTGCCGGGCGCTGGCGTGGGCGGGGTTTATGACCTCCCCGGCAGGGAAGCGGCAGTCCGGAAGGGAATATAAAACGGTCGCTAAAAACGGGGCGCGGCAGCCATCACACTGCCGCCCCGCCCCGTTTTTCCATCCGGGAAGCCGTACTATCGTTTCCCCTCCGGCAGCGGCAGATAATCCTTCAGGTACGAATAATAATCCTCCGTGATAATTGCCGCCGAAATATTAAATTTGTTTTTCACAATCGCAGACACGGTCTTGACATAATCTTCGGCAAGCTCCTCGTCCGTACGCTTCACAACATCCCCGGTCTTTGAATTGTACATCACTTTGTCCGTGATATAACTCTTGTTTGAGAACATAACAAGTGGTGCTGCGTCAGAGAAAATATCCTGCCCCATATAAAGCCTCGAATCAAACTCCACGCCGAAGAGGTTGAGCACGGTCGGCACAATGTCAAGCGCCGAGCACGGCTTTTCCACCGTTACCGGTTCCATACCCGGACAGTAAAGGATCAGATGGCTCTTGTAGAGCTCAAAATTCTCCTCCACCTCATGTCCCGCCAGATCGTCGATCGAGGATTTTTCCATACCGTACGGGTAATGGTCTCCGGAGAGCACGATCACCGTGCGGTCGGCAACGCCCGCCTCCTTTAGCTGCGCGAGCAGGTATTCGAGCGCCAGGTCAAGCTCCTTCTGCGCCGCCAGATAAGCTTTGGCTTCCTCGCAAAGTGCAAGATCTTTCACATAATCCCGGTTTTTCGCCGACATGGAATTGCCGCCCCAGTTATACTCCATATGCCCGCTGACCGTCATATAGTAGGCGTGGAATTTTTCGTCGCAGATATATTCCGGTACGGTGACCTGCATCATCTCAAGGTCGGATTCCGGCCAGGTCAGCTTGACTTCCAGCCCGCCGCCCTTTGCGCCCTTGTAATCATACCCCATGTTCGGGTGCGTCTTGTCACGGTGGTAGTACGTGTAGGAATGGTTGTGGTATGCCCTCGCACTGTAGCCGAGGCCGCTAAACTGCCATCCAAAACCAAGCGGCATATAGTGGTCCGCCGTCTTGTAAAAACTGTTTGTGCCCGTCGGGATCAGCCCCGTGCACTCGACAAACTCCCCGTCGCTCGTGCTCGTCCACCACAGCGGCGTATAGTAATTTTCAAAGTAGAAGCCTTCATGCGCCATCTTGTAGAGTGTCGGCGTGATCTCCTCGTTGACCGCCCACTGGGAGTAGCCCTCCGCCGTCAGCATAATCAGGTTGTACCCTTCAAACATGCCCGTATACTCGTTCTTGTTTGTCGGAACGGAATTTGCCATATAAGTGTGCAGATTCTTGATTGTCTTTTTGGTTTCCTTTTCTGCAAGCGCCCCAAAATCAATATCCAGCACATTCGGCGAAGTATCGACCGGGGTCGGGGTTGGTGTCGGGGTCAGTGTCGGGGTAGGGCTTGGAACGGGAGTTTTATCCGGATCATGTGCCGCCACAGTCGGGGTCGGCGCATGATCCGGCATTTTTGTCGGTTCTGCCGCCTGCACCGGGGTCGGGGTTCCCTCCAGCCCGATAAAGATCACATCGTCAAGGGAATCCTTCGCGCCCTTGCCAAACACCCGCGCAATGTCTTTGCGCGTTGAAGTCAGCACGCCGAGCTTTTCCATTGACAGATCCATCACAAAATCCTTGTAATACAAATCATACGGCGTAAAGGCCTCCTTGCCCGGAACCCTCAGCAAAAGAACCGCCGCCAGATAAAAAACGGCTGCTCCCACAACCTGCACTGCCGCCCCCTGCCATCCGTTGCGGACCAGGGGAAATCTTTTCTTGCGGAACAAGACAAGCAGCACTGCCAGCGGCACAAAATACAAAAATACCGGCAATAACTGGGAGAGAATCGCCCTGATCGCCTGCATATAAAACTCACCAAGGGCATCCGCCCCGTTCTCTTTGATCGAATTGACGGACAGAAACGCCTTAAAAATATGCTCATATACCGTCTGTGTTGAGTACCAGAGTGCCGCAAGCACCGTGAGCACGATCAGCACAATCTTATTTGCCTTTTTTCTGAGCAGCCCGGTGAGCACGGAGAAAAACATTCCCGCCGCCGCCGCGAACAATACCGGGTAGACCAAATTCCCGTTGATATTGCCGAACACAAAGAAGTGGAAAATCAGTTCACACCAGATCAGTACCGCACACAAAAATGCGCCCCTGGCCACCGCCTTTTGTATCCTCGCATATAAGAGATCATTTCCGTCGCTTTTTGTCACTTTCCCTTGCATCCTTTTCCCCATCCTTAATTATTCTAAATTCTTTTGCAGACATTGCCGGGCACAGCCGCCTTACGGAATCTCCCCGCACGAAGGGATGTGCACGCACAGAATTTGCCCGCCCTTCATCATAGCATAATACACCACAATATGCAATCTTTCGACCTTAAAAAATATCTTACATTTTTCTGTCTTTTGCGCCTCCTCCGCTGTTCCACCACACCCTGTCCCACCTCCGGCTTTTCAGTCAAAAACCGTCATAAAATGGAAATATTCCGCAGTCTTTTCGGAGGAGAAAACGAAATTCCTCGCTATACAAATCCAAAACTTTGTAGTAAAATACAAGGTATAACATAACCTATGGATAAGCACCATATCCATATTGAAAAACGGAGGCTTGTATGCTGTACTTATTATTTTCGGATTCTGCCGCAAAATGGATCGCATTTTTGGGGCTCGTTCTGGCTTTTTTACTGACCTGCTTTTTGTTAAAGGCACTGCAAAATATTTTACCCCGTGACGGTGGACGTGCCTTCGCCGTCAACGGCGCGCTCTCGCAGGGAAAACCCCGCGGAGCTGGCATTGTCTTCATCTTGGTCTTCTGCGGGATGGCGCTGCTTTTTGTCCCGTTTGAGCGGGAGCTTTTGATCTATCTGATCATGCTAATTGCCGCGATGTTGAGCGGCTATCTTGACGACAGTTCAAAAACGCCTTGGGGTGAATACAAAAAGGGCTTGATCGACCTTGTGATCGCATTTGTATGCGCCTACTCCTATGTCAATTACAACGGCACGGATATGACGGTCATCCTTTCCGGCACCACCTTTACTTTGCCAAAAACCGTATATATTATTCTGGCAATGATCTTAATATGGGTTTCCATCAATGTCACCAACTGTACGGACGGCGTTGACGGGCTGTGCGGAAGCCTCGCGATCATCTCCCTGATCTCATTTTTTGTTTTGTTCCGCAGCTTCCTCTCCAATGTCATGTACAGCCAGCTTTGTCTTTTGATGGTGATCTGCCTGCTCGGCTACCTGTGGTTCAATGCTTCCCCAAGCAAGCTTTTGATGGGGGATGCCGGTTCCCGTGCCCTCGGCCTTTTGATGGCGCTGCTCTCTTTAAAATCCGGCCGCCCGCTCGTTTACCTGGTATTCTGCCTTGTCTTTCTCGTGGATGGGGGCATCGGCCTTGTCAAAGTGGCACTGCTGCGCTTTTTGAAAGTCAAGATCCTGAAGAATACCCGCACCCCGCTGCATGACCACGCGCGCAAAAACGCAGGCTGGTCCGACACGCAGACCGTATTCCGCTTCCTGATCCTCCAGACCGTGCTCTCCTGCGCATACCTGTACGCAGTGATGTGACATCCGAAATGAGGTTTTCATGGACATCAATTATGAACTGTACAAAGTCTTTTACCATGTTGCAAAAACACTGAGCTTTTCCGAGGCGGCAGGCGAACTCTTTATCTCGCAGTCCGCCGTCAGCCAGTCCATTAAAATATTGGAAAAAAGGCTTGATGTGAGCTTGTTTGCCCGCAGCACAAAACGGGTCAGCCTGACAAAGGAAGGCGAGATTTTATTTAAGCATATCGAGCCCGCCATCCATCTGATCGACCGCGGGGAAAACCAGCTCCTTGTAAATGCCGCAAACGGTGGCGCTCAACTGCGCATCGCTGCCAGCGATACGATCTGCCGCTATTATCTCGTCCCGTATTTAAAGCGCTTCCACCTGGCCTATCCGGAGGTACACCTGCGCGTCGTCAACGGCACTTCCCTGCGCTGCGCGGAACTCTTGGAGACCGGACAAGCCGACCTTATCGTCGCGAATTCCCCGAACCCCGCCCTGACGAACAGCATGCAGCTATTCGAGGTGAAGACCTTCCGGGATGTTTTTGTCGCAAACCCTGAATATTTCCCGCTGGGCGGCAAAAGCCTTTCCCTGAATGACTTACAAAAACTCCCGATCCTCATGCTCGGGAGGCGCTCCACGACGAGCACATTTTTACATAATCTCTTCCTCCAGCACTCCCTCGACCTCGCCCCCGCAATCGAGCTTTCCAGCAACGACCTTTTGATCGACTTCGCCCGCATCGGGCTCGGCATCGCCTTTGTCCCGGATTTCTGTGTTTCCGGGGCAGACCGAAGCGAGCTGGATGTGCTGAAAATCAGGGAAGAACTGCCGGAAAGGAAGCTGATTGCGGCATGCGACGGAATGCTGCCGCTCTCCGGACCGGCAAATTCATTTATCCGCCTGCTGGAGAACGGGGAAACCTAGACTGGGCAGCATTTGTCTTTTGCATGGTTTTGCACCAAATATAATATATTTGAAAATATATTGCAATTTGATATAGTCTATGATATGATCTATATATTCGTACCGACATCAAAATCGCCGATACAACATAATGCGGGGGCAGCAATGCCCATCCCGCAGGAAAGAGGTAAAACATGTTAGAGGATTTTATTTCAAGCAAAAAATCGCTCTTTGCTCCGGGTGTCCATACAGAGCTTAGGGCACAGGAAAACCGCCAGAGAGGTGTAAGCCTGATAAAGGGCAACCTGACCGCAAACATCCGCACAGAAGTGTCCGGTGTCTGCGCCAGAGTTTACAAAAACGGGGTCTGCGGCTTCTCCTCGACCGCCCAGTGCAGCGCCGCGGCAGCGGAGTCCGTATTGAAAGCCGCCACTGAGAATGCCGCCTTTATGGACCGCCATATCGGCAAGGGAAAGACCCTGTTCCCGGCTCTTACCCCAGGCATGCTCCCGGTAAAAAAAGAGATCCGCGACACCGAGCAGTCCGCCTATGTGGATTTTGTGAAGGAGCTTGATGCCTACATCGTCTCCAAATACCCGCAGCTAACAAGCCGCAGCGTCATGGCACGGGAAGATTCGATGGACAAGATCCTTTGTACCTCAGACGGCTTTGACGGCCATATCACTTCCCCGAGAAGCTATATCTATGTGTTCATGAACACGGAAACGGTTGCGGGGGCTCCGATCGAACTCTTTAAACCGATCGGCGGCTTCGGCAATTTCTTCGAGAATTTCGACGACCCGAAAAAGCTTTACGCGCAAATTGACGCTCTCTACGAGCGCCTGATGCAAAAGCGCGAGGGTGTGTATGCCGAAGCCGGCTATAAGACCGTCGTGCTCGGCGGGGAGCTTACGGGCATGCTCGCCCATGAAGCGGTCGGCCACACCGTGGAGGCGGATCTCGTGCTCGGCGGCTCCGTCGCCGGCCCGAACCTGAACAAACGCGTCGGTTCCGAACTTGTGAACCTCGTCGATTTCGCGCACACCGCTTTCGGGAAACAAGCCCCTCTTCCGGTCTGGCTCGACGACGAGGGAACCCCTGCCGAGGACGCGGTCATCATTAAGGACGGCATCCTGACCGGCTACATGAACAACCGCGAGAGCGCCGCGCATTTTAACATGAAGCCGCTCGGCAACGCGCGTGCCTGGAATTTCTCGGACGAGCCGCTGATCCGCATGCGCAACACCGCCGTACTTCCGGGCAGGGACAAGCTGGAGGATATCATCGCATCGGTGGAGGACGGCTACTACCTGCTTGACACCAACAACGGACAGGCGGATACAACCGGAGAATTTATGTTCGGTGTCTGCTTCGGCTATGAGATCAAAAACGGTAAGCTGGCGCGTCCGATCTTAGATACTACCATCTCCGGTATCGCGTTCGATATGTTAAAGACCGTGGATATGGTATCCGACACCGTGTCCTGGGCAAGCTCCGGCTTCTGCGGCAAAAAGCAGCCGATGCCGGTGGGGATCGGCGGTCCGGAACTTCGGTGCAAGGTCATGATCGGCGGGCGTTAAGACTGCCTTACCGCCTTTGCCACACATATTTTATGCGCCGATGACAGCGCAGAAACGAGGATTATTTTTATGGAAGATTTAAAGCTGGTTGCTTCCAAAGTAAGGGAAGCACTGATAAAAGAAGGCGCACAAAAAGCGCAGTATACAGTCTTGGAGAAGATTACGCACGAATTCAATGTGGACGGCGGCGAGTTTTCCCTGTTCCGCACCCTGTTTGACAATTCCCTCTCCCTGACGGCATTCAAGGACAATAAAAAGGGCACGATGGCAATCAACAAATTTGATGATGCCGCCATCGCCGCTGCGGCTGCCGACTGCATCAAGTCGGCGGAATCCGGCATCGCCGATGAGGCTTACGACATTGCCCCGAAGCAGGAGGGCAAAGTTTTTAACGAAGGGGCATATGAGCCGGAGGTTGACCGCTTTTTCGAGCGCACGAAGGAACTGATGGCGGATATCAGGGAACGCCACCCAAAGATCCTGATGGAGCAGATGGTCGTACAGCATGAAAAGATCCACACGCTCTACCAAAACACCAACGGCACGGAGTTTGAGTCATTCCGCGGTTATTACACGGTGGAGCTGATGTTCTCCGGGCATGAGGGGGATGCGACCACCTCCTTCTTTGGCAGCTACATCAAGACGGCATCGCTCGACACACCGTTCATCGAGCTCGGTTCGATCGAAAAGGATCTTGCGGATGTGGAAGCACAGCTTGTCACGGTTCCCCTCACCGGAAAATTTGAGGGCGTTGCCATCCTGACCCCGTCAAGCCTTAGCAGTTTCCTCTTCTCCGCCCTCGGCAATTTCGTTACCGACAACGTGATTTTGGAGAAGACCAGCATCTGGCTTGACAAGCTGCACGAGCAGGTCGCTGACCCGCGCATCACCATCCGCCTCGCACCGCACGATGAGCGAATCGTCTGCGGCGAGCGTTTCACCTCGGACGGCTTCCTTTCACAGGACTATGCCGTCATCAGGGACGGCGTGCTGCAAAACTTCATGCTGAACTTATATACGTCAAACAAGACAGGGCATGAACATGCTCCGAACTCCTCCTATGAGATCGTGATCGAGGGCGGCGACACCGCACTTTCCGATATGATCGCGGGGATCAAGAAGGGAATCCTTGTCGGCCGTTTTTCCGGCGGGGCACCGAGCACAAACGGCGATTTCTCCGGCGTGGCAAAGAACAGCTTTTTGATCGAGGACGGTAAGATCACCGGGGCGGTGAGCGAGACGATGATCAACGGCAACCTCGCCGACATGCTAAACAACCTTGTTGCGGTCTCAGAAGAGACGGTGGCGGACGGCTCATCGGTGCTGCCGTACATAGCGTTTGGCGGGTTTACGGTATCGGGAAAATAACAAGCACCGGGTTAACGGAAAAAAAGGGGGAGGCTGCTGCATACCGCAGCAGCCTCCCCCTTTTTTTCCGCAATAATGCAGTCCCTCCCCCGGAAAATCACCCCTCCGGGTCTGCCCCAAAGCGGAAAAAGTCCTTTGTCGACCTTTTCGTTGCGGACACATTATAGGCGACGATGACCATGTCAAATCCCTGATCCTCGATATAGTCTACCAGACGGATCTTTGTAAAATCCCGCAGGTCCATAAATTCCAGATGGTGGACCGCAAGTGACAAAAACGATACCACGGGCTTACTGTAGGAATCGCAGACAAAGAGGATCCTCCCTTTTTCCACCTGATTGTTGGTGATTTTTACAAGCGCCGGATTGCCGTTGAAATAGCAATTATCCCGGTAGGGCTTCGCGATGTCCGGCTCCTCCTTCACCGCTTCAAAAAACAGGGTTTCGTTGAAGCTTCCCTCCCTTTTCAGCAGCTTTTTTAAGGTCTTCCCGTATTTTTCCCAGACATAGTCCGTCTCAAACGCAGGGTAGATATAAGTAAAATCATCCACGCCGCCGTAAAACTTTCCCGTCCGGTTGGCCTGCGAACCGGTAAAGCATTGTTCCACATGCTCAAAAACGAAATTATCCCTGTCCGTGATCCGCGGATCGTATCCATAGCCGTAATTTTTGTTAAGGTAATCAAGCAGGTCGGTGTACGCCTCAAACGCGGTCTCGGTCTTCCAGTGGTGGTCCGTATTAAAAAACAGGGAGCTGTATGCTTCTCCGGAACCGTACCGTTCGTGCAGGACTTCCCTGTAATCGAGTGCCGCGACCTGGTTCTCTTTCAGTCCCGCAAGCAGGCGGTCTGCGTTCTGGTTTGCATAGTCTGTCTTTCCATGCGGGAGCAGGTTGTTGTATTTATCAATCTTAAAAGGCCACTGGACGTATAAAAGCTGCGTACCCTGCGCGTCGCACGCCGTCTTCAGCCCCTTTAACTGTGCGACGGCCTGCGTCACATCGAAAGCCGGATACGCAAATGTGAGCTGCCCGTTGTCCATTTTATAGACATAATTCTCCTTTGAGCCTGCCTCCACCTCTTTGCGCCCGAGCACCACCTGGAAAAGCCCGAAAATGTCAATCAGCTTCCTTTTCCCGACCACGCTTTTGTTGATCGCAGTCTCCGCCGAGGCAATTCCGGCTGCCGTTTTATCAAAGGTATTCCCCTCCGCTTCCTTGTAAGACTTTCGGAAAGCATCCCCGATCTCATTCTGCTTTTTTACCATTCCAAAAAGCATCGCGTAAAGCGCAGCCAAAAATACAATGGCGGTAATCGTTTTCCCCGTGACCGGAAAGGGACGCTTTTTTCTCCCGCGCTTCTTTGTTTCTTTTTTTTTGCGCGCAGTGCTGTCATATAATTTATTTCCCATATGGACCTCCATTTGTAAAATCCCGCGTACCCTGCTTTAAAAGTTAAAATAAATAAACGGATTGTATGAGCTTTTTGCCATGTAGGAAAGCGATACTACAAACAAAGCGATATACCAGACCGCACTGCAACGTTCCTCCCACACCAGTGCCCTCGCAGACCACCTGGCAAAAAGCCTGTCCAAAAGCTTCCTGACCGGGAACGAGGCGGCAAAGCACAGCAGTAACGTGACGGCATACTCACAAAAATAGTAGCGGGCATCTCCGTCCACGATTCCCGCGCTTCCGGCAAAAAACATTATTTTTATGTACGAGAATGCCGCGCCAAGGGAAGCGGAACGGAACAGCACCCAGCCCATGACCACAAAGAACATGGTATAGAAATGCCGGAGCGGGCGCAAATTATTTTTTTGTGCAAAGCCCGACAGCTTTTCGAAGGTCAGGAGGACAAAGTAGAGCAGCCCCCACATGATGAATGTCCAATTCGCCCCGTGCCAAAGCCCGGTGCTAAGCCATACAATAAAAAGATGAAAGACAAGCCCTGCCCTGCCCTCTTTCCTGCTTCCCCCAAGCGGGATATAAAGGTAGTCCCGAAACCATGTCCCAAGCGAAATATGCCAGCGCCGCCAAAATTCCGTGACGGATACCGAAATATAAGGATGGTTAAAATTCTCCAAAAATTCAAACCCGAACACTTTTCCCAGACCGATCGCCATGTCAGAGTATCCGGAAAAGTCAAACAATATTTGAAAGCTGTAGGCAAATGCACCCAGCCATGCCATCCCTGCCGAAAGGCTTGAAAGCTCCGTCCCAAACGCGAGGTCTTCGAGCCGCCCCATGTTATTTGCCAAAATCATCTTTTTTGCCATGCCGGTGATAAACCGGCATACGCCCTGTGAAAACTGGTCAAAGCTCTCTTTTCTGAAAAGGATCTGCTGTGCGACTGTCTCATAGCGGACGATCGGACCTGCGATCAGCTGCGGGAAAAAAGCGATATACAGCCCGACATTCACAGGGTTCTTCTGTGCCTTCCCATGTCCCCGGTATACATCCACCACATAGGAAACTGCCTGGAACGTAAAAAATGATATGCCGATTGGGAGGACGATCTTCGGTATTGCCAGATCCGTGCCGAGGAAGCGGTTGGCCGTTGCAATCGTAAACATGAGATATTTGAATAAAAACAGTATGGAGAAATTAAAGAACGCCATGATAAAAAGGGTCATGCAGGATTTTTTTCGGTTCCCCCTGTTCTTCTCGACCAGCAGGCCGAACAGCCAGTTCGCAAAAATTGACGCTAGCATGACAAAAACAAACTTCACTTCACCGTACCCGTAAAATAAAAGGCTTGCCAAAAAAAGAAAGTAGTTTTGCGCAGTCCTGCCGCCATGATTTTTTGCCAGAACCGCAATAGCATAATAAAATAAGATCACAACCGGCAAAAAAACAGATACAAAAACAATTGATGAGAATATCATGGCCTGGTACCTTTCTAAAAAAATTATGTAAGTGTGAATTTTATACAGAAATGAACTTAGTATATTACAAACTTTTGTTATAGTCAAGGATATTTTAAATTTCATAAAATTTCGACAAAGCCGCCCCACATTGCCATTCCCGCAAAAAAAGCGCATCACCGGCACAAAAACAGGACCGCCGCCCAGGCAGGGAAACCCTGTCTGGGCGGCGGCTTTGTTTGCGAACCTTAGTGATAGTATTTTACCGCGCTGTAATCGTCGGCTTTCTTCTTCATCGTGTAGGATACGCCCGCCTGGTAATATGCGATGTCGGAAGTCACGTCGATCACATACCATTTTTCTTTGTCCGCGTCGTATACCTCGTTCCATGCGTGGAGCGTGCTGATCGCCGGGGTGTACCCGGTCACGACCTTCGTCGTGATGCCCTGGCTGCGCAGCATGGCCGCGAACAAGGAGGAAATGTCATAGCAGATACCCATCTTGTCGTCATAAGTCTGGCTGACGCTCGGAATGTACCCCGTTGTCGCACGTACGGTCTCGACCTTTGCATAATCATAAGTATAGTTCTCGACCAGATACTTATAAACTGCCGTGATCTTTTTGATATCGGTCTTGCACTTACTGCAGAGGGTATTCGCTTTTTTGACGGCCTTCTCTTTTGTCTCGTAATCAACAATGATGTTCGGGTTTGTGAAGACAATCGTTTCGTCCTCAAGCTCAATCTCCATTGTTGTCGAATAGATCACGCTGTACTTCGTCCCGGTAATGTTCTTGCAGATGCGGATTTTGTACTCCCCGTTGCCGAGCGTGAGCGGGATCACTTCCGTCACGACACCTCCGCTTAAGTAATACTTGTAATCCACATCATCCTTCGACACCATGACGACAATCTTTGCTTCCTCCGAATTATCGTACACGACGGTGAAGGTTCCGTTCCCGTTGTCCGTTACCGATGTCTCTGTCGTTTCTTTCTCTGCCGCCAATGCTTGGTCCGCCGCCATTCCCGCAACCGAAAGCGCGAACAAAAGCATCGCGCAGAACACCAGCCACTTTCTTTTCATGTGCACACTTCCTTTCTGCATCAAAACAAGCCCCGTCTTCTCCTGTGTCAGTTACTTTTATCTGTAACCGCAAAAGCTCTCGCCCCCGCGAATACATTCTGCTTTCGGATATCATCTCTTCCAGTGCCCTGCACGAACATACCCGGAACAAAATACCCATCCTTTGCACCGCGTTACAACTTCTGCCGATGCGCATCATAGAAATGCATTTCCCTCACATCCTAGCATACGGCACGGCGCATCGCCTCCGGATTCATGCAGTAATTTACCGCCGTCCCACCGTCGATCTTCCCCGCCTTGTAAAGCTCCAAAATACTTGCGTCCATCGACTTCATCCCGTCCTTCGCCGATGAGTAGATGACCGAATCAATCTGATGTACTTTCCCGTCGCGGATCATCGTACGGATGGCGCTGTTTGCCTCCAAAATCTCAAACGCCGGCACCAGACCGCCGTTTGCCGCCGGCAAGAGCTGCTGTGACACGATCGCGTTGAGTACCATTGAGAGCTGGACGCGGATCTGTTGCTGCTGGTTTGCCGGAAACACGTCGATCACGCGGTCGATCGTGTTCGCCGCCCCGACCGTGTGCAGCGTGGACAAAACAAGATGCCCCGTCTCGGCGGCGGTCATCGCGATCTCGATGGTCTCAAGGTCGCGCATCTCCCCGATCAGGATGACATCGGGCGCTTCCCGCATTGCCGCACGTAGCGCCTTGCCGTAATTGACCGTGTCAATGTTGATCTCCCTCTGGCTGACAATGCTTTTTTTATGCTTGTGGAGGAATTCGATCGGATCCTCCAACGTCAGTATATGACAATTCCTTGTACTGTTGATCTGGTCAATGATATAGGACAGTGTCGTGCTCTTGCCGCTGCCCGCCGTCCCCGTCACGAGAATGATCCCTTTTTTCTGGCAGCTCATGCGTATAACCGATTCCGGTATGCCCATCGCCGCCACGTCCGGCAGTTCAAATGCCACACTGCGCAGAACCGCACTCCAGGTACCCCGCTGGCGGAACACATTCACGCGGAAACGCCCGACCCCGGGCACCGAGATCGCGAAATCATCGTCCCCGCTCTCCCGCATCGCCACATCCCTCTCGTCGGCCAGATAATAAAGCGTATCCACAGCCGCCTGCGCCTCCGCCTTTCCGATAAATTCCCCTTCCTGTCTTGTGATCTGTCCACCTACCTTGTAAGCGACAGGCTGCCCGACGATAAAAAAGATATCTGACGCTTTCTGGTCCACCGCCCGTTTTAAAATTTGAGTTACATCCATTGCATTTCTCCATTTCCTATTCCGTAAAAATCCCATCCCATATATCAATCTCTTCGCCGTAAGTGCCGGACGTGCCGCTGACAAGCCGCCATTCCTTCACCGAAAGCCCCGTTTTGGATAGCTCAAATACAAGCCGCAGGGTGCGGTTATGATCCACCGCAATCTCGCAGACAATTAGATTTTCTTCCGCCTGTGTAAGGATATCCGCAGGAATTTCGGCAAGGGAAAGGATCTCCTGCGCCGCTGCGCCATCCCCCGCTTCCCTCCTGGCAGCAAGAAGTCTCCCGTAAATCTCCTCAGCCCGCACATCCGCCTCATAGTAGCGCTCTACCGCATCCCTGCCCCGCTGCGCCATTCCCCGCTCATTGTACGACGCGCGGATAGACAGTACGGCAAATACCGTCAGGGCAAACACCGTGATCAACAGGATGACCGAGGCTGCGCCAATGTTCATATGAGATCTTGAATCATTCAAGCTCTTCCCCCCTTATTGCCACGGGAAGCCTGCACAAAAGTTTTGCTCCTGTTATGTCCCCCCGCCGGATAAGTCCTTCCAACTCTTTTCCGCCCGCACAGACGACCGCGCGCGCGATGCCGTCCTTCGTCCCTTCCAGTACGAGCAAAATCTGATAATACTCCCTTTCGTCCACTCTTTCCCAGTTTTTATTATAACGGAGGATATAATACCCCTCCCCTGTCTCCATTCCAAAACGCTGTGCCGCCCCCTCCACACCCAGAAGCTTGACCGTCTCCGCAAGGCTCTCACATTGTATGGCCGCCGTGCTGATGGCAGCGGCATCCGCCTGCAGACGGTCAGCGGTTAAATATATTTTCAGGAGGAACACACTCACAACCGCAAAAATCGCCGTGACAAGCACAATCTCCAATATCATTCTCCGGTAATTTCCCCGATCCCTTCCCATGCCGACAAACCTCCAAACATAATCTCCCGCAGAAACCGGATTCCAAAACAGGATTCTGTCCCATTACACAAATGGGAAGGGAGGAAGCCCTTTCACATTGTATCCGTCCTCAGCGTCAGATACAGCTCCTGCCAATCCCCCGCACGATTCTCTGCCCTGAAATAAAGCTGCCCTTCCTTTGTCCGCTCCATCAAAAAAGAGGCCACCTCAAAGGTTTCCATCCCGTATCCGGGCTCAAAATAGCCGCCCTTTTCCATAAAGTGTTCGTACAGATATCCATCCCGGAAATACAGGTACGTCTCAAAAGCCCCGTCCTCATTTTCCTCCCCGAGGACAAGCACCCGGATTCCATCCACATCGCGGAGTTCCACCAGCCCAGCGCCGTCCGCCTGACGCACTTTTGTCGCTATGTAGGATAAAGACGTGCGGAGTTCAAAGTTATCATTGTTCGCGGTGACAATGTTTTTGTAGACCTGTACGCCAATATTGACCAAAAACAATGCGGATACCGCAAAAATACCCAGAATAAGAACCAGACTGATCAAGCTGACCATCCATGTCTTCTTTCCCTGATTTCCCTGATTTGTCACCCTAACCACCGTCCTCTTATTTTAAGTCCCGCAGCTCCCCTACCTGAGCCCCTTGCCGTGGAACCGTTTTCTGTCCGCCCTGCTCCCATAAAAAGCTTCCGGCTCCGTCCGGGAACCTGCTGTTTTTTAAGTCCCGCAGCTTCCCTCTACCTGCGCCCTTTGCCGTGGAACCGTTTTCTGTCCGCCCTGCTCCCATAAAACGCTTCCGGCTCCGTCCGGGAATCTGCTGTTTTTTAAGTCCCGCAGCTTCCCTACCTGCGCCCCTTGCCGTGGAACCGTTTTCTGTCCGCCCTGCTCCCATAAAACGCTTCCGGCTCCGTCCGGGAACCTGCTGTTTTTTAAGTCCGGAAGCTTCCCGCTACCGCTCAAACACAGAAATCTCCGGCATGATATTCGACGCAAAGCAATCGTAACCCACACGGTATTTCTCTTCATCAACCTTTAAATTATAATGCTCCGTCAGGTACGATAGCTTTGACGGGTACATGCCCTCCACCGCATAGCACTGGAGCACTGCCTTGCGGATCGCCTGCTCCGTCAAAATCATGCCCTGCTCCCCGCTCACCTTCTTAAAATATCCGGTTCCCGCCGCTAAAAGCCACACCAAAAGCCCAAATACCACAACCGGCGCGATCAGGGACTGCCACCATCTCCTGCCGGTCTTTTTCAGATTTTTCAAATGTCTTACCCCTTTCACCCTTACCCGATGGAGGAAATCATACTCACAAGCGGCAGCATGATGGAAATCAGAACCGTGCCGACCATTACCGCGAGCACCACCACCATCCCCGTCTCAATCCTTCCCGACAGTCCGAGCAGCGATGCGCCAAGCTTCTCATCATACTGCTTTCCGAGCTTTTCCAGGATTTCATCCGTCGCGCCGCTTCTCATTGCCACACCAAGCATACGGTTATCCCGCCCGGTGATCAATTTACTTTTGTTTAACGCCCCGTCAAAATTCTCCCCCGCCGAAACGAGCGCGAGACACGCCTCGATGCGGCCTTTCACTGTACGGTCCGTGCAGCCGTCCGCCGCCATTTTAAGCGCTTCGCCCTGATCCATCCCGCTCACCGTCATCAGGCCGAGCGCGGACAAAAACTGCCCGGTCGCCATACGTCCGGAAAGTCTTCTCACCGGCCCAAACCAGGCCGCTATCCGCTTTACCGCCTGTTCCCCGGATGCCGTACGATACCACAAAAGCGCCGCAAGCAAAACCACAAATAAGACGCAGGTAATCCCCGCCAGCAGTTTCCCCGCCAAAATGCCGCCATTCATCATACGCTGCGTTGAGGCTGCTACCTCCGCGTTGAGTTCAAGGAACATCTCTTCAAACATCGGAATGATCCAAAAGACCATCACGAGCATGATCACCGCCATCATCGCGAACAAAACAACCGGGAAGGTGACCGCACTCCGGATTCCCGCCTTCACATTCGCGTCGCGCTCATAATAGGCCGCCAGGGACCGGAGCACATCCTCCAGTTTCCCGGTCGTCTCCCCGACCTTTACCATATGTAGCATATATTCGGGGAATGCCCCCGTATCCGCAAGCGCCTCGTACAGCGGCATATTTTCCCTCACAAGTTCCTCAATCCGGTTGAGCACCTGCCTCGTCTTTTTGTCTTCCACCTCCTGCGCGAGGATGTAGGCCCCCTCATACAAGGGGATGCCGCTGTTCAGCAGCATCGCGATCTGGTCACAGAAGGATGCCGTCTCCTCGGAAGTGAAGCGCTTTTTCTTTTCTGACCTCCCCATTGCCATGTCCTCCAAAACCGTTCCGGTCATCCGGAAAATACTTCTATATATTGGTATCTTACCATAAGTTTATAACAAAATCATGGCAAACTCAAGTCTTTTCTGTTGCAGACGGTACTTTGCCGCCATCCCCGGCACAAACCGGGACATTCCTGTTTATCCGGCAAAACCACCGCGCAGGCCAAAAATCTGCACATCCCCAAAAAACGCCGCGCAAGGCCGGAAATATCAGAAACGGCAGTTCCAGAAGGCAAACATGCCTCCCTTTGTGCCATACTGATATCCCCCCCTCGCGGCAGGTATCCCGGTAACTCTTTTATATTCCGCACCTGCCGGCTTTATTTCGCCTCCTCGTCCGCCTCAACCTTGCGGATTTCCTTCGTGCGGATTTCCTCACAGATTGACGAGATAAAACTTCCAAGGCTCTTCTGCCCCTCGTCGCCAAGATACCGGCTGCGGACAGCGACAACCCCCTGTTCCTCCTCCTTCTGGCCGACAACAAGCATATAAGGTACATGCGCAAGCCTCGTCTCACGGATCTTAAAGCCAATCTTTTCCGCGCGCCCATCCACAGTCGCTAAAACGCCGTTCTTCTTTAACTCAGCGAGCACTTTGTTCGCGTAATCATTATACTTATCCGAGATTGGCAGCACCCTTACCTGTTCCGGGCAAAGCCAGGTCGGGAAATTGCCCGCGTATTTCTCAATAAGCCACGCAAGCGTCCTCTCGTAACAGCCGATCGACGTGCGGTGAATGATATAAGGGCGCACTTTGTTGCCGTTCTGGTCAATATAGTACATGTCAAACTGCTCGGCAAGCAGCGCATCCCACTGGATTGTGATCATTGTGTCTTCCTTGCCATAAACATTCTTTGTATTGATATCAACCTTCGGTCCGTAGAATGCCGCCTCGCCGACATCCTCCACAAACGGGATGGAAAGCTCCGTCAGCACGTCGCGGATATGCTGCTCGGTCTGCTCCCATACCTCCGGCTCGCCGATATATTTCCCACGGTTATCCGGGTCCCATTTTGAGAGATGGTAGGTTACATCGTCCTGCAGCCCAAGCGTGGTCAGGCAGTATTTTGCCAGCGCCAGGCAGTTCTTAAACTCCTCCACCATCTGATCCGGCCGTACCACCAGATGCCCCTCCGAAATCGTAAACTGGCGAACGCGCGTTAAGCCGTGCATCTCGCCGGAATCCTCGTTGCGGAACAGGGTCGAGGTCTCGCCGTAGCGGATCGGCAGATCGCGGTAGGATTTCTGGCTTGCCTTGTACACATAATACTGGAACGGGCAGGTCATCGGGCGCAGCGCGAACACTTCCTTATCCTTTGCCTCGTCGCCGAGCACGAACATGCCCTCCTTATAGTGATCCCAGTGGCCGGAAATTTTGTAGAGGTCACTCTTTGCCATCAGCGGGGTCTTCGTGCGCACATAGCCCCACTCGTTATCCTCCAGATCCTCAATCCAGCGCTGTAAGGTCTGCACCATCTTCGTACCCTTCGGCATCAGAAGCGGCAGCCCCTGCCCGATTACATCCACCGTCGTGAACAGTTCCATCTCACGGCCAAGCTTGTTGTGATCGCGCTTCTTGATATCCTCAAGGTATGCGAGGTATTCTTCAAGCTCCGCATTTTTCGTATAAGCCGTACCGTAAATGCGGGTGAGCATCTTGTTTTTCTCGCTGCCCCTCCAATATGCGCCGGAGGAGGAAATGAGCTTGACCGCCTTGATATTTTTCGTGCCCATCAAGTGCGGTCCCGCGCACAAATCCACAAAATCCCCCTGACGGTAAAAGGAAATCTCCGCGTCCCCCGGCAGATCCTCGATCAGTTCCACCTTGTACGGCTCTTCCCTCTCCTGCATGAATTTGATTGCTTGCTCGCGCGGCAGGGTAAAACGTTCCAGTTCCGCGCCTTCCTTGATGATCTTCTTCATCTCCGCCTCCAGCGCGTCAAGCGCCTCACGGTCAAACGGCGGACAGTCAAAATCATAGTAAAAACCATTGTCAATCGACGGCCCGATTGCGAGCTTTGCCTCCGGATAGAGGCGCTTTACCGCCTGCGCGAGCACATGGGAAGTCGTGTGGCGGTAAGCCTTCTTCCCCGCGTCATCCTGAAAGGTCAGGATGCTCAATGTGCAGTCCTGCGAAACGACGGTACGAAGATCAACGACCTTCCCGTCCACCTCGCCGGCACATGCCATTCTGGCAAGCCCCTCGCTGATATCCTTTGCGATGTCGATCACGGACATTTCACCCGCATACTCCTTGACAGAGCCATCTTTTAATGTGATTTTCATAAAAAACCTCCATTTCTCTTTGGGCGGAAATATTTTCCTCCCGCCTATTTCCTTTTTTCCTTCTTTTCCTCCATGCACGGGCAGCGTAGCCCGCACGCGGGAACATTCCCAAAGGGCGGTTCCCTCTTTGCCAACTGCCTGCCGCAATCCGAAAAGACTGTTCCGCCGGGCATAACAAAAATTGCATTTCCCGCCTTCTGCGCGCAGATGCTTTGCAAAGGGCAGTTTCCTGCAAAACGAAAAAAACGCCCCTTCCGAGACGATTCCATCTCGAAAGGGACGAGTATTCACCCGCGGTTCCACCCTTATTGCAGCTTTTCCTGCGCGAAAGACCCATGCGCATGACCCGCTGCCGGCTCTGCTTTTGACGGTAACGGAGTCACCGGGCTTGATTGGAGCCACTCGGAGCTGGTCTTCACAGGATCCGTTATGAGGATGGTCACAGCAAAATCCATCCCTCTCTGGCATACGTCACCTGCTACTCGTCCCCTCAACGTTTTTGGCAGTGTTGTGCTTTGCAAAGATAACCTGAAACATTGCAAAACAATCTCTTTGTTTGGTCAGTTTGCCCTTTTCTATGGTCTATTATACCACCAAACGGGAGAATGTCAACCGCGAAATCCGGAGCGGATTTCAAAGTGTGGTGCTTCCCGCGTTATATGCTGCAACCCTTCACTTTTTATCACACGCTGCCATATAATGTCCGGCATCGTTTTCCCCCTGTTCACCGACTGTCTGGCAGTCCGCTGCTGCTATTGCGTTCTTTGCCCTTTCCCATCACCGCCCGCATCCCCTCCGGATAATAATACAGATTTTGTATAGAAAAGCAGGGAAAATGCAACAAGCGCAGGTTCTTAAGCTTATGCATTTTTATTTATCTATAAAAGTACTTTTATCTCCAAAATATAAAATATCCAATTCATGGAGCGCCCTCGTGCATGCAATATATAATATCTGCCGGTCCCGCTCCGAAAAATATTCCTGCGCGGTAACTTCCGGTACAATGACCCAGTCAAATTCCAATCCTTTTACAAGATATGAATTAGTTATAATAATACCCTCATGGAAATCAGCATCCTCTTCATTCATCAAATAGCAGCACCTTTTATGCTCTTCATCAAATGCATCATACATTTTTTTTGCGCTTGCCGAAGTTTTACAGATCACTGCCATCGTAGTGATTTCAGAAAGCTTCACATGCTCCATTCTGTTTTGGATGCCTACAATCATATCATCATAAGCTTTATATTCTTCAAAAACCGGCGGCTTACCATGCCGCTCAAATATTTCCGCTTCCTTAAGTCCGCATAATCCTCTGCAAAACTCACTTATCTCATAGGTTGAGCGATAGCTTTTCATCATTTTTATTGTTGTAACCTTCTGTCCAAATACCTCTTGTATATTATCTGGTACTGCTTCATTCCCCTTATCAACAACCTGATTGATATCGCCTAAAATTGTCATATTGCATTTGAACAGAATATGAAGTATCGCATACTGTATCATGGAATACTCCTGCATTTCATCTACAACCACATGCTTTATTCTGTCAAATTGCGATTTATGGTCCCCAAATACCATTCGCTTTAATAACACAACAGGAAAGATATCTTCATACAATAAGAATTTTTCTGAAATAAAATCATTTTCCATCACGGAATAGTGCTTTTTTAAAGACTCGATAAATTCACGGTACAACCTTACAATATCCTGTGTCCTTGCCATCCCGTACAAGCTTTGCTTTATTTCCTTCCGTGACAAAACAGAAACGGCTGCATTATAATTTGATTCATAAAGATCGGCAATCCTGTCACCAATTTTATCCAAACGCCCGAATATCGGTTCCATTGAAAAAGTTTCCTGATACAGGCTTCTGATTTTTTCTTCCTCCATCGTGTAATTCTTGAATGTAAAAGAAGAAAATGTAATCAGACTGTCCTCCAAACGCTTTACATATTCCTGCAATTCCTTTAAAAAAACAAGACTGCCTTTAAAACGAATTCTCTGCAGTCTCTCATCTTCCTCTGACCGACAGCCGATAATATACTCCATCTGTACATACTTTGTTTCAAATCTGCAAATCCCATCCATTTCATGCCGGGCAATTTCATCAAAACCCACTTCTGAAATATTTTGTTCCCCAAGCTCCGGCAGGACGTTGGAAATATAATCGGCGAATATGTTATTGGGCGAAATAATTAGTATTTCACTTGAATGCAAATTTTTCCTGTTCTGATACAACAGAAAAGCAATCCTGTGAAGCGCAATTGATGTCTTTCCCGAACCTGCCACCCCCTGTACCAGCATAATAGAAGAGGTCTGATTTCTCACAATTGAATTTTGTTCTTTTTGGATTGTTGCTACGATATTTCTCATTTTTGTGCTTCCATTCCCAGACAATTCCCTCTGTAAAATCTCGTCATCCACCTTAAAATCTGAATTCAATACATACTCTAAATTGCCTTTTCGTATTTTTATTTGCCGCTTTTGAATGATTTCCCCACTAACCCTGCCCATTGGCGCTTCATAGTAAGCGTTGCCAATATCAAAATCATAGTACATGCTCGAAATTGGCGCACGCCAATCATATATCAGAATTTCAACCCCATTTTTCTCCCTCAGCCCTCCGAGTCCGATATACAATACCTCCTGTTCGGATTCCCCATCATAAACAAAATCAACCCGTCCGAAATAAGGATTATCCTGCAATTTCAGCAGCAGTCTTTTTTGCTTCCACCTAAATTCATATGAATCATAATCTTCAGAAATAATTCCCCTGTTGGATGCTATTTCCCCCAGGGCCAGCTCATAAATATTTTCCCAAAGATACCTTTTTTGTTTTATAATCTCTTCCCGGTTTTTATCCAAGGAGCTATCAATATCCTGTAATTGTGCCCGGATTACTTCCTGTATTTTGTTCAAATGCCCCTTTTCTTCCCGCATCACGTCATCTTGTTGTTCATTCATCAATATTACCTCCTATTCTATCACACTCCAAATGCATATTTTCAGACTGTTGAATATGCACACACCTAAAAAACAAGTTTGCCTTTGATATTATACCGGAATCAAGCCACCAAACCCAAAAAAATCCCGGTTCCACACAGTTTAATAACAAATTCTTCTATCGAGATCAAAACCGGAACCTTGCACCCTTATTTTGCATACAATAATAGGATTCCGAAAAAGCCGTCCCCTACTTCAAATCCCCGGCTTGCTTTTCCTGCCCTTTCGTGATAATATACCTTTGACAGAAATGTTTTCCGGAAGCTTAGCGGAGTGATTTCCATCCTCCGCCATAAAATCAGCTCTATGCGCATCGGTTATTTTATGGCTTTTGGCACAGCGTTTTTCGGATTTCCGGCATACCGCAGGCAGATACACCGTATTTGCTCCGGCCGGAAGGATGGTGTTGGCAGGTTCGTTTCCTGCTCCATAAGCAAAACGCTGCGCGGGATAAAATTAGCGCCATGCACCTGCGACGCAGGTTGACGAGGTGGGGAGTGTTCGAAATTTCGGCGGGGACTCCCCCACGGCTCTGAACGTGTTACGTGCCGGTAAACCAGCGGGCGACCGCCAGACAGAAGCGGCACGATCAGAAGCGGCATTCTCTCCTTTCCGATGCAGTGACAGAAACCGCATGAAACCAAACATACGCACCCGGACAGTATCTGCAACGGTTCCCGGAAGGAGGGCAGACGAAAACCGTTCCTTTGGCGATCGGTACTGCAAGGGCACATGCGTACTTTCAATCCGTATACCGCCGGACAGTACCGGAAGGGATTTATGCAAGACATGTGGCAAGAAATTCCTTCCCCGGTCATTGATGCCGGGAAGTGGTATGCGGAATTATCAATCGGAGGACTTTTATATGTGTGGTATCATCGGATTTTCCGGCTACGAGCGCGCCACGGATGTGCTGCTCGCCGGGCTGTCGGCTCTGGAATACCGGGGTTATGACAGTGCAGGGATTTCCTGCTTTACAAAGGATGGAGCGATCACGACGATCAAATCGGTCGGGAAGGTTTCGGAACTTAAAGCGCTCGTGCCGGGGGAACTGGCTTCCGGCTGCGGCATCGGGCATACGCGCTGGGCAACACACGGCGGCGTTTCGCGCGAGAATGCGCACCCGCACGCCTGCGGCAGGGTGACCCTGATCCACAACGGAATCATCGAAAATTATCTCCCGCTTCGCGATGAACTCACCTCAGACGGTCGCATCCCGGTTTCCGAGACGGACAGTGAGGTTGCTGCCATGCTCCTTGACAGTCTCTATGAGGGGGATGCACATGCCGCCATCGCCGCCGCCGCCGCGCGTCTTGAGGGGGCATATGCATTTTGTATCCTTTTTTCGGACCAGCCGGGCAAAATCTACTGCATCCGCAAAGGCAGCCCGCTGGTTGCCTGCCAGACAGAGGCCGGCTCCATCATCGCTTCGGATATGGTCGCCCTGCTGCGCTATTCAAAGGATTATTTCGTCCTTGAGGAGAATGTGGTTGCCTGCTTAACGCGCGACGGAATCACCTTGGCCGCGCTTGACGGCACCCCGGTCACACCGGATTACCTGACCGTGACCTGGGATGTCTCCTCCGCTCAGAAAAACGGTTTTAAACACTATATGGAAAAAGAGATCCACGAACAGCCGGACGCGCTCGCGCGCACGGTCATGCCGCGCCTTGTCAAATACAGCGAGAACGGTGCCTTCTACATGCTTCCGGATTTCACCGCCGACGGTATTCCGGATACGCTTTTTTCCGGTCTTTCCCGCATTATCATCACCGCCTGCGGCACGGCGATGCACGCCGGGATGATGGGCAGGATTTTATTCGAGGAGCTTTTGCGCATCCCGGTCACGGTTGATATTGCCTCCGAGTTCCGCTACCAGAATCCAATCCTCGACGAAAACACCCTTGTGATCACCGTCTCCCAGTCCGGCGAGACCGCAGATACGCTCGCCGCGCTGCGCCTTGCAAGGGAAAGGGGGGCACGGACACTCTCGATTGTCAATGTCAAAGGTTCGTCAATCGCGAGGGAGAGCGGACATGTGTTCTACACCCACGCGGGCCCGGAAATCGCGGTTGCAAGCACCAAGGCTTACACTGCCCAGCTTGCTGCTTTCTACCTGATCGCTTTCCGCGCCGCTTACGCAATCGGCCGCCTCCCAACCGCCGATTGCGCAAAATGCACGGAGGAACTGGCTGCCATGATCCCGTCCATCCAGTATGTTCTGGAACAGAAAGATGAATTTACGAAGATCAGCCGCCATCTGATCAAAGCGAACGACCTGTTCTTCATCGGCAGGGGGATGGACTACGCGCTTTCCTGCGAAGGTTCCATCAAACTTAAGGAGATTTCCTACATCCACTCGGAGGCTTACGCTGCCGGGGAGTTAAAACACGGCACGCTTTCCCTGATCACATCGGAAGTACCGGTCATCGCACTCGCGACGCAGCATGATGTCCTTGCAAAAATGGTATCCAACATCAAAGAGGTGCGTGCACGCGGGGCTTTTGTGATATTGGTTGCCGCAGCGGATGCCGTGGTTGAAGAAGAACTTTACGATTTCCGTGTGAATCTTCCGGAAATCTCCGACCGCTTCGCGCCGTTTGCGGCAGCGGTCGTATTGCAGCTGATCGCTTACAATACTTCCTACCTGCGCGGGCTGGATGTTGACCAGCCAAGGCATCTGGCAAAGTCGGTAACTGTGGAATAAGCGATGCCAGGCGGTCAATTAAGATAAACAAAAGAAACAGGAATGCTTTTCTGAGGAAATGCATTCCTGCTTCTTTTTGTAAACGTCAACCGCTGAAATTTATCCTGAAGCCCCATGCACATGGGGGCGATAAATCACACCGCTGCCGCTTTCTTTTGTCATTCTTCTCAATAGCTGACGCTGATCTCCATCGTCGCCGAAGCAAGCTCAAACTCCGTGGTCGTCGTTTGTTTCACGGTCTTTTTGCGCACGTAGATCTTACTTCCTGCCGGAGCGGTTTTCTCGGATACCGAGATTGTCTTTGCCGCTACAACCGATTTCCACGATGCCTTTGATATATCAAGTGTATTTCCGGCCTTGACTACCGTGTACTCGTAAGGAGAGGTCTTGCTGGCCTGCGTAAACGTCAGCCAGAACTTTCCGTCCCTGCTCTCATAAGTAACCTCCGCACCGGCCGGCGCGCTTCTCTGTGCCGGCACTTCCAGCACAAAAAGCTTGGAATACGGGGATCTCGAGGTTGCCTTCTTACGGATCCAGACTACCACATCCTGCGCAGATGCCCCAAGCGCACCCGGTGCTACTTTTGAAAGTGCCAGCTTCTTCTCTGCCGGCTCCCAAGTCCGTCCCCCGTCGGTGGAATACTCCATCGAATTTGTCGTATTCAACGTCAGCCTGCTGCCGTCAATCTTCACTTTCGGAGCACTTCCGCGCTTCGTGATACTCAGCTTGATTTCCTTACCCGGACGGATCCCCGCATCCAATGTGCCGTCCGCCTCAAGTTCACACTCGCTTCCTGCCGTCCGCACATAGATGGACGCGCCTGCCACGCGCAGTTTATCAAGTTCCTCCGCAAACTCCGAATCCGGGTCAACCGCATCCTCGACCGAAACCGTCTGCCAATCATAGGAGGTCGCTTTCCGCCATTGAATCTCCGTCACACTGTCCGGCAGATACGTAAAGGTGAGCACCCCTTTCACCTTGTCAAATTTTATCTTGTACTTGCTCTCCCTCGCCGGCAGCTGCACCGAGACAACTTCCTCATTTTTGTCACCCTTCAGCGTAATCTCTGCCGCCGAAGTTCCCTTTATCCAGGAAATATCAATGAGATAATTCCCATCTGCCCCCGGCAAAGCCTCCGACCACACTTTCTTTGCCCGGTCACTGTAATATACCGCAGTATTATCCCCGGCATCCACCTCAAGCCAAAGTTCCTCAAAATCAACACGAACCGGCTTTACCTGCTCAACCGGATTCTCTTCCCCGCCTTCTTCCGCTGCCGCAAGGCGCATCGTGCGGCTCGCGGTAACCGACAAAAGACCGATACAAAGTACAAAGAGCAGGCGTTGTAATTTTCCTCTCAGCTTCATAATTCCTCTCATTCCGCCGCTTAAACGGCACTTGAATCATGCAAAAGCCCCACCGCATGTTCCATCTTTGGGGCTTTCGGGCCAGAAACCTGGGCTTCTGGCCTCCCAGCTCAAACATGTCTTGATTACGGTGTCAATGTCAGCCAGTAAACCAAGCTTGCCAAACTCTTCTTGCCATTGCCGTTATCGACCGTAAATATGATCGGTGCCGTGCATCCCTGTCCGGCAACAGGCAATGTCAATGCATTCAACGATTCATGTTTTAACGTAACCGTCACGGTATTGCCGCTCTGCTCGGCAAGCATCGCGATCTGCTGACCGTTCCAGGTCGCCCCGGTGACGCTGACTGCCGTCTTCGTCGTGGTAAGCTTAAGCACGATATCTTCTTCCAGTTCCGTCCCGACCGGTTTGGTATAGGACTGCTCAACCTCTGCCTTTACATCCTCATAAAGCTTCACACTCACGCCCTTTGCAAGCTTCTGGCCGTTGCTCATCTCAATCGTCAGCGGATACGCCTTGTCAAGCTCCGTATCCCTCCTTAAAAATGCACTGTTGAAAACAGCTGCCGTAATCCCGATCTTGTAGGAACCGTCCGTTTCCGTGCTGTTTGTGTACGATGTGATCTCCTCGCCCATAAAGCTCAACTTCGCTACCGTTGTCTTTCCGTACTCCTCCCCCGTCTTCTCAAGGGTCAGCCCCGGAACTACAATAAACTCATACGGACTGTCCGGTTCGAGCCCGTGCGTGACGGAGAAAGTCTTCGCAAGCTTCACGGATGCCCCATGAAGGATCGTCAGTTTCACTTTTTCGATCACTTCACCGTTCTTCAGCGTAATCTTCACGGTCTGCTCCTTATCGCGGGTCTCCACTGCCCCCTCGTATTCGGAAGTATCCGTGATCTCCGCGTTGATGCGCAGACCGTCCGCCGACTTGCTCGACGTAAACTTCAGGCTCTTGCCGCCGCAGGTAATGCCCGAAATATCATTGTCCTTGAACTGTTCCGTCAAAACGATGCCAAACGTGAGGCCCGATGCCTGCGCCCCCTCCTGTTTTACAAGATAAAGGACTCCCTCTTTCATGTACGCTGCATCGGTATCTGCATCCACGGTCAGTGTTCCGCCTGCCGGGTACTCCTCTACCACATATTTATAGGACAGGGATTCCGGCTGCCATGCCGCAGTGCCATCCAGCTGACCGCGCTTACGGATATAGACCGCCGCATCCTTCGGGGCTTTCGTCGCACTAATCTGGACTTTTTCTGACGTGATCGCCGTCCACTTCGCGTCCTCCTTCGGCTGCGAACCATCCTCCACGACCGTGTATTCATATGGATTTTTGCTCGATGGCTTCTCCCTTGTCACATTGCCCTCGTCGTCCTTGATCTCCTCGATAGTAAGCTGGAGAGTCGATGTGTTGATAAACTCATTCTTTATATCCGTCGGTGCTGCCGCCTGCGCGAGCACCGTGAGCACCGCATTCGCGGAAGGAAGCTTTTTCTCCGTCGCCGCCACGCGGAGGAATATCTTCGTCTCACTGCCCGGCGTAGTGTCCTGGTAAAAAGCCTTTGTCGCGGTCTTCGCAATATCAAGCGTCTTCCCGCTGCACGCCGTCCACGTATCCGCACCTTCTACCTGATATTCCATCTTGTCATTGACCGTGACCGTGCCCGGAAGCTTGACCGTAAGCTTTGGTGCTGCCGCCTGTTTTGTCAGGGAAAGCTTCACTTCTTTGGAAGGCCGGGATCCCGCATTGCTCCCGCTGCCCTTCACCTGCCCGGTACGCAGGTAGATGTACGCGCCCCTCGCATAAAGCCTGCGGAACGCATCCCTTGTCGCGGTGTCCATCTCCACCTTCTTCCAGACTGTGGAATCCGCCTTGCGCCAGTAAACCTCACGCCCTTCCGCATTCTGGTACGTAAGGCTTTCCTTCATAAAATTATAGGTAGCCTTAAACGACCGATCCTGCTTCGGCAACGTGACCGAGACTTCCCCTGACTTATCCCCCTTGAGCACGAGCACATAATCCTTTGTCTTGCTCACCCAGGAAATATCAAGCACAAAGCGCCCGGATGCGTCAAACGTCCCGGCGCATTCCCAGTTCTTCCTCTTCGCATCCGAATAATACAGATACGAATCCGAATTCCCGCTGGAAACCAACATTGTCTCTTTCTCGTAGTCAATCTCCACAATCGTAAGCGGAGACCCTGCCGCCTGAACCCTTGCGAGCGGCACGGCTACCGCAGCCATGACCACCAAAAGCAAAAGGACAAGCAACTTTCTCTTTTTTCCTTGCATTTTATCCCTCCATTCCAACATACGGCTGTTTCCACCCCTTTTCCTTTATATCGGCATAACCTCGCAAATTCTTTAGCCTGTTTATTCTTCGTCTTCTTTTTTCCACGGAGAATCAATATATTGCCCCGCGTTCGGCAATTTCGTCGGTATCGCGATGGTCGGGGTCGGACTTGGGGTCGGGGTCGGGCGGTGCTCATAGGCATAATCGGCATCCGCCTGCGTCATCAGTGCACCCGCCGTATAGTTGACTGCCGCGTTCCACAAAAGCCAAGAGGAATGCCCGCTGTCATAGGTCGCCTCGATCTCCTCCCTCACCTGCTTCGGCCCGTATTTGATGTAGTGCCGCAGGTAGGAAGCCGTAAAATCCTGCAGCCAAGGGCGCACCTCAGCGCGCTTTCTATAGTCCGGAATACCGGATAGCACCTTGTTTGAATCCGAAAGCGCCGCGTAGATCATTTTGTACGGCTCCGTGTCCGGGTG
Organism: uncultured Lachnospiraceae bacterium; assembly: GCA_947053345.1. GTDB lineage: Bacteria > Bacillota > Clostridia > Lachnospirales > Lachnospiraceae > RGIG4057. The sequence goes on from CAMRSM010000016.1 coordinate 51,513, forward strand.
CGCGATGCCGTAATAACCGTCCGAATAATGCGACGGGTAGATCATCGGGCAGATATAGTCAAGATACAGTGCCAATTCCTGATAATCCTGCCCCACGATCCTCTGGTCCACGGCACTTCGGATCACCGCGCCGAACAGGTCGGCAGAAACAAAAATCCCCATGGGCTTGATCTTTTCGCACATATATTTTACCGCCGCGGAAACCGCTTCGATCTTCGTCATCTCCCCGTCTCCGTACACAAGCTCCGATATCTTTCCCTCCGTCGGGAAACGGACGTAGTCAAAATTGATCTCATCAAAACCAATATCCGCAATATTCTGCGCGATTTCAACATAGTAGTCAAGCACTTCCTGCTCGGTAGGGTTCAGCCACCCAAGCCCCTTGTAATCCTTGTACACGCTTCCGTCGCTCAAATGCAGTCCAAGTTCCGGTTTCGTGCGCACGAGCAGCGGATCCTTAAATGTGACGACACGGGCGATCAGATAGACATCATGCTCCTTCATGGTGCGGATAAATTTCTCGATATCCGGGATAAAGGATCGCGCAGTGCCGAAACGGTCGATCAATTCCCCCGTCATCGCGTAAGTGATTCGCCCGTCATCATCCTTGATGTCAATGACGACCGTGTTCAGCTCCGTCTCGTCGATCAGTTTCAAAATGTAATCCATCCGGTTCTTCACCGCGTCCGAGGTCACATAGATCCCTTTTACCCTCGTCGGGGTTCTTGTATCGACAAAATCCTCCATCCAGAGTTCCTCCGCAGGGATGACCACCTCCACTTCATCCTCCTTTGCAGGCACGCTCCACATTCCGAAAGGCCCCGCCGCTCCCGGCTCCTCCTCCGTCCCTTCCTGTGTGGGAAGCGGGGTGGCCGCGGTCGGGGTCGGAGGGGGTGCCGCGGTCGGCTCCTGAGCGTCCGGCTGGTTCATACGCTCTTTTAACGCCAGAAAAACCGCCGCTCCCACCGCGAGCGCAACAAGAAAAATAAACAGCATCAAAACAATTTCCCCGCCCTTTATCTTCCTTCTTCCCCGGTGGGAATCCCTTGTAAAATCCAATCCTCCCCTTCTTCTGCCCATTATGCACCTCGTCTCATTATCACTCTTGCCAATACAGAAATCGCCGTAAAAAATCCTGCGCTTATTGGGAGGCGGCGTTCCGCGCAAAACTCAGAACTTCGCCTCCCAATAAGCAGAAAGACCGGCCACAGGGTTCTCCCTGCCGCCGGCCATCGGTCTTCCCCGCGTAAAGCGTTTGCTTTTTTTCCGGTTTTATACTGTCTTTCCACAGCAGAATTTGTACTTTTTCCCGCTTCCGCAAGGGCATGGGTCATTCCTTCCGATCTTCTTTTCCTTCACGACCGTGCCGGACTTCTTCTGCTCCAGATACAGCTCCTTCCTGCGCTCTTTCGTGAGCAGTTCATCCCATGCCGGGAGATTGTAGAGCCAGTCTGCCTCCGCCTTCACCATCTCCTTATAGAGGATTTCCTTATTAAAACCCAGATTGACCTCCGTATCCTCCGTCATTTCCTCGATCGGGTTCGGGTGGATAAGGCTGTCATTGATGCCGTCCAAAAAGCCCGTCATGATCTTGACCGAAGTGCCGTACTTCTCCGCCAGGCCTTTTACCGTGCCGGTCACCACCTCGTCCGGGGCGGCAAGCAGCTTCTCATAAATCCCCTGCTCGACGGAAAAATAACTCCCCCAGTAAAGCTGCCCCTCCTTCTTGTTCATATCCTTTGAGTAGGCTTCTTCTCTCCATTCCTGTAATAAACTCATAATAATCCCTCGTTTCTTTCAAATTTTCTGCATAGAATCAAAAAATGCGGTTATACTGGAAATATCCACTTAAGAGTGGTGCCGGTTCCGGAATTCCCCCTCCGGTTCCGGCAATTACAGAAGATAAGATAAAAATACTTATCCTCCCCTTTTTCGGAACTGCCATACCATGTGGCAGTTCCTTTTTTGCACGGAACCTAGCCCATGCCGCCGAGCGCCTTCTTCCGCTCAAAAAACTCGTCCACGGCATGGATGATATCCGCGGGCGGCATGGTCTTTAACAGATAGCCCTCCGGCTTTAATGCCATGACCTCCAAAACGCTCTCCTTGTCCCCCTTGCTTGTCAAAAAAATCACGGGAATGTCCGCAAACTCCGTCTCCGTGCGGATCATCTCCAGTACTTGTTTGCCGTCACAGACCGGCATCTCGTAATCGAGCAGCACAAGATCCGGGCGGTTCAGCGTCAGATATTTGATCGCCATCATCCCGGAATTGGCAAGGATCACCTGATAGTGATCCTCAAGCCACCCCTTCACGTTGCGCAGCATTGCGCCGGAATCATCCACGACCAGGATCTTCTTTTTATTATGCTTTCCGTATTTGTTTACATAATTGTCAATCTCCGCACTCGCGTCCGCGACATTGATCGGGCGCTTAAATTCCATCGGCACCATATGTTTCGGTATCAGGTTCTCGACCGCCGCGATATCGTCCGGATCGCCCATGATAAAAATCGCCGTGTCATCCTCGACGGCCCTGTCCTTGATATAATTCAATGCCTGCTGCTGCCCTGCCAGCTCCCCGTCGGCATAGATCAGCATGGCGGAACTTGAACCTTCCAGCCGGCTGATCGCGTCCATATTCGCCCTCACGAGCAAAACCTCGTAGGAGAGTTCCTCAAATTTCTTTTTCAGGGACATAATGATATAGCTCTGCGTCTCCGCGACAATCATTATTCTATGCATATTTCCTCACATTCCGCCGCAAAACGGCACGGGACTTTCCGGAAGGCCTTCCTCTCCCGGTAAAAGCACCCTCACATTTCCACGCTATTATAGCAGATTTCCTTTTCCTTGTCCAGCAAAATACGCCAGTATTTTACTTTTTAAAAAATTTTAAGAATTCTTCCGTCCGGCTTTTTCTTCCTCCGTCCGGGCGGAACCAGCCCCATCCAGCCCTTCTCTTTTGCGCCTGAGCGTCCGGTGGATCTCATACAGCGTTGTATCCCCTTCCTGCCGCTCGGTCATGATCGCAAACATCCGGATCAGGACATGCAGGAATATCGGCACAAAAATCGTGCATAGTACACAGCCTATAAACAGGTTGCCTGAGTATGGCTTCGCCGTAACTGCCGCGGCAAACGTCGCCACATACATACCAAGTAACGCCACCACACAGACGATCGCCGCAATCCTTAACCCCTTTGTTTTCTTTTTCATCGCTCCTCCTTATCCGCCGCCTTGTGCGGCCTTACATATCTATCCATCCTGCCCCGGCTCCCAAGTCTTTCCGATCTTCTTAAAATATTCCTGTATATTCTTCTCATAACCGTTGTCCGACGGTATGTAAAACCTCCTGCCTCTGTAAATGTCCGGCAGATACGGCTGGTCGACATAATGGTTCTCGTAATCGTGCGCGTACCGATAGCCGATACCGCGCGCAAGCCCCGCCGCGCCCGGATAATGCGCATCCTGCAAATACGGCGGGATCGGCGGGGTCTTATCTTTCTCCACCGCGGACATCGCCGCGTCAATCGCCATGATGGCGGAGTTGCTCTTCGGGGCACACGCCACGTAAGCCGCCGCCTGCGCGAGCACAATCCGCCCCTCCGGCATCCCAAGCCTCTCCACTGCCGCGGCTGCCGCCGTGGCCACCACGAGAGCATTCGGGTCGGCGTTTGAGACATCCTCCGCCGCGCAGATCATGATGCGCCTCGCGATAAAGGCAACTTCCTCCCCCGCATAGAGCATCCGGGCCAGATAATAAACGGCGGCATCCGGGTCAGAACCCCGCATGCTCTTGATGAATGCGGAGATCGTATCATAATGGTTGTCCCCTTTTTTATCATACTTCAATGTCCTCTTCTGGATGCACTCGGCTGCGACACCGGTTGTAATGTGGATCTTTCCGTCCGTACCCGGCTCAGTCGTGAGCACACCAAGTTCCAGGGCATTGAGTGCCGAGCGCGCGTCCCCGTTCGCCGCGTCCGCAAGAAAATATGCCGCGTCCGAATCAAGCTCCGCCCCAAAAGCCCCCATACCGCGCTCCTTATCCGACACCGCGCGCATCAAAAGTGCCGCGATATTCTCTGCTGCCAGCGGCTTTAACTCAAAAATCAGCGAGCGAGAGAGCAGTGCACTGTTGACCTCAAAATATGGATTCTCTGTCGTGGCTCCGATGAGCACTACCGTCCCGTCCTCCACGAACGGGAGCAGGTAATCCTGCTGCCCCTTGTTGAAGCGGTGGATCTCGTCCACAAACAGGATTGTTTTCTTCCCGTACATGCCGAGGGCATCCTTTGCCGACCGCACGGCCTCCTCCATATCCTTTTTCCCTGCGGTCGTGGCATTGATCTGCAGAAATTCCGCGCTCGTCGTATTCGCGATCACCTTCGCGAGCGTCGTCTTGCCCGTGCCCGGCGGCCCGTAAAAAATCACGGAACCAAGCTTATCCGCCTTGATCGCGCGGTAGAGCAGCTTGTCCCTTCCGATGATATGCTCCTGCCCCGCCACCTCCTCCAGCGTGCGCGGGCGCATGCGCGAGGCGAGCGGGGATTCATTCTCCCGTTCCTTCTCCCGCATATAATCAAATAAATCCATGATGCCCCCTTTCCCCGCCAAAATCCCGGCACATTCAAAAGTTCCAAAATTCCGGTTTCCAAATGCCCTGTCCCGTGCTATAATATCTTTGCCATAATGAAAAAGAATCCCTACGGAGGTATTTTTATGCTGCCAAATGACCCTGTGATGCTTTTAAGCTACATCAACCTAAAGCTGCGCGATTTTTATCCTTCCCTTGACGCACTCTGCGAAGATCTAGACATCGACCGGGAGGAACTCACCGAAAAGCTCGCCGCCATCAATTACCGATATGACGAAGGGACAAACCGGTTCGCGTGACAACAATAACCTTTTGCCCTTCCCCACCTGTATCCCGCGCGGACAATTTTGCCCGGAAAGCGGCATGGCATCCGCTCACCCGCCCGTATAGGATTTTGTTTCCGGATCTTTTGTGCCCCCATGCCGTCTCCCCGCCAGATGGCGGATCAGGCTCACAAAAAGCAATCCCAGCAAAGCTCCGGCCGCGTCAATCAGCACATCGCGCACCTGGCCGCTTCGGCCCGGCACAAAAAGCTGGTGGAACTCATCACTCGCAGCGTAACAGATACTAATAAGTGCCGCGATGCCCACGCGCGCCCGATACGATACCGAAAAGGAAAACAGCCAGTAAAGCACAAGCATGGACAGCACCGCGTATTCCGCCATATGCGCACATTTGCGCACGAGGAACGAGAGCGTCCTGTGGACCGCGGCCTGGTTCTCCTGCTCCGCCCACGGGAAACGTTCATCCATCAGCACTTCCACAAACACATTGCTGCTCTTGGACGATTCCGCCGCCGTCTTTGCCGAAAATGAAAATATCACGGCCATGAACAAAAGCATCGGCAGCGCCGACCAAAACTTCCTCCCGAATAATTTCTTCCCTCTCATCCTCTTCGCACCTTCACTTGCACATCTTCCATTTTTTTGCTATAATCGTTTGTTGGAACATTATAATAATAATGAAAACTTGGCCTTTTGTCAAGAGAGGGCTGATCAACCGACGGCACCTGCCCCATACAAAAAGGAGTCCTGCCATGAATACAGAATCTTACCGCTGCGTCTATACCGGCGGCTGCGGTGAAATCACAGAAAAAAAATCACGTTTTATCGCCACCGTGCATCCAGTATCTTGCGAGGAGGACGCACTTGCCTTTATCGAGCAGACAAAGAAAAAATACTGGGATGCCAGACATAATTGTTCTGCCTATGTCATCGGGGCAAACAATGAACTCTCCCGCTGCAGTGATGACGGGGAACCCGCCAAGACCGCGGGAAGGCCGATGCTCGATGTCCTGCTTTCGGAAGGCATCCACGACGCGGCAGTCGTAGTGACGCGCTATTTCGGCGGCGTGCTCCTTGGCACCGGCGGCCTTGTCCGAGCCTATCAGGCGGCAGTCAAGGCGGGGCTTGCCGCCTCCGCCGTCATCGAGAAAAGCTTCGGCAGGCATCTCACAATCACTACCAGCTACACCGATTTCGGGAAACTGCAGTACATCGCCGCCTCCGAAAAAATTCCGCTCCTATCCACGGAATATACGGACACCGTCACGGTTACACTCTTTGTAACGGGGAAGGAGGAAGCCCTGCTCACCCAAAAGCTGACGGAGGCCACGAACGCCAGGGCAGCCATTGTGGCGGGCGAGGAAAGCTTCTTTGCGGTTCTTGACGGAAAGCTTCTTCTGTTTCCGCATTAAAATTTGCCAAAACAGGAAAGCTGTGCTATACTAAGGGTTATCCGCAGACTGCATTCCGCCTGCCCGGTATCAGGGCCGGCAAAATGCATGTAGTTTTATAACATGGGGCAAGGATCCCGCCCCATGCAGAAATGAGGTATGTTTATGGATTTCAGCAAAAAAGGCATTATAAAAAAACAGCACCAGATCAAATCCTGGTCAAAGCGCCTTGTATCCAAATCGCGGGTATTCGCGTTCCGGGCAGCGCTGATCGCAGTGCTCGCATTCGGCATCTTTGCCTGTGTCTCGGTCTTCGGCGCAATGAAAGGTATGATTGACGACGCGCCCGAACTTTCCCAGATCAACATTGACCCGGAGAAGTTCACAACCCATATTTATTACAGCGACGGCTCCGTTTCCGGCACCGTCGTCGGCGTGGAGTCAAACCGCATCCTTGTCACCTCCGAGCAGATTCCCAAGGTCTTAAAAGACTGCTTTGTCGCCATTGAGGACGAGCGTTTCTACGAGCACGACGGCATTGACTTGCCCGGCATCGTGCGCGCCGGTTACTCCGGCATCAAATCCGTTCTCAACCACACCGGCGGCCTGCTCGACTACGGCGGGAGTACAATCACGCAGCAGCTCTTAAAAATCCGCGTGTTCGGCTACGGAAACGAAAAATACGCGATCGACAAGATCACGCGAAAGGTGCAGGAGCAGTACCTAGCGATCCAGCTCGAGGATGCCTACACCAAGGACGAAATATTAGTTGCCTACATGAACAACATCAACCTCGGCAACCGCTCCTTCGGCGTGCAGATGGCGGCGCTGAATTATTTCGGCAAAAACGTGTGGGAACTGACGCTCTCCGAATCCGCCGTGATCGCTGCGATTGCACTCTCCCCTGTCCGCCAGAACCCGATCACCTACCCGGAGAGAAACGCGGAACGCCGCCAGAGCTGCCTTGAAAAAATGCTGGAGCTTGGCCTGTGCTCCCCGGCAGAATTTGATGAGGCCATCAACGACGAAGTTTACGCGCGCATCAAAAATTACGCTTATGAAAACAACGAGGAAGTTTACTACTCGTATTTTAACGACGAGGTCATCCGCCAAGTGCTCGACGACCTTGAGGCGGCCGGTTACTCCCCGGAACTCGCGGAAGACCTTGTATACAGCGGCGGTCTTGACATTTACACGACACAGGACAAGGATATCCAGGCCGTTGTGGATTCCGTCTACTGCGATGAGTCCAATTTCCCTGAGCTTGGCAACGAGACCGGTTCGTTTTACGAGCTGACACAGGATTACTCCGTCTCCATCCTCAAAGCGGACGAGACCCCGGAGCACTATCAGTTCGGCCATATCCTGAACTATTACGCGGACTACAACGATTCTGACCTGAAATTCTACCATGAGAATTACCGTTCCAGCCACCGGGGCATCAGCCGCTATACGACCGACCCGGATCTGCTGAACGAAATGATTGACAAATTCATCGCCTCGGTCATGGAAGAGGGCGATTCGATATTGGCGGAACGCCCGCGCATCTACACACTGCAGCCGCAGTCTTCCTTCGTTGTGATTGACCAGAAGACCGGGCATGTGATGGCGGTTTACGGCGGCCGCGGCGAAAAGACCGGGAGCCTTACCCTAAACCGCGCCACGACAACGCTGCGGCAGGTAGGCTCCACGTTTAAGGTGCTTGCCTCCTTCCTCCCGGCGCTCGACACTGCCGGAATGACGCTCGCTTCGGTTGCGGATGACGCGGAATACCACTATCCGGGAACCACCACAAAGGTCACAAACTGGAACGGCGATATCTATGAGGGCCTGACCCCGATCCGGCGCGCCATCTACCGCTCCATGAACATCGTCGCCTGCCGCATTATGGAACAGGTCACACCGCAGGTATCGTTTGATTACCTCAAAAAGCTCGGCTTTACGACCCTTGTGGAGTCCCAGACGGACGATAACGGTAAGATTTACAGCGATATCGGAATCCCGCTTGCACTCGGCGGTATCACGAACGGTGTCACGAACTTGGAGCTGACGGCGGCGTACGCGACCATCGCAAACAACGGCATTTACAACCGCCCCGTATTTTACACCAAGGTTGTCGACCATAACGGCAAAGTCCTGCTCTCAAACGAATCCGCGTCCACACAGGTCATCAAGACCTCGACGGCCTATCTTTTGACCAACGCGATGCAGGATACGACAACGCTTGGAACGGGAACCAACCTCGCATTTAAGCAGGGGGAAGTAAACGATTATATCTCCGTGTACGCAAAACGCAAATTTGGCATTACAACCGATGAGGAAGCATCTGCCAACGAGGAATACAAGGCATATGTCAGTGACCTGAAAACAAAGCTTTCCGGCATGCCGATCGCCGGAAAGACCGGTTCGTCACACTATACCGACCTCTGGTTTGTCGGCTATTCCCCATACTATACGGCGGCAATCTGGACCGGGTTTGACAACAATGTAAGACAGATCAACCGGAATTACCACCAGCATATGTGGCGCAAGATCATGGAACAGATCCACGTCGTCAAGGAGAAGGAGGCAACCAGCTTTGCCATGCCGGATTCCATCCTGCGCGCGACAATCTGTACAAAATGCGGCAACCTCGCGGTCACCGGGCTGTGTGACCAGGTGGATGCCGTAAAGACCGAGATTTTCGCAAAGGGAACCGTGCCGACCGAGAAATGTACCTGCCATGTCAAGGCATCCATCTGCACCGTTTCCGACCAGTTAGCAAGTGTCTACTGCCCGGCAGAAACAACCACGGAAAAGGTTTACCTGATCAAGGAAGAAACCTCTCCGACCTATGATACGCCGAACATCCTGCCGGCCGGGGAGGATGCTGTGACCTGCACGATCCACACTGCAGAGACCGTGCTCCCGCCGGATACCGGGGAGGATCCGTCCGATCCTGATTTCCCGGATTTTCCTGATTTTCCGGACTTTCCGGATGTTTCCGATATCCCGGACGACTCGGACACGCCAAACCCTCCCGCCGATACAGGCCGGCCGATTGAGCCGGGAAATCCGGAGGAAGGGGATGAGGAAAGCGGAACCGGGACGGAGGACAGTCTCCCGGACGAATAGAAAAGGCAAAAAACAAAAAATTGTGCGGCCAGGAGTTTTCCCTGACCGCACGATTTTTTGTTTCTTTCGGACAGACACAAATCCATCCCAACGCATGCTTTACATCGTTTTATATATCCCAAGCCCGCACTGCTATGACCTTTATCTTCCGTCTACGGAAGCTTCGGCTTTGATTTGAAAATAAGCGCGGCCAGATAACCGATCAGCAGCGCCCCGGAAATACCGACGGCAGTCTCCGAGAGCCCGCCTTTGAACAGCCCCAGAAAGCCGTCCGCATCCACTGCTTTCTTCACACCCTGGAACAGCATGTTCCCAAAGCCTGCGAGAGGAACCGTCGCACCCGCCTTCGCCCATTCCGAAAACGGCTTGTAGAGCCCAAGCGCCCCAAGCAGGGAGCCGAGGCAGACAAGGATGACCATGATCCTGCCCGGCAGGAGCTTTGTCGTATCCATCAGAATCTGCACCAGCGCACAGATTGCCCCGCCCACCAAAAATGCTATCAGATAATCCATCGAAACACCCCTTTCCTCACACCGGAAAACAGCCCCGGTTCATTGTCGTGTCATATCTTCTCCCCTTCTGACCTGACAAATGCGGCCACAGCACATCCCCGTGACCCGTCCGCCTAGTCCCCGCAATGCTCCAGCACGATGGCGTGCGCGATCCCCGGCACACTGTTGCCCTCATTGAAGCTGACCGTGGACAAAAGGGCTCCGGTCGGGACAAAGAGCACACGCTTTAAGGCACCTTCGGATATTTTCTTTAAGAGATACCCGGTCAGCGTGACTGCCGAGCAGCCGCAGCCGCTGCCTCCCGCATCGGTCTTCTGGGTGGAAGCGTCATAAATTTCAATCCCGCAGTCCATATGCTGCTTTGTGATATCATAACCCTTCTCCTGCAAAAGCGCGATCAGGATTTCCTTTCCGACCACGCCGAGGTCCCCGGTGACAATCCGGTCATAATCCTCCGGCTTTCTGGAAAAGTCCTTTAAATGCTGGTAGATCGTATCACATGCCGCAGGTGCCATGCACGCCCCCATGTTCATTGAATCTTTCACGCCGTAATCAATCACCCGCCCCATCGTCGCGCCATATAGGCGCACACGGTATTTCTTCCTCTCATCCGAGAGCACAACCGCGCCGCTTCCCGTTACCGTCCAGGTCGCCGCCATCGGCCTCTGGTTTCCGTACGCGAGCGGGAAGCGGAATTGCTTTTCTGCCCCGGCAAAATGGCTTGACGTAATGGTAAGTGTATGTTTCGCATACCCGCCGTCCACCAAAACCGCACCCGCAAGCAATGCTTCCCCCATTGTGGAGCATGCCCCGTAAAGCCCCATTAACGGGATGGCAAGCTTCTCTACGCCAAAAGTAGTTGCAATCAGCTGGCCAAGCAGGTCACCGCCCGCCATATAGCGGATGTCATCTGCCTTAAGCCCCGCATCGTCAATCGCGGCTTTCGCCGCGGAAAGCTGCATGTTGCTCTCCGCCTCCTCCCAGGTTTTCCCACCGAACATATCATCCCCGGATGTAATATCAAAATACGCGCCGAGCGGCCCCTCGCTTTCCAGCTTTCCCGCCACGCTCGCCATACCGCCCACATAAACTCCGCGCCCGAACAAAAAGCTCTGTTTCCCAAGCGCTTTTTCCTCCTGTTGCTGCATTCCTCACTCACTCCTTTCCGCATCAAGCCCCTGAAAATCACTCTTGCCGGATGCTGTCTCCTTTGGCAGGAAGCGCCTTTTGCATTCTTGTTTCCTGCTTGCCCGCTAAGCTTAAAATCCCCGTTTTTTCGCAATTTATGCGCAGCCTCGTTTCCCGCCCCAAAAAGAATACTATACTTTTCATCCTTTTTCTGTTAAAATGGTAAAGAATACATTTTTCAGGTAACATCAGATGCAAAAAGGAGAGGTTTCATGATACGTTCACTGGTACGCTTAATCGATTCATTTTCAAAAAAACTCAGCTCTGACAATGTCAGTGCTTTTTCGACGCAGGCCGCCTTTTTCCTTATCATATCCTTTTTTCCGTTTGCAATGTTTTTACTGACACTTTTAAACTACCTCCCGTTCTCGAAACCGGAGCTGCTTTCCGCCATCGAATCCGTATTTCCGCAGACGGTCTCCGTCTACATATCGGACATCCTGGATGAGCTTCTGGAAAAATCAAACGGCACGGTGCTCTCCCTCACCGCGATCGCGACGCTGTGGACCTCCTCAAAAGGCTTTTACGCCGTCGTGCGGGGGTTGGATGCCATCTACCGCGCAAGCGGGAAGCGCAGTTATTTCTTTACCCGCATCTTGGCGGCACTCTACACGCTGCTCTTCGCCGTGCTTGTCGTCGCAGTGCTGTTCTTCTTCGTCTTCGGCAACCAGATTTACCTTTTTTGCCTGAAGCATATCCCGATCCTTTCGGAGATGGCACTGTTGATCATCAGCGTGCGCACCCTCGTCGGCTTCTGTTTGATGATCCTTTTTTTCACGCTCGTCTTCATCACGATGCCGAACCGAAAATCCTCCTTCTTCGCCGAACTTCCGGGGGCGATCCTCGCCTCGGCGGGCTGGATCGGTTTTTCCTACCTTTTTTCATTTTACATTGACAATTTCAGCAATTATTCCGCCACCTACGGCAGCCTGACTGCGGTCGTGCTCTGTATGCTCTGGTTCTACTCCTGTATGTACATTATGTTCATCGGCGCAGAAATTAACCAAGTGCTCGCAAACCCTGTTATCCGGGAAGCATTCCACACCCTTCTCGCCACCCGCAGGGAGCGCAGGAAAAAGAAAAACGGGCGGATCTCCCAAAATTCAAAATCCGATTCCCCATAATAGCAGAATGCCGCACAGGAAATCAGGCTTTCCCGCGCGGCATTTCGTTTTATAATGGAGTTTCTGTTAATTCATGCAATTCTTTCCGCATGGAAGCTTTTGACGATGAAACTTCTTTCCACTCCGTATTGTTTCCGTTCAATATAAAAAGATCAATTCCGTCCCCGTATAATAATGCGCAATGATCTCCTCGAAGTTTTTCCCCGCCTCGGTCATTTTCTTGACCCCGTTCTGGCTCATGCCGGTTCCATGCCCATAGCCTCCGCCAAAAAGACGCAGGGCTTTCAGCTTGCCGTCCTCCCGGATCTCATCAAAGACAACAAAGGCGCTCGGCAGCATCGACATATTTTTCACCTCGCTGCCATCCCCGCGCACAAGCACTGCCGTTCCCGGCGCAAACGCCGTACGGATGGCAGTCTGGTAGCGGATCCGCTCTGTTTTTTGAGTTCCTTTCCCGTCCTCCCCCGTGTTTCCGGTGACCGATACTTCAAGTGCAATCCCGCTCTTCCCGCGCCCTGTCACCTCAACCCCCGTGACCGAAAAGAGGCCGGTCGCTTTTTTTAACTGCTTTACAAGCTGTTCATACGGCAGTTCTACGCTCCACCGGTACCATGAAAAATCCCGGTCGTATGTATCCACGGTATCCGCAAGGATAAATTCCCTGAACTCTTCCTCCGAGGAAAAATCGACTTCCTCCTTTTCCTCATTCTGCAGATATCCGGTCAGGTAAGGAAGCGTCCCCGACCCCTCCCAGACTTCCCCGATGCTTGCCGTGTGCCCGCAGGAAGTCGAAAAATAGTAAGCCGTGATAACGGAACCGCCATATGCCGCCACCAATCCGTAAGTCTCCTTGACTGCCAGAATAGAATCCTCGTTTTCCGCCACATTGTTGTATACCTGACTGCTCACACTGTCATCCACATGTGCCCCATATGCGCGGAAACGGCTTGCCATCAGCTGGTTGAACGCGTAGCTCCTCGCACAGACCGCCTGCACCTTCAGCGCCTCATCCCCGTAGGAAGTCGGCATTTCACTTGGGATCACCGCGTACAGATATTCCTCCATCGACAGCTCATTGACAAGGATCAGCCCCTCTTTTGCCGCCACAATCTCCATGCTGCCGCGGTAAGCGGGCTTTCCGCACGAGCGGCTGACCGAAAACAGGGTGATCTTCCCCTCGCCGCCCACCGTCTCGACACAGATGCGTTCCTTGCTGTTTTTCTCCTCGGCGAACGAGACACTAAATTCCTCCCCCGCCTCGTACGTACGGCTCTTCCCGCCCCGCGTGACCGTAAACTCGCGGTCCGCGGTCATTTTAATATTCTCATGGTAATAGGATTCATAGCCGCTCGTGTTGATCAGTACACGGATCGTGTCCGCTTTCAGCCGCTCCTTGATCAGGGCCGCACATATTTTTCCGTCCGCGACAACAAAATCCGTGATCGAGTACCCGACCAGGATCCTGTTTGTTTTCTCCATTGCCAGATCTCCGTATATTTTGTAGATCCGGAAATCTTCTGCAAGCGGCAGCCTCCCGTAGCCCTCAAGCTCAATCTCCTTTTCCGAAGTCAGGAGCACCTTGCCTTGGACTACATCTTTTTTGACCGTGATCCCCACGATCTTTCCGTCCTCAAGCTCCAGGTCACATACCATATTCTCAAATCCCTGCGCAAGCGGCAGTTTTGCCTGGTAATCGACCGCATAGCCGTGCAGGAACACGGATATCTTGCTTTTTTCGGCCTCGGTGACCCAGACATTCGGCACGGTCGCGGTCTTTTCAAGCCGCTCCTTTATGTACAGTATCTGACCGTCAAAACAGAGCGCCCGCACCGCCCTGTCCTTATAATCCTCCATCGTGCGCTGCGCGGACTCTTGCAGGGCTTTTTTTACAACCGGGTCAACCAGGGGGGACTGCTCCTTTTCCGAAGTGAAAATCCCGCTGTAATCCTCACACTTGTCATAGCGGTATATCTTCCCTTTTTCATCGTACAGCTTGTTATCCTCCAGCAGCAGGACATAAAAATCACGGTACTCCGGCAGCGGGCGTGCTTCCTCCAAAGCCTCCCCCTGTTTTTCAGAAAGCATGCCAAGGAGCTGCTCGTAAATTTCTAAAAATTCACTGAGGTAGACAATATCGTCCTCCTTCACCTGCAAAAGACGCTCCGGCAATCCTTCTACCAGCAGGCCATAGTCCAAACCCTCCCCCTCGCAAAAGGCGTATAATTGGTCACGGAAAATCCCGCAGGTAAGCTTTTCGCCGGGCACTTCCCCGTCTGCCTCCCCCTCCGCCGAAAGACAGGAGAGAAGCCACTGCGCCTTTTCCCCTGAAATCCCCTCATTTAAGTCATGCGGGGTAAAGACGGGCTCCTTATCACCGGTATCTGTGACGATATCCTCCCGCGGCTTCTCCTCCCCGCTGCCCTTCCCGAAAAAATTATAGATAAAAACGCCAGCCGACAAAATAACGCACACCGCGACAAGCACAATATTTTTTAATCTTTCCCGATCCCATTTTCCTCTCATAGCACCCCGTTTCCGCCTGCAAGGCATCCGTCCCCGGCTTGTCTTTTCCTAATGGTAAGTATATGAGCAACCGGAAAAAACTATTCTTTCCGGATCGGGTCAAATCCAGAAGCCTTCTTTATCTGCTGTTTATCCCGGTACATCAGCGCGTCCACCTCCGTCATCACCTGGTCGAGCGATGAAATCTCAGATTTTTCGTATACCCGGTATCCGATGGCAAGGTAGAGCGGGTACTTCCGCTCATGGGCGGAATTGATGCTCTCTGCCTGCGCCCGGATCCCCTCCACGCACTGCTCCACGCTCCCCGGTGCAAACCTTCCGACCGCAAGCTTGACATACTCATCTCCGCCAATGCGGAAGTTCATCTCCCTCACGTCCTCCCCGAAATATTTTTTCGAGAGAATCCCGGCGGATAAACAGATCACGTCGTCTCCCGCGACATGCCCGTATGTGTCATTGATATACTTAAGGCCATTGTTGTCACAGAGCATGAACAAAAGCTTCTCATCCTCCGCCAGCCCCTGCACAATATCCGGCAGCAAAATATTGTAACCGTTGCGGTTGTAAAGCCCCGTCATCGCGTCCGTTACTGCCTTGTGCTGCGCCACCTCATAAAGATCCCTGACCGCGTAGACACGGCGCAGCGATTCGAGCGCGGCATTCACTTTCCGGATCCAGAACGGATAATGCTTCTCAAAAACACATTTCTTGCCGCTGTATTCCAATACGGCATATCCAAAACTGTGCCGCCCGAAATGAAGCATGCTAAAATAAAACATCTTTGCCTGCTCCCGGTCGGCATCAAGCGCCGGAAGCATATCCGCCGTGTCAAAAAACCGTTCCAGATCCAGCCTTCCTTCCGCTTTTTTTTCTTGGACGCTCACAGTATCTAACGCAAGGATCATATGTTTGCCAAAGGCAGCCTGCCCATGTTCCTGCCCTTCCTCATCGTCCATCCTGCTCCAGTCCGGATTCAGGCATATGTACATTTTGTCATATTCCCCGGCCTGCCTTGCATAACCGTCGATCTCCCAGAGACAATCCTGGAGTGTTTTCGCCATCAGCAAATTTTCCTGCATAAAATTGTACAGCGCAAAAAAATCATCCTCCCGCTTATCCTGCAGCACCTTCTCAAACCGGAACCGCCTGCCGCAGCTGCACGATTGAAACAGTTTTAGATTGGATTTTTTGCGGAGCGTGCTCTTCTTTTCCTCCGTATCCAGCTGCCCGATGATATAGTGTACTGCCTTTGCCGCCGCCAGGTCGATCCCCCTCACCGCCGAAGTGATAAACGCTTCCTCCCCGGTTTCCGGCAGTTCGAAATCATAGCCCGTCACAAGGATATCCTCCGGCACACGGATTTCCCTTCTCTGCAGCGCATAGCAGATGCTGACTGCCATCGTATCACTGCCGCACGCGATTGCCTGCGGCAGCCCCGCCTCGCTGCAAAGAAGCTCCTCCACCACGCGCTCCCCCTCGTTGTACCAGAAATCCCCGTAAAAAATACGCCCCTCATCAACGGGAAGCCCCGCCCGTGCCATCGCTTTCCGGTACCCGGAGAGCCTTCCTTCGCTGTGAGGGTGGCCTTTTGGTCCCGTCATGAACGCAATGTCCGTACAGCCGTGCACTTCGATCAGATGGCTTACCACCTCCAAGACCCCCGCCGCATCGTCACAGGCAAATGTCTCAAACCCCGGTATATCAAGGTCGATGCTGACCCGGACCCCGTTAAAGTTCTGCCGGATCCGCTCCGCAACCTGCGCTGCATGGTCCGGAATCATCTGAAGGCTGTCGGGCACAAGAATCACCGCGTCCAGCCTCTTGAAATTGACAAGCTCTATCAGCCTGGCCTCCCCGATCTGGTAATCCATATATCCGCCGGTGCGCATCATACTGGAAAATACCAATACGTCCATATGGTTCCGGAACGCTTCCCTGCCGACCGCCTTTAAAAACGCTGTCTGGAACGGCTCATCCGGACGGCCTATAAATACCCCGATTGCTTTTCTTTTTTGCATATACACCCTGTCTTCTACGCTGCACCCGAATTTAATCCGACGGTTTTTCCCGGCCGGCAGCGCGGCAGCCCGGGAAAATATCCGATCACATTAAGTATAACATTAAACCGCGGGAAAGCACAATGAAATTTCCCTTAAATCAACCGCATGACACTCTTTATGCCATTGCCCCGTCCATCAGCGTCAAAAGTTCAAAAACACTCCGGAAGTTCTCATCCTTCCCGCTGTCAAGCCACTTCACGTTACCCTGCCAGCTCGCGTTTTTGCGGAAAATAACCTTGACATAAAAAGTCGCTACCTTCCCGCGCTCCTCCTCGCACGCCGGATGCTGCTGCATATTATATTCCATCTGCCCTTCGCTTTTTTGTGTCTTCCCCACAAAGCTGCGTTGCTTCATCGTTCTCTGCGGATACTCAAAACCGTCAAGCATCGCCTCCAATTTCTTTAACATCTGCATGATGTTCGAAAACACGAGCGGCTCCCCGTAATAATGGTTGTATATTCTGCCCCTCATTTCCCCGTCCCGGTATTCATCCACGCATATCCTGCTCGAACACATTTCGTTTAAGCTTCTCCCGGACATTCCCTGTACCATAGTCCCTCCATTCCACAAGACAGCCTTCACCAAGACAGTGCAGTGCCCCGGCAATGTAGCGCCTTGTTTTGTCCCGACATTCCTCCAATACTTTTTCCCTTCTTACGCTTACTATATCGTATTCCGAACACATCCGCAAGCACAATTTCTTAGAATATTCTGAAAATACGTTTCCGCTCCGTTTTTATTTTTCATTTCAAAATAAATCAGTATGATTATTTCTGTATTAAACTTCCTTTGTCATTTCCTGCGCCGGCAAACTTCCGGCCAGTGCCCCAGTCGGCAGGAAAATACAAAAACCGTGGTATATACAAATTTATTGACACCTGCCCGGAAAAAAGTTATAATATAGCCGTCAGGAAAGGGAGGTGTCTTATGTCAGACTATATACGTATCAATATGCTTGGGGAATTCACAATGGCCTACGGTCCGAACACCATATCCGATCAGGATAACCGTTCGAAAAAAGTCTGGACCTTGTTGGAATACCTGATCACCTTCCACTCGCGCGAAATCAGCCATGGCGCACTGATCAAACTGCTCTGGCCGGATTCCGGCCAGTCGGTCGACTCCGAAAACGCGCTCAAGACGATCCTGCACCGCGCGCGCGCGACGCTTAATGCGCTTGGCTACACGGATAAGAGGCTGATCCTCCACCGGAGGGACTGCTATGAATGGAACCCCGAAGTACCCATTGTATTGGACACCGAGCTCTTCCAAAAATATTGCGGGGCTGCCTCAGACCAAACGCTTGCCATGCCGGAACGCCTGAAAAACTACCAGCGGGCGATCCTGCTCTACCGCGGGCGCTTCCTTCCAAAAAATCCCGGGGATGACTGGGCCATTTTGGTCTCGGATTATCTCCACTCCCTATATCTGGGCACGATCCATGAACTGATCGGTCTGTTGCTCGTCTCAAAGCGGTACGAGGAAATCATTGGGCTGTGCCACAAAGTCTGTACGATTGACCGGTACGACGAGGGCGTGCGTTACCATCTCATCCGCTGCCTGTACTTGGCAGGAAAAAAGAAGGAAGCCCTGGAGGAATATGAACGTGTCATGAAACTATATTATGATACCTACGGGATCAATCCTTCCGATGAGCTTACCGCCCTATATCAGGAAATCACAAAACAGCTGCATTCCCCGACGGCGGATCTCTCTGTCATCCGTCAGCGGCTCCGTGAACAGAATGCCAAAAAGAGTGCATACTTCTGTGATTTTTCCGTTTTCCAAAACTTATACCATATCGGTGCGCGGAAGGCTTCCCGTGATGGTCTGTCCGTATTTTTATGCCTGATCAGCCTGACCGCTGACCGGGAAGATCCCGACCATTCCCTGATGGCCGCCGCTATGGCAAAGATGGAGGCTACGATCGGCAGCTTGCTGCGCTCCGGGGATGTCTATGCCCGCTATTCCGTCAGCCAGTACATCATCATGCTTTCCGCCGCGAATTACGAAAACTGCACGGGAATCGGCGACCGCATCATAAAAGGCTTCCGGAACGCAAAGCCAAAGCTGAATGTCACCGCTGATTTTACGCTGAGCGAGCTGGAACCTCTGTATCCTGCCGGTGAGGGCTCCCAGCCCGGACAGGAACCATAAAAACAGAAAAGAGACTGCCACGGCAGTCTCTTTTTACTTTGACCCAAACTACAGGATCATCGTCAACTGAATCCTCTTCTTCGCCACATCCACATTCATAACTTTCACTTCCACGATATCCCCGACGCTCACCACATCAAGCGGATGCTTGACAAACCTGCCTTTTGCCATCTGTGAAATATGCACAAGCCCATCCTGGTGCACGCCGATATCCACAAAAGCGCCGAAATCAATCACGTTGCGCACGGTACCTTTCAACACCATGCCCTCGGTCAGATCCTTCATCTCAAGCACATCCGTGCGCAGGATTGGCTTCGGCATCTCATCGCGCGGGTCACGTCCCGGTTTTTCAAGTTCTTTGATGATATCCGTCAGCGTGATCTCACCGATTCCAAGCTCTGCTGCCAATTTCTTTTTGTCGCGGACCAATGTGCTTAGTTTGGAAAGCCCGCCCTCTTCGCTTTTATGTCCCACATCACCTGCAGAAACCTTTTCCGCTTTTACCGTTTCAACCGAAATCCCCGGAGCCGCCAGGGCTTTTTGCAGCAGCTGCCCCATCGCGGTGTTGGTATCGCGCACCTGGATCTTGTTCTCCCTTCGGTTCCCTGCACGGTTCTTCGCCTGCTTCTGCCCCTTCTCTTTCACTGCCTTTTCCGCCGCGCCTCTGGAACTTTTCATGTCGGCCTGTACCTTTTTGATATCCGCTGTCGTAAAACCGAGGTTCTCCAAAAGTTTTTCTGCCGCTCCGTAAGATTCCGGATGCACGCTCGTCGCGTCAAGCGGGTTCTCACCGTCGCTGATGCGCAGAAAGCCGGCACACTGCTCAAACGCTTTCGGTCCAAGTTTCGGCACTTTTAACAGCTGTGCCCTCGTACGGAATTTCCCGTTTTGCTCGCGGTATGTCACAATATTTTTCGCAACTGCCTTTGTGATTCCGGAAATATATTCCAGAAGTGCCGCCGACGCGGTATTTAAGTCCACACCAACCTTGTTCACGCAGTCTTCCACCACGCCCGCCAGGGCATCGCTTAGTTTCTTCTGGTTCATATCGTGCTGGTACTGCCCGACACCGATCGCTTTCGGCTCGATCTTTACCAGCTCCGCAAGCGGATCCTGCAGGCGGCGCGCGATCGAAGCCGCGCTGCGCTGCGCCACGTCAAAATCAGGAAATTCCTCCGTCGCAAGCTTGCTGGCCGAATAAACGCTCGCCCCCGCCTCGCTCACGATCACATACTGCACGGGCTGGTTCAGCTCCTTTAACAATTCGACAATCACCTGCTCCGACTCGCGCGAAGCCGTCCCGTTGCCGACCGAGATCAGCGTGATATGATATTTTTCGATCAGGCGCTTTACGATGTGCTTTGCCTCCTCAATCTTCGCCTTCGATGCCGCAACCGGGAAGATCACCGCCGTGTCAAGGACTTTTCCGGTCGCGTCAACAACCGCGAGTTTGCAGCCCGTGCGGATGCCCGGATCCCAGCCAAGCACGACCTGCCCTACGATCGGCGGCTGCATCAGAAGCTGTCCGAGGTTCTGCCCGAAAACATGGATCGCCCCGTCCTCCGCTTTTTCCGTCAGTTCACTGCGGATCTCCCGCTCGATCGCCGGCGCAACCAGACGGTCATAACTGTCCGCAATCACCGCTTTTAATGTATCTTGTGTCACCGGGTTTCCCTTTTTGATGACCGCGCGCTCCAGATACGTGAGGATGCGGTCCTTCGGCGCGTTGATCTTAACCGTGAGGAATTTTTCCGCCTCACCCCGGTTGATGGCAAGGACGCGGTGCCCCGCCAGTTTGCTAAGCTTCTCCTCGAAGTGGTAGTACATCTCGTACACGGATTCTGTTTTATCGTCCTTCGCCTCCGAGACAATGCTTCCTGCCTCCGCGGTCAGCCCCCGGATCTCGCTGCGGTACTCCGCCGTATCCGAAATGCGCTCCGCAAGAATATCCATCGCGCCTTGCAAAGCTTCTTCTGGAGTAGCCACCCGCTGATCCGGGTTGATTCCCGGCGCGATTGCGCCTTGCAAAGCTTCTTCCGGAGTAGCTACCCGCTGATCCGGGTTCATCTCCTCCCCGCCCGCATTGACATAGGCTTTTGCTTCGATTAACAGCGGTGTTTTCGTCTCCTGCGCCCAGATAATGTCCGCAAGCGGCTCCAACCCCTTCTCCTTCGCGACGGTCGCCCTTGTGCGGCGCTTCGGGCGGTACGGGCGGTACAGATCCTCCACTGCGACCATTGTTTCGGCCGCGAGGATCGCTGCTTTTAATTCATCGGTCAACTTCCCCTGCTCCTCAATGCTCCCGATGACCTGCTCCTTTTTCTCCTCCAGCCCCCGCAGATAAATAAGGCGCTCCGAAAGATTCCGCAGCACCTCATCGTTTAAAGAACCCGTCACCTCCTTGCGGTAACGCGCGATAAACGGGATTGTATTGCCCTCGTCGATCAGTTTTATAGCCGCCTCGGCCTGCTCCCTGCGGATTCCAAGTTCCACCCTCAATTTTTCGATAATATCCATTCTGACCACTCCATTTCCATAATCCGGCTTTGCCTGTATGGCAGAACACCGCCACAGCCCATGACCTGCGGTACGCGCGGGTTCTTCCTGCTCCCCATCCCGCCCGGAAGGGCTGCCACAAAACACGGCAGACACACAGCATATGGACATCCCAACCATATCCCGTGGCTGACCGCCTTTTTGCAGCAGCCCCTTCCTTTCAAAAACCGGCGGTGTTCCAACAATCCTTTCCGGCATCCCGGCGTTCTCTCGCCTTGATCCGTTTCACGCGGCGAACCCGCGCTCTTTTCCTGCCGGACACATACTATTTTACAATCTCGTCATAAACCGGCGCAAGTGCAGGATAAATCTTGCGGAATGTCTGGTACTTCTCCTCGTATTTCGCGACAAGTGCCGCGTCCTGCTCTGTCGTCTCCACGACTTTGATCAGCTTCCCGGCAGCTTCCTCCACCGACGCGAACTTCCCGCAGCCGACCGCCGCGAGGATCGCCGCACCAAAGCCCGGACCCTCAGCGCTGTTGATCTTGTCCACCTTCACATCCATGATATTCGCCACGATCCTGCACCAGAGCGGGCTCTTTGCCCCGCCGCCGTTAAGCCGCACGCGCTCGATCTTCACGCCGAATGAGCGCGCGATCTCAAGCGCATCGCGCAGCGCGAAGGTGACACCCTCGAGCACCGCCTGCGTCATGTCTGCGCGCGTCGTATCCATCGTCATACCGACAAACGTGCCGCGCGCGTTCGGGTTGTTATGCGGGGTCCGCTCCCCCATTAAGTATGGCAGGAAAAATACCTGGTTGTCTCCAAGCGCCGTGATCCCTTCCTGCTCCTTCGGGTAATCCTTCGTGCCGATGATCTCGTCCATCCACCATTTATTCGCGGATGCCGCGGAGAGCATACAGCCGAGGAAATGATATTTGCCGTTCGCGTGCGCGAAGGAATGCATCGCGTTCGCATCGTCCACCGCGAACTCGTCCGTCGCGATGAACACCGTGCCGGAGGTTCCGAGCGAAACGCTGCACATACCGTGCTCTAACGTGCCCGTCCCGACCGCGCCCGCCGCGTTGTCCCCGGCTCCCGCAATGACGCGCACGCCCCGCGGCAGGTCAAGTTCTTTTGCTGCCGCTTCCGTCAGGGTTCCGACAACCCCATACGACTCAAAAATCTGCGCGAGCTGTTCCCTGCGGATGCCGACGATCTCAAGCATCTCCTTTGACCAGCACTTATTCTTCACGTCAAACAAAAGCATGCCGGAAGCATCCGATACATCCGTGCAGTGCACGCCGGACAGGCGGTAAGCAAGATAGTCCTTCGGAAGCATGATCTTTGCGATCTTCGCAAAAATCTCCGGCTCATGCTTTTTGACCCATAAAAGCTTCGGTGCGGTAAACCCGGTCAGTGCCATGTTCGCCGTGTAGGACGAAATCTTCCCGCGCCCGACTGTGATATTTAAATAGTCGCATTCTTCCTGCGTGCGCCCGTCGTTCCATAAAATCGCCGGGCGGAGCACCGCATCATCCCCGTCTAAGATCACAAGCCCGTGCATCTGCCCGCCAAAACTGATACCGTCCACTTGGCTGTGGTCAACACCCGCGAGCAGTTCCTTCATCCCGATAACAAACTGTTCCCACCAGTCCTCCGGCTTTTGTTCCGACCAGCCCGGCTTCGGAAAATACAGCGGATACTCTTTTGCCACGATATTCTTGATTTCCCCGTTTTCCTCCATCAGGACAAGCTTGACGGAAGATGTCCCCAAATCTACACCTACGTAATACATACTACCTCCTAAATATTAAGCCCGCATCCCGTCCCCGGTATCACCGGGAATCTTGCGCCAACCCGGCCAAAAAATCCCCCAAAACCTTCGGGCGGCATGCTGCCCCTGATTATGAGCCCGCATTCCGCCCTGCCCCCAAAAATACCTTACGGGTACTGTCCGGCGGCATAATTTTTTGCGGATTCTCACTGTATTATTTTAACAATATTTCTGTTTTCTGTCAATCGGATTCCTTTCGAATATAATCCACCGCCTGCTGCCGGATATGTATCGTAGCCTGCGGCATGTCCCCGCCAAACTCCCCGTCCAAAGACCACGGGAGCCCGCTCTTGGCCTCAAGCCGCACCTCCCGCACATGGGCATACACAATATTATCGCTTTTCAGCTTTTTGCTGATGAGCTCGTTGACGATATCCGTCAGTTCGATCACATTGTGCGGCCTGCGGATCAGGAGCATCTCAAAAACGCCGTCGTCGAAGCGCACACCCTTTCCCATAATCCCCTTAAACCCGCCGACGGAATTGGAATTTGCGACCATGCCGCAGATAAATTCCCCTGTGATCTGCCGCCAGATACCTGCATGCGGGGGCTTTTCGGCACCCGGCGCAACATTTTCCACTTCCTGCGTGTCCCTTTCAGCGGATAATTCCCCCTCTGTCCGGCTTTCCTCTTCCTCACCGGCATCCATATCATCCCCGGCTTCAAGATATTCAACCTCGAGCCAATAATTCTGCACCTCCACAAGGCTTCGCACGCCGCGCAGAAGATACGCGACCCGCCCCAAAATATTTTTCATATCCTGTGAAGTATCATAAGAGACATCCGAAAACAGCCCGAATGCCGCGGTATACACAAAAGTATTGCCGCAGATTTCCCCGACATCAGAAGGAAGCGGGTCGTTAAGCGCTGCAAATTTCGCCGCCTCAAGCGCATCCTTCGGTATTTTTAAACTGTAGCCAAAGTCATTTGTCGTCCCCGCCGGGATATAACCGATCGGGACACGCACACCGCTTTTCATCACACCCGAAACGACCTCATTCAGCGTGCCGTCCCCGCCGGCGCACACGATCCTGCTGCATGCGCCCTCCTCTGCATATTCCTTTGCAAATTCCGCGGCATCCCCCCGCTTTGCGGTCGGCATGACAATCACTTCGTAACCGTTTTCCGAAAACTCCACCACAATATCGGACAACTTGCCTTTCAGCTTTGCTTTCCCCGCATTCGGGTTATAAATGAATAATAATCGTTCCCTCATAGTTCTCCCCCATCCTTTCCTGTTTCCCCGGCTGTCTCACCGTCCGCTTGCACACCCGTTTTTTTGCGCTTCTTTCCGGCGATCATCCCGCCGATCTTCCCGGTCTGGCGCGCGGAAAGCGATCCCCAGCCCTTCTCGATCACCTGGTCATACAGACCAAGCTCCTTTGCCATTTCATATTTAACCATTTCTTCCGGCGGCACTTTTGTAATATCAATCGGCAATTTCTTTTTCATCCCATACTCCGTTTCCGCGCAGACCATGCAGCACACCTGCCATCGGTGTTTCCGTCACCGCCATACCCTCTGCCCTTCCCCGGCAGGGCTGTCGGCGGCATACGGTTTCCTGCCATGCTGCACCCGTTCTTATTTCGGGGCTTTCCCCATCCTTACGTAGTATGTCCTGAAATTTCCATTCCATTCTTGTGCATGGCCATACACCGGCACACGCATCTTTGGCATGACGCACCCTGCCTACCGGAAGGTGTAAATATGTACTTCCATGCACCGCCTACCCGGTGCGGGTCTTTCCGCCGCAGCTTGTCACAAAACAATCTCCCTCCCCAGATAAAACGAATACAATATTTTTTCCCTGACCCGTTTTCCCGTAATTTCCTCAAGCGCCCTCCCATAGAGGGCAAGCTGTTTTCCGTACCGCCTCTTTAAGGTTTCCTCCGGTTCCTGCGGCACATAATCGGTCTTATAATCAAGCACCACCAGCCCGTCCTCCTCCTCAAAAAACACGTCGATGATCCCCTGGACCAGAATCATCTCCCCGCTCTCTTTCTTCAGCACTTCATGCGCGGGCAGCGCGAATACGAAAGGCTGTTCCTGGTAAAGACAACCTCTCTCCTGCGCCGCACGCATCCTCTTTGCCACCGGGCTTTGGTAAAAGGTAAGCAACTTGGAAACGGAAAGCACACCGATCTCCTCCGCCCTGAGTTTCCCCTGCCTGGCCAGGCGGTTCAATCCCGCTATGATTGTATCTCTTTGCGGTTTCTCTGTCAACGGCAAAAGCTCCAGCACACGGTGGTAGAGCGTACCGCGATCCGTTCCCTTCGTATCTTGTTTTTCTTTTAAGAATTCCGGCAAAGTCCCATCGTAGGAAAATAAGTCAAAATCTTTTTCCTGGATTTGGGCTTTTGGCTCCGGCTTTTCCTGTACTTCCCCTTTTTTTGTTTCCCCTGCATCTTCTCCCGGAACCCCGCTTTCCTGTGAGATTTTTGTTCCTTCTTCCCCCTCATCCTCCGCCGGTATCGCCTCCTGCGCCTCAAACAGCCGCGGTGTCTCAAATTCATCCTCCCCGTAGTCCGCACTCTTAAGTTCGGAGACACTAACCTTGAACGGAAGCAATGCATCCGCCACGTACGGATAGTCAAAATCCAGCCAGTTCCGGATGCGCAAGAGCACCTGCGGATCCGGGACAAAGCATTCCGCCCCGCCGCTTAAAAACTGCTGCCGCTTCCACTCCTTCTCCGCCGAGTTCCCGTTTTCGCCCACCCCCTGCCCTGCCTGCGAGGAAATCTGAACGCGGATTGTTTCAAGCGCCGTGAGCACCGGTCCGATAAAATCAAGATAGCATTTGGCTCCCGCGAGCGTCAGGTAAAAAAGCTTCCGCCCGTCAACCGGCTTTGCCGCCGCCCATTTTTCCGCAAGTTTCCCATAGTTTTCCACATACCCCGTCAGACAGAGCTTTTCCTTCGCGCGCGTCATCGCCACATATAACAGGCGCAGCTCCTCCCCGAGCATCTCCTCTTCCATCTGCTGTTTTAATGCCTTTTTCCGCAGGGTCGGCGTGACCGTGCGCTGGCGCTCATCAATGTAATCCATCGCAAGCCCCCCATCCGGGTGGAACAAAAGCCTCTCCCTCGTATCGGAAAAATTAAACTTTTTGGTCAGACCACAGACAAAAACGACCGGGAACTCAAGTCCCTTGCTCCGGTGGATGCTCATGATGCGCACCGCGTCCTCGCCCTCTGCCGCCTCCGCCGCCTCACCGTAATCCACCTCATATTTGATCAGACGTTCGACGTAACGGATAAATTGGAAGAGCCCTCGGTATGAACTGTTCCCGAACGCTGCCGCCTTCTCCGAAAACGCCGCGAGGTTCTTGCTCCTCTTTCCGCCCGCGGGCATCGCCGCGACAAAGCTGTCATAACCCGTTTTTGCAAACAATTCTTCCAAAAGCTCCGGAACCGAAAGGATGCGGCTGCGCTCCCTGAGTTCATCGTAGATGCGCAGGAACGCAGAAAGCCGCTCCGCGGCGGCATTCACGCCAGGAACAGCATCCGCATCCTGCCCACTCCCGTACGCCGCACGGCTGCCTTGCGCACAGTCCACATGCTCCCCTTCTTCCCCGGCAGGCGCACTTTCCCCGCCCCATTCTCCCGCACATTTCCTGACCGCGGTATCAAGCGGCACATGGCGCTCCTTTGCCCTGAGCGCCGCAAGTTCGTCCGTCGTCAGCCCGACAAACGGCGAGAGCAGGACATTGACATAAGGGATATCCTGCCGCGGATTGTCAAGGATCCGCAAATAGTTTAACAGCCATTTGATCTCCGGCACATTAAAATATCCGCTCTGGGTGTCCGAGACCGCAGGGATTCCCTGCTCGGTAAGAACCTTGGTAAACGTCTCCGCCCACCCGCTCATCGTGCGCAGCAGGATCACGATATCCCCATACCGGCAGGGGCGCAGCGAAAGCCCCCCCCTCTCATCTTTCCCCTGCACCGTGAGCCCCGAAAGATATTCCCGTATCTTTTCCGCGCAGGCTAGCGCTTCCCGCTCCCGCCTGGAATACTCCCGCTCCTCGTTTTCCTCATCTTCCGAGAGGCTTTCCGGTTCCTCTTCCTCTGCGGAATCCTCCTCCTGCGTCACAAGCAAAAGCTCCGTCACATTATCCAGTCCCTCCTGTCGCGCAAGATACTGCGCACCGGGGTAGAGTGCCGCCGCCTCATCGTATTCAATCTGCCCGAAATCCTTTCCCATCAGGCGGAAAAAAAGTTCATTCACACTCTCAAGCACCTGCGTGCGGCTGCGGAAATTTTTATGCAGGTCAATGCGCTGGTACTTGCTCTCCCCCACCGAATAGCTGTTGTACTTTTCGAGGAAGAGCTCCGGCTTTGCCAGGCGGAATCGGTAAATACTCTGTTTCATATCCCCCACCATAAAAATATTCGGATTTCCTTCTTCCTCACGCGAAATGCTGCGCAGGATCGCCTCCTGCACCTCATTGCTGTCCTGGTATTCGTCCACCATGATCTCCACAAACCGGCGGCGCAGTTCTTTTGCCGCGGTCCGGGACACGGTCACCCCGTCCTTTTTTTCGGTCAGGATATTCAGCGCGAAATGCTCAATATCCGAAAAATCGAGCACATGTTTCTCTGCTTTTTTCTCCGCAAATTTTTCCCGGAAATTTAAAGTCAGTTTCACCAACACACGCACATAGCGCGCTGCCCCCCGCTCATCCGCCTCCATCTCCGCAAATCCCTGGAAAAAGAAATCCTCCGCAAGCTTCTTGATGCACTCCTTTTCCTGCTCCCGCAGTGCCTTGACCAGATTTTTCTTTTCCTCCGCGCAATCCGGCATCGCCTTGCGGGAAAGCGCCGTAAATTTGATCTCCCCAAACATTTCCGCCAGTTCGCGGTACCCCGCGCATCCAAGCATACCGCCAAGCAATTCCGCATCATCCAGCAGGGCTTGGGTATAATGCAGGGGTCCGTCCGGCTCCCCGCAGATCGCAAGCGCCCGCTCATTCAGGCAAAGCGCGTCCGCAAGGCGGCGTTTTATGCCCTGCGCGACCTTCTTCAGCCATTCTTCCGGGAAAACACCATTCCCCTCCCCTTCCTGCATATCTTGGCCGCACAGCCCCAAAAGCCACTCCTTTGGCCATGGGCAGCTCTCCGAAAATGAAAACAACCGCAGGATATAGTCCTCCAGCTTTAAATCCTGGTGTTTCCCGCCATAATTCTGGGCAAAACTTAAAAAATCCGCATCCCCCGCCGCATATGCATCCTCCAGCACATCCGCAACCACCTCATGGCGCAGCAGCGTCAGTTCCTCCTCCTCCGCCACGCGGAAGACCGGATCCAGATCAATCTCATGGAAATAATCCCGGATCACGGAAAGGCAGAAACTGTCGATCGTCGTAATCTGGGCGCTGTGCAGAAGAAGCGCCTGCCTCTGTAAATGCATGTTTTCTGGCCATCTTGCACGCCTCTCCTCGATGGCCGCACCGATGCGCTCCCGCATTTCCGCGGCTGCCGCCCGCGTGAATGTCACGATCAACAGCCGGTCGATGTCGACTGCCTCCCCCTCTTCTTCCCGCAGGTTTTTCCCTGTCCCATCGTTTCCCGCGACCCTCTGGATAATGCGTTCTACCAGCGTTGCCGTCTTGCCGGAGCCCGCTGCCGCCGAGACCAAAATATTACGTCCGCGCAGCGAAATCACCTGCTCCTGTTCCGTTGTCCATTGCATCGTCCCCTCACACTCCTCCCTCATTCCCTTCTGCATCGGCACGGGAACCTGCCTTTGCGGCGGCATCCTGTGCGCGATCCGCACGCGGAACCTCTCTGGCTGCGCCATCCTCCGCGCTGCCTTCCGCGGTATGCCCGCCGCCGCTGATCTTCTCCCGGATTTCATCGCGCGCAAGTTTTTTTAAATCCCGGTAACGGTAACCCGCCACCCTGCGGTCAAAATTACACGCATCCTTCAAGATACACCACTCGCAGGCATTCTCCGTGCCGCGCCGGTACGGTGCGGGTTCCACATCCCCGGCAAGAATCTTCCCTGCATTTTCGTAAAGCCTCTCCCTCGCACATTTTAAGACATCCTGAAAATACTCCCCATCCACCGCCATCGAGTTCCGGTTCAGGCTCCCCTGCTTCCCGGTCGCCGCCGGAATGACCGCCGAAGTAACTCCTGCAGCAAGCCCGCCCTGCGCGTTGTAAAAACTGTGGTCCTGCGCTACAATCACCTGCTCCTTCGCGTTGACCAACCCGTTCATCACAAGTTTCTTCTGGATCTGTGCCTCGACATCCCCCCCTTTTTCCACAACGGGGTCGTCAATATGATAGTAGAGCATGCCCGCGGGAACCGCACTGCCGATGCCGTTCTCACCCGCCCACTGCATCGCCGCTTCCATATAGACCGCAAGCTGCAGCGAAAGTCCGTAGTAAAGCTTCTCCAATTTAAATTGTGTATTTCCGGATTTATAGTCCACCACGCGGATATAGCTGTCCCGTCCGTCACGGTACAGGTCAATGCGGTCAATGCGCCCGCAAAGCGCAAGATACCGGTCTGCGTGCGTGAAATCATACTCGAACTCCTCCGGTTCAAAATCACCCCGCCGGATCTGTGCCTGCACCGTACGCACCGTGCGCTTTAACATGCGCCGGATGCGCTGTACCAGCTCACGGCTTCGGCCGGATGCCGCAAAGATCCCCTCCCCGTACTCCTCGACAGCTTGACAGGTTGCTGCATCGAGTAATTCCCCGCTTTTTTCCTCGGTGATTGTGTGCCAGTTATACCCGCTCTCCTTAACCCCTCTCGAATAATACTGCAGCGCATTGTGGTACACCGTCCCGATATCGGGCATCCCGATCTGGTACTCCGCCCGCTCCTCCACCGAGAGCCCGAATGACAGGAAATGGGCAAAGGCACACGCCGCGTACTGCTCCAGACGCGTCACGCTGCCATAGAGCGTCTCCCCGTACAGCTTCCTCGCATGTTCCGCCGAGAGTGCCTCCTCCGGCTTTTTGTAAAATGCCGCGGCGGCAACCGAGGAGAACGCAAGCGGTGCCGAAAGTTCCCCGGCACGGTAAAGCGTATATAGCTCCGCAAAAAATGATGCCGGTTCCTCCCCCGCCGCATACTCCCTGGCTCCCCGCAAAAACCACGAAAAACCCCTGTCCGTCCCAAGTGCGGAAAGAATCCCGTTCATATCCGGCTCCTTCGCTTTTAACCCGGGAAATAATTTCTGCACGCGCGGCAGCAGGTAAGACGGGCGCATCGCCTTGCCCGCACTGTCGGCGCGGCGGTAGGACAGATAGAGCTGCTCCGTTGGCTTCGTCAGGCTCAAATACAGGTAAAATTCACTCAAAAACGCAGTCTGCCTGCGGTTCGGCGCAAGTTCAATCCCATTTTCCTCAAAAAGCAGGCGGTCCTGCTCCGAAAGCACGCCGCCGCCCGCCTGCGGCTTTGGAACAACGCCCTCGTTCAGGCCGAGGAAAAACAGGCATCGCACCCCGTTTAAGCGCGTGCGCTCCATATCCCCAACCATGATCTGGTCAAGCCCCGGCGGAACGAGCCCGACCTTCGCCTCCTCAAAACCGGTCTGCAAAATTTCTTCAAACTCTTTCAATGTCATCGCATCATCGCCCAAAAGCCCCACGATCCGGTCAAAAATCTCAAGCAATATCCGCCAGAGCTGCGCATATTCGCGCGCCCGCCCGCTTTCCTGCCCTGACAGTTCCTGCGCTTTTTGCTCAAGGTATTGCTCCGTGCCGTGCAGGATCAAAAAACGCACAAGTTCCGTCATGCGCTCCCGTCCTGTCGCGTCCCCCCGCGAAAAAACCGCGTACAGTCCTTCAAAGCGGCGCACGAGTTCCTCCCGTATCTGGTCGATCTTCCCATGATCCACGGGGTAAGCCGTGCGGTACTTCCCGCGCCACGGCTTTTTGTACATGAAATAATGCTTAATGCCCAACGCCCTTATGTAATTCTCGAAAATATCCTGCTCCTCCCCCAAAAAACCGGAAAGCGGGGACTTCATATAATGGAATACCGCATCGTAGGAAAAATCCGTGCGCACCACCTCCGCTGCCGCCCGGATGAACTCGATCACAGGATTGTCCGTAAGCTTTTTCTTGCGGTCAATAAAGCAGGGCAGCCCCGCCCGGTCAAACTCTCTCGCAAGCCCGTCCGCATATGCCGCCAGATCCCCGGTCACTACCGCAATCTCACGATACCGCAAGCCCCCTTTGATAAGGCGGTAAATCTCCGTCACCGCCCAGGTAATCTCCCCGTGGATATCCCGGTGCGAATAAATCTGTATATTCTCCTGCGGCTTATCGTACACCGCCCGCATCGGACGGAAGAGATGCTTCTCCAAAAACCGAAGGCTCTCCGCTGCCTGATACCTGCCTTCCGCCTGCAATATGACAGGCTCCCCGATCTCCTGCCCGCTTTTTACGGCAAGCTTATCAATCCACTGCACCGTTCTGGCACTCAGGTAAAAGAGCTCATATTCCCTCTGCTTTTTCAGCACGCAGGACGGATCTAGCGTTACGGTAAAATAGCAGTCTGCCGCGTGTTTCATCAGCTCCGACAGCAGCGCGTACTGGGACGGTGTAAAACCGGTAAACCCGTCAAAGCAGAGCACGGCACCGGCAAGCATCCGGCTGCCCGCCGCCTTCTCCCCCAACAGCGAAAGAATCCCTTCCGCCGTGATATAGCGGTCCGCCAGAAAATCCTGAAACCCCTGATAAAGCAGGGCAATATCCGAGAGCTTTCTCTCAAGCGCCGCATTCCCCTTCGCCGCTTGTCCCATCCGCTCAAGCTCCTCCGCACCGATGTCGTACTGATAAAATTCGGAAAGTATGGACTTGATCTCCGTGATAAAACCCGCCTTATGCACATTGCGCCCGAACACAAGCAGTTCCCTCTCATGCTGTAAGGCAACCTTCTTTACGATCATGCTTTTCCCGGTATCCTCAAGCACGATCCGGTCTGCCCCGCCCGTCTCCTCGAAGACCCGGTACGCAAGCCGCAGGAAGCTTAACACATCAATGTTCATGATCCCCCGGCAATTTGCGTCAACCGTCGCGAAATCTTTCTGCGTCTGCAGGGTAAACTGCTCCGGCACGATGACGAGGAAATTCGTCTTCGGCTGTTTTTTTGCCAGTTCTTTCACCCTCATGCAAAGTTCATAGGATTTTCCTGCCCCTGCACTTCCAAAAATGTAATGTACTGCCATACTCCCCCTCATTCCGCCGCCAAAAGGCGGCCATAAATTCCTGATGGATGCCGCATGATGCGGCATCCATCCCCTAAATGCTCCCTCCCGCCTTCCCTCCGATACAGAGCGTGTCAAGAACATTTTTGTAAATAAGGATGATTCTTGCATCCACATAGCTATATTTGTTCACAACATATTCGTATGTCTTTGCCCCAATCCCCAGCGCCAAAATCCCCAAAAGAATGCCGAATACCGGCTGTTGCGGGCGGATCACCCAAAACATAAAAAATGTCGCGAACGCCGCCGCAAGTTTCAGAAGATATCCCCGGCAGATGACAAATGCCTGCAGCAGCACACCGTCAAGCCGATGCTTCATAAAAAGCAGCACCTGCCGGTCCTTCCCCTCTAAAAACCGATACATATCCTCATAGATCATCGGATTATGCACCCTTCTTTTGCCTGTCTCATAAAAAATGTATCTGCAATAACGCGCATAATTTTCCTCTCCAAATTCCCTGCGCACTAATCTCTTGAACACATTGCCCATAATCCCTCTCATTCCAGCCAAAGCACAGTATTTTTCATCAAAGTTCCCAAAATTCCCCCGACCGATCATGTTCCCCATAGTCTTTGCCGCCGAACCGGATTCCATCCATAGCAAATTTTGCTATGGCAATAAACCAGTACAAGCCAGGGCATCCAATATTAACAAATTGTTCATATCTTTGCCATACTCTCCTCATATGTCAATACTATAATATAAACATAAGGTCAATCAAGTGATTTGCTTACAAGGAAATTTTTTTCATAAATCAAAGCCCGGTAGTTTTTTATTCCTCCCTTCTGCCGGGCTTCTCCTCTGCCCTTTTTTCGGAAAAGCTGCCTGCCCGCCGCAGACTGATATAATATAATCTTATCAAATCTGCCCCAGAATTGCAATCAAAATCCCCCAATGAAAAACGGTGTAAAATTATTTTGGCATTCTTGCCATCTCCCATCTTCCTTTCGATAAAAAAATATGGTATAATATTGGCAGATATTATACCAGCGCCGGTTCGCTGTCCGAACGGAGGGAGGACAATTTCCCTGTCAGGCCATGCGCACGCCCCCACAGCCGGGATAGTGCATGGATGCGCTTCCCCTGCCGAAAGGACATGCTGTCTGTGCAGTATAACAAACGAAATGTATTGACCAATTACAACAATGGAGGAATTTTATGGGAAAAATTACAGTCATGGATCATCCGCTGATCCAGCACAAAATTGGTATCATGCGAATGAAATCAACTTCAACCAAGGAATTCCGCGACCTCGTATCGGAGGTTGCGATGCTGATTTATTATGAGGCCAGCCGTAACCTGCCGCTCGCTGACAAGGAAATCGAAACCCCTCTCATTAAGACAACCGTAAAAGAGATTGCCGGCAAAAAGCTCTGCATAGTCCCGATCCTGCGCGCGGGTCTTCACATGGCGGACGGCATCCTAAATATCACGCCGAACGCGAAGGTGGGACATATCGGCCTGTACCGCAACGAGGAAACCTTAGAGCCGGTGGAATATTTCTGCAAACTGCCGAAGGACGCGGCAGACCGCGAGATCTTCGTCGTTGACCCGATGCTTGCCACGGGCGGCTCGGCGATTGCGGCGATCGACATGCTGAAGAAACGCGGCATCAAAAACATCCGTTTCCTCTGCCTGATCGCGGCACCGGAAGGGACAAAAAAGCTTCAGGAAGCACATCCGGATGTGGATGTCTACATCGGCGCGATGGATGAACGGCTAAACGAACACGGCTACATCCTGCCGGGACTTGGGGATGCGGGCGACCGCATTTACGGGACAAAATAATCCTGCCCATCCAGCCCCTGATTTCCATACAGGATGCAGGCAACCCGCTTGAAAGAACCAGGCGGGAACCCGCTTGAAAGAACCAAGCGGGTAATCAATCGCAGTACCCTGCTTCCGGGTACGAAAAGAAAGCAGGTTTTTTTATGGTTTTAGCATGTAATAATATATCAAAAAATTTTGGAACGGATCTGATCCTGGACAAGGTTTCGTTCCATATCAATGACCGCGAAAAAGCGGCGATCGTCGGCATCAACGGTGCCGGCAAATCCACACTGTTCAAGATCATTGTCGGGGAGCTTGCCGCAGATGGCGGGGAAGTTACCTGGGCAAAAGGTACGCGTGTGGGCTACCTCTCCCAGCATCAGAACCTGACTTCGGAAAATACGGTCTACGACGAAGTTCTTTCCGTAAAGGCCGATCTTATCCGCATGGAAGAAAAAATCCGCGGACTGGAAATTGCGATGAAGGAAGCCACGGAGGACGAACTGCCCCGCATGCTTGCATCCTACACCAACCTAACCCATGCGTTCGAGCAGCAGAACGGCTACGCTTACCGCAGTGAGGTAACCGGTGTTTTAAAAGGACTTGGTTTTTTACAGGAAGAATTCACAAAAAAAATAACGACGCTCTCCGGAGGGCAGAAGACGCGCGTGGCACTCGGTAAACTCCTGCTCTCCGCGCCGGACATTATTTTGCTTGACGAGCCGACCAACCATCTTGACATGACTTCGATCGCATGGCTTGAAACCTTTTTGCAAAATTACGGCGGGGCGGTCGTCATCATCGCACACGACCGCTATTTCCTTGACCGCATCGTGACAAAAGTTGTGGAACTTGAAAATACGCACGCACAGGTCTTTCCGGGCAATTATTCGGAATATGCCGTGAAAAAAGCGGCTCTGCGGCAGGAACTGCTGCACCATTATCTGAACCAGCAAAAACAGATCAGGCATCACGAAGAAGTTATTGCAAAGCTGCGCTCCTTCAACCGCGAGAAATCCATCAAGCGCGCCGAGAGCAGAGAAAAAATGCTTGACAAGATCGAGCGTCTCGAAAAGCCCGTTGAATTAAAGGCAGACATGAACATCCGCCTGACACCGCGGACGTTAAGCGGCAACGACGTGCTGACCGTAAAGGGACTCTCCAAAGCATTTGGGAATCATGTACTGTTTGAAAACCTCGATTTTGAAATCAAGCGCGGCGAGCGTGTCGCCATTATCGGCAACAACGGAACCGGCAAGACGACAATCTTAAAACTGATCAACGGCCTGCTTCCCCCGGATCACGGTGAAATCCGGCCGGGCGCGAAAGTGCACATCGGCTACTATGACCAGGAGCATCAGGTACTGCACATGGACAAGACCGTTTTCGAGGAAATCCAAGACGAATACCCGCACCTTGACAATACCGAGGTGCGCAACGTACTGGCTGCTTTCCTTTTTACGGGAGACGATGTCTTTAAACAGATCAAGGAGCTTTCGGGCGGTGAACGCGGACGCGTCTCCCTCGCCAAACTCATGCTCTCAGCTGCCAATTTCCTGATCCTTGACGAGCCGACCAACCACCTTGATATCATTTCGAAGGAAATCCTTGAGAACGCCCTGCTAAATTATGCCGGGACAGTGCTCTACGTCTCGCACGACCGCTATTTTATCAACCGCACCGCGACGCGCATCCTCGACCTTTCCTGCGGGATGTTGTTAAATTATATCGGGAACTATGATTATTATCTGGAGAAAAAGCCGGAAGTTGAAACAAAATATTTCGGCCATGCGCTCTCGGATCCTGTCGCTGCCACGGGAAGCAGTGACCGTCTGGCGAACCATAAACAGCTCTACAGCGGATTGAGCAGCGCACCGTCCGCCGCGGCCGGAACCCAGGCAGGCGGACAGCAGAAAAGTGCGGGGATATCCTCCGTGACAAAAACACCGTCTATCTTAGCCACAGACCCAAAAACCCTGTCCACGGCGGACGGCGGACAGGCAAGCACGGGCAGGCAGGACTGGCTGGCAAAAAAGGAGGAGCAGGCACGCGAGCGCAAGCGGCAGAATGATTTAAAAAAAGTGGAAACGGAAGTGGAAAAGCTTGAGGCGCGCGATGCGGAACTTGATGCGATGCTCGTGGACGAAGCGGTGTATTCTGACCCGGCAAGGCTGATGGAATTGAACCATGAGAAAAAGCAGATTGCCGCACAGCTTGAAGTGCTGATGGAGGAATGGGAGGTGCTCGCGGCGGGCAATTAACCATTCTTTTATCCGCGATGCTCCTGCAAAACGGATATAAAACATGCTGCTGCCAACAAGTGCTTTGCCGGACTTAATTATTTTCCGCGGTATTTTCTTCTTTCAAAACAAAGATGGGCGGGAAAGCCATTTAAAAGCTTTCCCGCCCATCGCAGCCATTGGCGGTGTTTTATCCGGATGATTTAACGTTCTGGATCATTTCCATCCAAAGATCCCTCACACTCCGCACCGCTTCAGATTCTCGATTGCCTGGATCATATGCTCATGCGCGAGTTTTTCCGCAAGCTCCCCGTTCCTTTCCCGCAATGCCTCAAGGATTGCCATATGCTCCTTGTTCGAAGCCTCGGCACGCCCTTTTCCGGCGAGCGAAACGCGGCGGACGCGCTCAACGTAATGGTGGAAGTCACGCAGCACATGTTCGAGCATCTTACTGTCACATGCTTCGTAAATGATCTCATGAAACCGGTTGTCAAGCTCCACAATCTGATCCAAATGCCCTTTTTTTTCATGAAATTCACAGAGATACACGATTTCCTCCAACTGCTCCAGACCTTCCTGCCCGATATGCTCACTGGCCCAGCGCGCGCACAGACCCTCCAGATACGAACGGATGTGGTAGATATCGTGGATATCCTTGGTGGAAATGCCCGTCACGTAAGCGCCTTTATTCGGGATGATGCGCACAAGCCCCTCCAGTTCGAGCTGGCGCAATGCCTCGCGCACCGGCGTGCGGCTCACGCCGAAATCCGACGCGATCGTGATTTCCCGCAGTTCCTCATCCCTTTCATATTTCCCGGAAAGAATGTCCTCCCGCAGACGGTTGAACACCCTGCCGCGCAGCGAATATTTGTCCGTGACTTCCTGCTGCACTTCTTTATTATTATCATCCATAGCCTTTCAAACCTCCGGTCATACTGCACCGCTTTTAATGAAAGAATTGCCGCACAACGAAAAACGATACCGGATATAACCGTTTCCAATACCGACGGATGCCGTGTTTGTATTCGCTTTGCTTTGTGCGGCAGTTGATTTCCAATCTTTTACAATCCTTTGATCGTCTCCATAATATAATCCGCAAATGCCTCGTTTGTCGCTCCGTCCTCATGTCCGGTCATCACCAGTTTCTTCTCCGTGACCGTGCAGATATCAAGCGCTTTGTAAAGCGCGTCCGCCTGTGCCTGGTAACCAATATGGGAAAGCAGCATCGCCGCCGCGCGGATCACACTGCACGGGTCGGCATATTTTGCCCTGCCCTCCGCCACCATACGCGGTGCGGAACCGTGGATGGCCTCAAACATCGCGTAGCGCTTACCGATATTGGCACTTCCCGCCGTGCCGACACCGCCCTGAAACTCCGCCGCCTCATCCGTGATAATGTCACCATACAGGTTTGGCAGCACCACAACCTGAAAGTCGCGCCGTCTCGTCTCGTCGATCAGCTTCGCCGTCATAATGTCGATGTACCAGTCATCCGCCGTGATATCCGGATATTCCTTCGCGATCTCGCGGAACGCGTCGAGGAATTTCCCGTCCGTCGTCTTGATGATATTCGCCTTGGTCACCGCCGTCACACGCGTCTTTTTGTTCGCTTTTGCATACTCAAATGCCGCACGGATGATGCGCTCGGTTCCCTGGCTTGTCACCACCGTAAAATCAACGCCGAGGTCGTCCGTCACATGGACACCTTTGCTCCCGACCGCATACGCGCCTTCGGTATTCTCGCGGTAAAATGTCCAGTCAATGCCCTGCTCCGGGATGCGCACCGGGCGCACGTTCGCAAAAAGATCCAGCTCCTTGCGCATCGCTACATTTGCGCTCTCCACATTCGGCCACGGGTCGCCCTTGCGCGGGGTAGTCGTCGGGCCTTTCAAGATGACGTGGCACTCCTTTAATTCGGCGAGTGTGTCGTCCGGGATGGCTTTCTGCAGCGCAGCCCGGCGCTCGATCGTCAACCCGTCGATCACCTTGAATTCCACCTTGCCCTTTGCCGTCTCGTCCTTTAACAAAAATTCCAGAACACGTTTGGCCTGCCCGGTGATCGCAGGACCGATGCCATCACCGCCGCACACGCCGATAATGATCTTGTCAAGGGTTTTATAGTCAATAAAATCCCCCTGTGCCTTCATTGCCTCCACACGCTTATCCTGTTCGGCCAAAAGTTCCCCGAAACGCGCCTTCGCCGCTTCCAACTGTTCTACTGTCATGCCCATATCAAATGTCCTCCTATTTAAGTTCCGCAGCCACCCTTCCAGTCCCAAAACCGGGGAAACAATTTCTGTCCGCCCTGCTCCCATAAATCGTTTCCGGTTCTGTGCGGG
>CAMRSM010000017.1 GCA_947053345.1 uncultured Lachnospiraceae bacterium
AATCCAGAGGATAACTTTTCATTATTGATAATCAGGAATTATCCTTCATTCACCCTTCCACAATCTATCCTATAACTATACCCTTTCCTTATTATTTTCATCATTATACCACCATTTTCGGCAAAATGTTTATACTGTTTCCGGAATATCACCATCTCCATATAAATTTATACTATATATTTATATATATAATTACCTTCTTATATTTTCAAAAAGCAAATACAGTCTACACTTACCAAGCTCCAAACTCTCTAATCACTACAGATCCACTAAAGGTCTTTATCAAAATACGTCTTAAAACATATTAGAATATCCCTCCTTTTTCTAACCACTCCATTTCCGCATCCCCAATCCCTATACCCTAAATTCATCCACAACCCCATACCTACCCTAAAAACCATTTCCCAACATTCCGACTGGCACAAAAAAGGAAGAAAAAAATGGAACTACTTAAAGATTGTGTCAACCTCTATTTTGTATTTTTTCTTCCCAATCTTTCCTTTCAGTACTTGATTATTTAAAACATATCCGCCTCAATCTTTATAGCAAAAAAATATAATGCTTTCCGGTAACATAGACTGTTACCCGGAAAGCATTACATATATACTGTTAGTCTGCAAGTCATCCCTATGAAATCCCCGAAACCTGCACTTGCCACCTGCTTCCTTTTCACTATCCGCTTTTCTTCTTCCTATGCTCTTTTTTCCTCTTACTCCCTCATCCTTCTCCCCCACCTCAAACACAAATCACCCCTGATTCTGCTGCGCCACCAGCCATTCCGCCCCATATTTCTTCCTCAGCGCCGGCTTCTCAATCTTCCCTGTCGCATTCCTCGGCACATCCGCAAAAATCACCTTCTTCGGCCTCTTATACCTCGGCAGTCCCTTACAGAACTCCGCGATCTCTTCCTCACTGCACTCCATCCCGTCTTTGACTGCAATGATCGCCCCCGTGATCTCCCCAAGCCGCTTATCCGGAAGGCCGATTACCGCAACATCTTTCACCTTTTCAAACCCCGCAAGGAAATTCTCGATCTGCACCGGATAGATATTCTCCCCGCCGCTGACAATCACATCCTTTTTCCGATCCACAAGGAAATAAAAACCGTCCTCATCCTGCATCGCCATATCCCCGGTGCACAGCCACCCGTCCTTGAGCACTTCCTCCGTCGCTTTCGGGTCATTATAATAGCAGGTCATCAGCCCCGGTCCCTTCACACAGAGCTCACCGACCTCCCCCTGCGGCACCGTATTTCCGTCTGTGTCCACAATCTTGCATTTCCAGCGATACCCCGGCACACCGATCGCGCCGACCTTATGGATGTTCTCCACACCCAAATGCACACAGCCAGGGCCGGTGGATTCCGACAAACCATAGTTCGTATCATACAAATGCTCCGGGAAATAATCTTTCCAGTGTTTGATCAGCGACGGCGGCACAGGCTGCGCCCCGATATGCATCAGCCGCCACTGAGAAAGCTCATAATCCGCAAGCTTTACCCGCCCAGAATCCAGCGCCTCCAGAATATCCTGCGCCCACGGCACCAACAGCCAGACAATCGTGCATTTCTCCTTCGAGACCGTATCAAGGATAATTTCCGGGGTTGTCCCGGTCAAAAGCACTGCACGGCTCCCCGCGCATAAGCTGCCCATCCAGTGGAATTTCGCCCCGGTATGGTAGAGCGGCGGGATGCACAGGAAGGTGTCATTCCGGTCGGTCAGATGGTGCTTCTGCTCCATCTGCGCCGCCTGCATCAGACTCTCATGGTTATGTAAAATCGCTTTCGGGAAGCCCGTCGTGCCGGACGAAAAATAAATTGCCGCGTCATCGTCCTCCTCAAGCCGCACAAGCGGTGCCTGGCTGGAACAATCGGCGACCAGCTCGCGGTAGCTCTCCGCAAAAGTCGGGCAGCCGTCCCCGACATAGATCAAAAGCCTGCCGCGGCTCAGTTCCTCCTGGATCGACTCAATGCGGCCGATAAACTCCTGCCCGAAAAAGAGCACGTGAACCTCCGCCAGATCCGCACAATACTGGATCTCCTTCGCGTCAAAACGGAAATTAAACGGCACGGCGATCGCACCGGTCTTTAATATGCCAAAATAAATCGGCAGCCATTCCAGACAGTTGAACATCAGGATCGCCACGCGGTCGCCTTTCTGTATGCCGCGCTCAATCAGCATATTCGCCACGCGGTTCGCTTTTTCGTCGAACACACTCCAAGTGATCTCCCTGCGGTAAGGCTTCGATGAGGTCGCCTGCACAAGGTCATACTCCTTCCAGGTCGTCTTTTTTGTATCATTCACCAGGGGATTGAGCTCAACAAGCGCCGTCTCATCCCCGTATAATTTATGGTTTCTCTCCAGCAGATCCGTAACCGGCATATCCATTCTCCTTTTTTCGCTTTGCATCGTTACGCTTTAACGCGTCAAATAAAAGGATACCATAATCCACGGGAAATGTCAATAAAATATAGCGTGCAAAATGCCTCTATTGTGCATTTTCCCATATGTTTGCGGCAAGTCCCTGGTCAATTCCCGAAGAATGCCTCCCCCGAAATCCTTTTACAGTAAATACTCTAACGAAGTCCTACATGATACAAACTCATGAAAAACCTCCAAAGAATATCACACTCAAAAACTATACATAGGCTTTACCTTCTACTCTTTTTGTAGTACAATTAAAAAATCAGCTGTGCAATATTACCGATTTTCCCCGTAGTTTCCCTTCCCAACCAAAGTATTTCACAAAAAGCAGAACTTCCTGCGCAGTTCCCGGTAAGATTTGCTGCAAAATTAGGGTATGACACGCTTCGCGAAAACCAGACACCCTTCTCCATGGAAAGCGACGATAAGCGCACTACGCCGCCGGGCGCGAAACTTCGGAACCAACGGCACATTAGGGAAGCGATTAAAAAAGGTACGGCAAGCCGGGAACGGAAGCAAAAACCAATCTGTCCCCGGAAGACGATCGTAAATACACTCCAACACCCCAAATAGAAACCGCGAAACAAACTGCCCCCGGAAAACGAAAGAAAGCGCACTCCACCGCCACAAGCCAAACCGCAAAACCAACCACCCCTAGGAAAAAAACATAAAACTCATTATTAAGGAGGAAAACCCGCTCTATGGAAAAAAATATCTACTGGCACCTGCCCGGCTTCTGCTTTTTCCGCTCCCTCAACCTGATCACGATCGACCTGATGAAAGAATTTCCCGAAAAATTCCGGGAGGGCTACCGGGTCGGTTCTGTTTACGGAACTTTCCCCGGCGCGGTCTGGAACGGGGGCAGGGCAGTCTTTGGTCTGGTTCCAAAGCACGATATCAAAAATACATTAAAGCTTTACAACACGGAAGGCATCCCCGTCCGCTTTACCTGGACAAATTCCCTGCTGGAAGAAAAGCACCTGCACGATACCTACTGCAATCTTATCATGCAGCTTGCCGACAACGGTGTAAACCAGGTTCTGGTGAACACACAGATTCTGGAAAACTACATCCGAAGCAAGTATCCCGCCTTCCCACTCATCTCCTCGACCACCAGACGGATCACGGAGCTGACGGCACTAAAAGCGGAGCTTGAAAAAGATTACCGTCTGGTCGTGCTCGATTATGACTTAAACCACAGCGAAACAATCCTCGACGAACTGCGGCCTTATGCCGGACGGCTGGAAATTCTGATCAACGAAGTCTGCTATCCGGGCTGCCCAAAACGCAAAGAACACTATGCACACCAGTCCCGGATGCAGTTAGAGTACGATGTCCGTGCCACCTTCCCATGCCCGAACAACAGCACACCCCGCAGCTTTGCAGAATGCATGACCCGCCCTGCGTTCATATCAAACGGGCAGATTGGGGACTATATCGGCAGGGGCTATGTAAATTTCAAGATTGCAGGCAGAGGAATGCCCGTCGATTATGTAAAAGATTCGTACCTCTATTTTCTGGTACGCGACGAACACAGAGAATTTATCCGCAAAAAAATAGACGGGATCTTACAGCAGGTACAACAGGCAAAACGAACCAAGATATAAAATTCCTGCCGCCGATCCCCTCCCTGTGAATATACTGCGTTTCCCATTGACACTTATGCAAATTGGGCTTACTATGTAAAATGGGCTTGTGACATTAGAAGGTGCATTTCACCCTTCCCGTGCCGAAACGGCCTTTCATCCATGCCATTGAAAGGAGCACAACACATGATCATAGATTTTCACACTCACACCTTCCCCGAAGCAATCTCAAAACAGGTATTGGAAAAGCTGGGAAAAGCCGCGGGCGTGCTTCCCGCGACAAACGGAGCCGCCTCCGGGCTTGCCGCCTCGATGAAAGAGGCAGGCATCAACTATTCCGTCAACCTCCCGGTCATGACCAGGAGCGGACAAGTATCTTCCGTCAACCACAATCTCCTCGCGGGAATGGAAGCACTCGCGGCGGACGGCATTTTGACCTTCGGCGGTATGCATCCGGATTATGAAAATTATAAGGACGAACTGCGCCGCCTTGCGCGCGCCGGCATCAGGGGTATCAAGCTGCACCCGGCGTACCAGAAAGTTGATCTTGACGATATCCGCATGAAGCGCATCATCGCCTGTGCCGAGGAGCTTGGGCTCATCACGCTGATCCACGCGGGCATCGACATTGGTCTGTATGACCATAATTATTCTTCGGTAGCACAAATCCTGACCGTCCTGAGCGAAGTCCGTCCGGAAAAATTCGTGCTCGCCCATATGGGGAACTGGGCGCGCTGGGACGAGGTAGAGAGCGACCTTGCCGGTGCGCCGCTCTTTATGGACACCGCGTTTTCCGTCGGTCCGCTTGATCCCTACCCGGATGCACCCGCAAACCCGTACAGCCATGTAGTGTTAGATGACAATGCATTTTTGCGGATCGCGAGAAAGCATGGCACAGACCGCATCCTCTTTGCGACCGACAGCCCATGGCAGCCGCAGAAGCGTTACGTTGAGCGTTTCCGCAGGATCGGGTTGACGGAGGAAGAACAGCAGCAGATTTTGGGGAAAAACGCAGAAAGGCTTCTCGGACTGGAAAAATAGCGCATCCATGATGAAAAGCCCAAACAAAATCCAATTATAAATCCGATCCACCCCACAGCATCCCCGGATCGCAGAACAAAGCATGGAAAACAGCCTGGCAGACGCTGTTTCCATGCTTTGTTCTATCCTGCGGCCAATCCGGCTTCCCATGCTTCTTCCGCGCGTCCCGCCTACTGGTACAGCTTTCTCTTATCCACAACCCGCACCGCTTTGCCCTCGCTGCGTGCGATCGTCTTGGGCTCCACGACCTTCACGTCGACAAGAATGCCGAGCATTGCCTTTAAGCCTTTCACAAGCTTCTTTTCCCTCGCCGCAGCAGGTACGGATGCATCCGCCGCCATTTCCGGGGTCAGCTCCACCTGCACTTCGCACGTATCATTGTTGCCGACACGGTCGACAAGAATCTGGTAATTTGCCTGATAGCCCTGTTTTAACAGCACAGTCTCGATCTGGGACGGGAACACATTGACACCCTTGATGATCATCATGTCGTCACTGCGCCCGGTCGGCTTGTGCATCCGGATATGGGTGCGCCCGCACGAGCAAGGTTTCCTTGTCAGGTAGCAGAGGTCACGCGTGCGGTAGCGCAGCAGCGGGAACGCTTTCTTCGTGATACAGGTGAAGACCAGTTCCCCGATCTGCCCCTCCGGCAGTACCTCGCCCGTATCCGGGTTGATGATCTCCGGGATGAAATGATCCTCCTGGATGTGCATGCCCGCCTGTTCCTCGCACTCGAAGGACACGCCCGGCCCGGAAATCTCGGTCAGCCCATAGATATCATAGGCCTTGATGCCAAGGTTTTTCTCGATGTCATGGCGCATTTCCTCCGTCCACGGCTCCGCGCCGAAAATACCTGCCTTTAATTTGATCTGGTCGCGCAGGCCGCGCTCGTTCACTGCCTCAGC
Source organism: uncultured Lachnospiraceae bacterium (assembly GCA_947053345.1). GTDB lineage: Bacteria > Bacillota > Clostridia > Lachnospirales > Lachnospiraceae > RGIG4057. The sequence goes on from CAMRSM010000017.1 coordinate 5,956, forward strand.
AAGATTTGCGGCGTAGGACGGCGTGCAGCAGATGATTGTCGCGCCAAGGTCAGTCATAAATTGCAGCTGGCGCTCGGTATTGCCGGAGGACATCGGCAGGGTCAGGCAGCCGACCTTATGGGAGCCGCCGTTTAAGCCGGGACCGCCCGTGAAAAGCCCGTAACCGTAGCAGACATGGCAGACATCCTCCTTTGTTCCGCCCGCAGCCACGATTGCACGCGCACAGCAGTCCTCCCAGATATCAAGGTCTTCCTGCGTGTAGAATGACACGACACGCCTCCCGGTGGTGCCGCTGGTGGACTGGATGCGCACGCATTCGGACAGCGGCACGCCGACCAGCCCGTAAGGATATTGATCACGCAGATCGTCCTTTGTGATGAACGGCAGCTTATGTAAATCCTCGATGCCGTGGATATCCGCGGGCGAAATGCCTGCCTCCTCCATCCTTTCACGGTAAAATTTGACATTGTCATACACATGCTGCACCTGCTTTACCAGGCGCTCGCTCTGCAATGCCTGCAGTTTGTCAAGCGGCATTGTCTCGATTTCCGGTTGATAATAATTCTTCATGATTCCCTCATTTTCCTCCTGCGGACGCAGGAAATATTTTTTGCAGATTAATATTAAACACCCCCCCCCGTTCCTGAAACCACGCGGCGCAGCTACTGCAACCACGATGAGAAGGAGGACACTAAAAACATGCAGGACTTTCACGCCGTCTTACCAAGCGCAAACGCTTTCTTATTCAAATCCAAAAATTTCTGCGGCACGCACTCCTCGATTGCCCTCTCCCATTTTTCCGACGCAATGTCGAAATATTTTGAAAGCCGTCCCATCAAAACGATGTTGACTGCCTTTGCCGAACCTGCCTGCTCGGCGAGTGCCAGACAGTCAAGCGCGTCCACCGCAAAGCCCTTCGCCTCCATTTTCCCAATGAGGTTCTCCGGGTACGGCATCGCCCCCGTGATCACCGGCATCGGGTCGATTTTCTGGATATTCGTCACCACCCTGCCGTCCGGTCTTAAATATTCCAGATAACGCGCCGCCTCCAACTGCTCGAACGAGACGATAAAATCCGCCTCGCCCTTATCAATGATCGGGGAGTATACCTTTTCCCCATATCTTACATAAGTCACCACGCTGCCGCCGCGCTGGCTCATGCCATGCACTTCCGACACTTTGACATCATAGCCCTCGTTCAAAAGAAGCCTGCCCAAAAGCTTGCTGGCAAGCAGGCTGCCCTGCCCGCCAACGCCGACAATCATCACATTTTTTGTCATGCCCTGCCTCCAATCCTTTCTGTCATTATCACATCATTCCACTTCCCTGCACATCCCGCGAGATCCCGGCCGGAAAGCGGAACCCCCGATACTCCAACCGTGCAAGATCCCGCCCTGTCTTTTACACAGCAATCACAATATATCCATTATCCTGCCGGAGAACAGCAATGCTATTTCCCCGTCCAAATTACACAAGTGCCCCGAATTTGCACAGCTGCGCACACACTCCGCAGCCGACGCACAAGGTCGCGTCGATGACCGCCTTGCCTTCCCGGATGCTGATCGCCGGGCAGCCGAGGCGCATACATGCCTTGCAGCCCACACATTTATCCTGCGCGGCCGCGATTGGCTTTTCGTGCTTTACATATTTTAACAGCGCACACGGGCGGCGGCTGATGATCACCGACGGTTCTTCTACTGCCAGCTCTTCTTTAATGACACGCTCGCACTCCGCCAGATCATACGGGTCAACGACCACTACACGGGAAATCCCCATCGCCAGACACAGCGCTTCCAGATTGATCTTTCCCGCTGGGTCACCCTTGATATTGTAGCCCGTGGTCGGGTTCTGCTGGTGCCCCGTCATGCCCGTAATGGAATTATCGAGGATGATGACCGTCGAATTGCTCTGGTTATAAGCGATATTTGCAAGACCCGTCATGCCCGAATGCATAAAGGTCGAATCACCGATGACCGCCACCGATCTTTTCCCGCCCTCCCCGCCGAGCGCCTTGTTAAAGCCGTGAACCGCAGAAACCGACGCACCCATGCACAGCGTCATGTCCATCGCCGAGAGCGGTGCGACCGCGCCGAGCGTGTAACAGCCAATGTCGCCGAGCACCGTGCACTTCAATTTTGCGAGCGTGTAAAATAACCCCCGGTGTGGGCAGCCGGCGCACATGACCGGAGGACGGTTCGGCAGCGGTTCGTCCAGTGCTTTTGCCTGCGGACGCGCAACGCCCAATTTCTCTGCCACCAGCGACTGGCTGAATTCGCCCATCACCGAAAATACATCCTTGCCCGTCACGGTAAGCCCAAGGGTTTTGCAATGGTTCTCAATGATCGGGTCAAGTTCCTCCAAAATCACTAATTTGTCTACTTTCGACGCAAAATCAAGGATCAGTTTCTCCGGGAGCGGGTTGACCATCCCAAGTTTTAGGATGCAGGCTTTCTCCCCAAACACTTCCTTCGCGTACTGGTAGCTTGTCGAGGATGTGATGATGCCAAGCGACTTATCCCCCATCTCCACGCGGTTAAACCCACAGTCCTCCGCATACGCGGCAAGCTTTGCCATTCGCTCCTCCACAAACGGATGGCGGCGGATCGCGTTGGCCGGCATCATCACATACTTCGCGATATTTTTCTCGTAAGGTTTCACGGGTGGTGTGATACGCTCCCCCGTGTTTACAATGCTCTGCGAGTGAGCCACGCGGGTACACATCTTTATAATTACCGGGGTATCAAATTCCTCGGATAATTCAAACGCTTTTTTCGTAAATTGGCAGGCTTCCTCCGAGTCTGACGGCTCAAGCATCGGAAGCTTCGCAGCAACCGCGTAGTGGCGCGAATCCTGTTCGTTCTGTGAGGAGTGCATCCCCGCATCATCCGCCACACAGATCACAAGCCCCGCGTTCACACCCGTATAGGAACATGTAAACAGGGGATCCGCCGCTACATTCAGACCGACATGCTTCATGCCGCAAAAACTACGTTTTCCGGCAAGGCTGGCACCAAATGCCACCTCCATCGCTACCTTCTCGTTCGGTGCCCACTCACAATAGATTTCGTCATATCTGGCAGCTTCCTCCGTCACCTCCGTGCTCGGTGTCCCCGGATAGCTTGATACCACACTGCATCCTGCCTCATAAAGCCCTCTGGCAAAAGCCTTGTTGCCCAACATCAGTTCTGCCATATTCCGCCTCCTTTTTTCACTGCTATTTTTTATACATTCCAACTTTCACGTATTAACGTGCTATTTTAGCATTATAGCATTCTTTTTGTTCCCGGTAAATAGCTGTTTCAACTTTTTTTGATATTTTAAGATTTAGAACCCGTATATACTACAAAAACTTCATTTTTGCTTGCAATCCCCCTTTGCCCATGCTATAGTAGTAAGTAATTGGAAAACATGCGCGGCATTTTCGTGCCCGCGGATCACCACAACCGCTTTTTTAAAGAGGTGGCCGGACATAACAGGCTCTGACCGGCCGGTTTGTCTGCCCCTTGGCGCTTTCTTACAGAAACGGAGAGGATTATGAAGCATATAACACTGGGTTCCACCGGGATCACCACACCGCAGAACGCATTCGGCGCGCTCCCGGTTCAGCGTGTCCCGATGGGGGAGGCGGTCCGCATCCTGCGCCGCGCCCATGAGGGCGGCATGACCTTTTTTGATACCGCACGCGCCTACAGTGACAGCGAGGAGAAACTTGGGGCGGCATTTGGCGGGATGCGCGGAAAAATTTTTATCGCTTCCAAAACAATGGCGAAAACACCGGAGCAATTTTGGCAGCAGCTCACCACGTCGCTGCATAACCTCCGCACAGATTACATAGATATTTATCAGTTCCACTGCGCGGACCAATGCTTTGCGCCGGGGGACGGGACTGGCATGTATGAGTGCATGGAAAAGGCAAAGGCGGAAGGTAAAATCCGGCACATCGGCATCACGGCGCACAAACTGAATGTCGCGCAGGAAGCGGTCGCATCGGGTCTTTACGAGACACTGCAATTCCCGTTCAGCTATCTTTCCTCAAAACAGGAGGAAGACCTCGTGCAAAGCTGTCGGGGCAAAAACATGGGCTTCATCGCGATGAAGGGGCTGGCCGGCGGCCTGATCACCAATTCGCGCGCCGCGATGGCTTACATGCTGCAATTTGACAATGCCCTGCCGATCTGGGGGATCCAGCGCATGGAAGAGCTTGAGGAATGGCTCGCTTTCATGGAAAAAGAGCCGGTGCTCGACGATGAGCTGAAGGCCTTTATGGCAGAGGAGCGAAAGGAGCTGGTCGGCGATTTCTGCCGCGGCTGCGGCTACTGCATGCCCTGCCCTGCCGGGATTATGATCAACCAGTGTGCACGCATGGCATTGATGCTGCGCCGCGCACCGTCACAGAACTGGCTTTCCGATAACATGCAGGCGGAGATGAAAAAAATCGAGGGATGCCTTACATGCGGGGCGTGCCGCACCAAATGCCCGTACGGGCTTGATACACCGGCACTGTTAAAGAAAAATTATGAGGATTACAAAAAAGTGCTCGCAGGGGAAATACGTGTGCAGTAAGGAATGTACATGGTTTTCCCGTCATTTTTAGACGGCTGCATATACATACATTATACGGATACCCAAATACCATCTTACCGGATACAGGTAAGTGCTTTGAGTATAAATTTTTAGAAGGATTGGAGGTTGCACAAATGGAAAAATTAGAGCCGTATTTTCCACTCAACAAATCGGTAAAGTCCGGTGAGATCGGCACCCTGGTGATCGCGATCGTAATTTATGTTGTGATCGCGGCCGTGCTCGGTGTTCTGCTCGGTTTCCTTTCCGGCATCCCGGTGCTCGGCATTATCTTCTCGATCGTCAGCACGCTTGTGTGGATCTATGAAGTGGTCGGCATTGTGTTGGCTATTTTGGCATTTACGAAATAGATGCTAAACAAGTTTCGCCCTCAGTGCATACCGTACTTTGGCGTACAAAAAACCTGCCACATGCTGTCAAAAAACGGACAGTGTGCGGCAGGTTTTTGTTATGCTTTCTTCGGTTTTCCTTCATTTTATCCTAATATTAAGCTGTTGCCTGCTTTTGCAAGAAGCCGGCTTAAACAAGCACGTATCTCGCCCAAACCGGCTTCCCGCGATGCAACCCCTTGGCGTTACCTAAAAATTACCTCTCTGTACCCAATGTTCCGGAAGCACTTTCCAAAACCGCCCAAAGCCCGGACATGCTTCATGGTTCCACATACCCACAGAACGAAAACTCAAAGTGCATATCCTCATTCTTGATCCGGTATTCCTCGTGCGTCCATGAACCCCAGCTGTCATCCCCGCCAACACCCATCTGTCTTGCCATTGCACGGATCACCGTATGGTGCACCGGCGGCAGCTCGTAGGTGTGCTCCGCGTTCTCCAGCTCAAACGGCGTGTACGGCAGCGCCGAAAATTCCATCGGGGCAGGCGCAGAGAATTTCAGCCCCACACCCTTTCCATCCGTCACGCTCGCCCAGCGCACACCCGTATGATTCCCGCATTCCTGCGGCTTCACATAGCCCGCGATATTTTCCGCGACGAGGTTGGAATAAATCCCCAGCTTCGCGCCAAGCGTACGGTCCGCATACGTCTCCTCCGGCCCGTTCCCGTACCAGGTCAGACGGTCATAATCCGCAGGCAGCTTCATCATCACACCAAATTCCGGCAGCTCCGGCAGCCCTTCTGTATGCGGGTAATCAAGCGCCACCGTCACAGCGCCATCCGCCGTCACGGTATAAGTCATTGTAAGCTTTGCCTGCGGCATGGTTGGAAGTTCATACTCGTACATAAGGATCGCCGCTTTTCGTGTGCTATAGTTCCCGAATTTTACAATCTTAGCGTACTGGCTTGCAAGCTTCCATACCCCCGCACGCGCCGGCATGCCGTTGCCCCGGTCATTGTCAATCGGTGCGCGCCAGAAATTCGGGCGCACCGCACTGTCGATAAATTCCCTGCCCAGATAGCGGTACGACGTGATGCCTCGCCCGCCGCGGTCGAATAAAACCTCAAAGTGGTCACCCCGCACACCGAAATTGTTTTTGCCGTCCGTGATGACCAGACTGCCCGTCACGGCTTTCGCCTTTTGGTCTACTTTATAAACATACTCGCCGAACGCCACCTCATAGCCTGCCTTTGCCCATGCAGTGTCCTCCTTCAGATGGAACGATACGACAACCGCGTACTCGCCCGGCACTTTCTCTTTCTTTATCGGGAGCGCCACCGATGCTTCGGACTGCGGGGCAACCGCCACCTCAAAACCCGCCTCGTACAGCGGCACACCGTCCTTCTTTACCGAAATCTTCGCCTCATATTCGGAGGTGTCGGTGAACAGCGCCTTATTTTTTATAACCGCTTCACCGTCCCCGACTTTTACCACAATACTCTGATAATTGTATTTCACGGTCTGCATTTTCGGCGAATTTCTGCGGTCAGAGTACACAATGCCGTTCGTACAGAAGTTGTAGTCACACGGGCGGTCGCCGAAATCGCCGCCGTAGCCGTAATATTCCCTGCCGTAACGGTCTTTTGCAAGGATTGCCTGATCAATATAATCCCAGATAAACGCCCCCTGGAAGCGCGGCTCGCGCTCGGTGAGCGCAATATACTTATCCATCGCTCCGCTCGAATTGCCCATGGCGTGGGAATACTCGCAGCAAATCATCGGTTTGTCCGGATGCTCTTTTAAAATGTGCTCCTCGATATGCTTCGCCGACGGGTACATCCAGCTTTCGATATCGCTTGTCGCCTCGTAGCGCCTGTCATGCACAATCCCCTCGTAATGAACCAGACGCGTCGGGTCAGCACTGCGGAAGTACTCGGACATCTCAAAAATATCCTTGCCGCCGTAGGACTCATTGCCGCACGACCAGAGCAGCACGCTCGCATGGTTGCGGTCGCGCATCAGCATGGATTCTGCGCGGTCTAGCACGGCGTTAAGCCACTCCCTGCGGTCGCCCGGCAATGCCTCCTCCACCGCCTTCTGCCAGTTCTGCCAAGTCGAATGTGTCTCTAAATTTGCCTCGTCAATCACATAGAGCCCGTACTCGTCGCACAGCCGGTAAAATGCGGTCTGGTTCGGGTAATGTGAGGTGCGCACGGAGTTGATATTATTGCGCTTCATATTGACTACATCCGCGAGCATTTCCTCGTATGTCACGGCACGGCCGCCGATATGGCTGAATTCGTGGCGGTCAGTGCCATAAAAGACAATGCGTCTGCCGTTGATCTGCATCAGCCCGTCCTTCAACTCAAAGCGCCGGAAACCGACCTTCTCCGAAACAACCTCATAGACCTTGCCGTCCGCATCCTTCACCGTGACGATCAGGGTATAAAGATACGGCTTTTCCGCACTCCAAAGTTTTAAGTCATGCGCCGCAAGCTGCCCCTTCACTTCCACTTTTGCCACCGGTTCTCCGTCCCCGCGCTTTGCTGCCTTTGCCGACACGGTAACACCATCCACTTCCGGCTCTTTCGCCACAGCCCTGCCTGCCCTGACCGCAAATTTCTCCACGGAACGCGAGAATACCTTTGTTCCGTCCGGTGTCAGGAGCGAGACCGAAAAGAAAAGCTCCTCCGGTGCTTTCGCCGCCCCGCCGCCCATAAATTCCATGAAAAGCTCCAGACCGCCTTCCGTAAAATCATCGCTTAACGGCGTGCGCACGCACAGATCTGCCATATGAACCTGCGGGCAGGCATACAGATAAACCTCGCGGAAAATACCGGAGAGCCGCCAGTAATCCTGATCCTCCAGCCACGAAGCGGAAGAATATTTATAAACCAGCACCGCCAGTTTATTCTCCCCGCGCTTTAAGGCATCCGTCAGTTCAAACTCGGACGGCGTGAACGAATCCTCACCGTAACCGATGAAAGTCCCGTTCAGCCACACCGCAAATGCCGCCTGCACGCCCTGGAATGAAATCATTACGCGTTTCCCCGCAAAGCCGGACGGCACGGTGAAATATTTCACATAACTGCCGACCGGATTATCATACTGCGGCACATCCCCGTACGAAAGTTCCTCGTGCCCGTCCCACGGGTACTGCACGTTCGCGTATTGCGGCACACAATACCCGTTCATTTCCATATGCGACGGCACCGGAATATCCTTCCAGCCCGCGCAGTCGAAATCCTCCGCTTCAAAACCTTTGATACGGTTTCTCTCGCAGTCCGCAAAGGCAAATTTCCAGAGTCCGTTTAAGGAATATACAAGCGAGGATTTTTTCTCCCCCTCTTCCTTTGCCGAAGCGTAAAAACGGTGGTCGGAATGCGCCGCCCTGCGGTTTACCGCAAAAACTCCCGGGTCTGCAAGCCATTTGTAATCAAATTCCTTTGCTGTCTTCATATACCTCCTCCTTTTCCTGACTGCCGCAAGGGATTAAATACTCATTTTTTCACCCTGTGCCCGCATTTCATCCATACGGCAGCCAATCCATAATTCTCCGCATATCCCGTTTTGGTCAGATAAAAGCGCCGCCCCAGCCCCTGGCAAAACACCGGGATATCCCTGATCCATACCGGCCGGCTCCTTCGCTGCCCTAACGGCATCTGACAAACCCCTGCCGTAATGTTATCTGCAAACAGCTACAACCTCGATCTCAAACAGCCCGCCCTTTGGCAGTGCAGCCGCCTGCACGCAGGAACGCGCCGGGGCTTCCCCGATAAAAAACTTTGCGTAAACCTCATTGATCGCCGCAAAATCATTCATGTCCGCCAGAAAAACCGTGGTCTTTACCACATCAGTAAGCGTCAGACCCGCTGCCTTCAAAACCTCCGCAATGTTTTTGATGGCCTGCTCCGCCTGTGCCGTAACCCCTTCCGGCAGCGTCCCGGTCGCCGGGTCAAGCCCAAGCTGCCCGGAGGTGAACACAAAACCCCCCGCCTTAACCGCATGCACATACGGGCCGACTGCCGCCGGCGCATTCCCTGCGTTGATCGTCTCTCTTGTCATACTTTTTACCTTCCTTTCCGAATGGATTGAATGGTTTCAGTATAGCATGTCCCGGTAAAAAAAAACAGACATTATTTTCTGTCTGTTTTGTCGTTTTTTATTTTAATTGTAAACCTTTTATAAGTTTTGGTTGACAATATACTTTTTTCTGCTATACTAAATTATGGACGGCACGGTAATCCGAACGTCCCGTGTTTCCAAATCACATCATCACAAAGCAAGGGCTCCCCGCAAAGTGGCAAAACTATCCGGTTATGATACGGATTTCATTCGGTTCCAACAGCATATCGCGAATATGCCCCACTTTGCGGCTGCCCTGCAGAAACGAGGTATTTTATGAAAACAAACGTGCAAAAGATCACCTTTACGGCGCTGATGGCGGCACTTCTATGCATCCTCTCGCCAATCTCCATCCCACTGCCAAGCCCGATGCCTGCCATCACGCTGTCCTTCGTCGCGGTTTACCTGAGTGCCTACATCACCGGACCATGGTGCTCCTGCGCTGCCATCCTGATCTACATACTGCTCGGCTGCGTCGGACTCCCGGTTTTTTCCAAAGGGCAGGCAGGGCTCTCCGTACTGGCAGGACCAACCGGCGGCTACATTATCGGATATTTCTTTATTGCAGCCTGTACCGGGTTTGCGGTGCAGAAATTTGAGAAAAAAATATACCTTCATGTGGTCGGAATGGTGATTGGCACGCTTATTTGCTATACCTTCGGCACGGTATGGCTCGGCGTATCCATGCACCTGACACCGGGGGCGGCGATTGCGGCGGGCGTGGCTCCGTTTGTCCTCTTTGACGCGCTGAAGCTCGCAGCCTGTGTTGCAATCGGCTACCCGATCCGCAGGCAGCTCATCCGGCTGCTGCCTGCCGCTGTGCTTCCTGCCGACCGAGCAGCAGCGCGCCCGTGATCCCTGCGTCATCGCCAAGCATAGGCGGCACAATATAATCCCCAATATGTTTCAGCAGGATATCATTTTTCAAGTAAAAATTTAATTTGTCTAATACTTTTTTTCGCACAAGCGGGAACATCTGCTCCTGATGCATCACACCGCCGCCCAGGATCACCTTCTGCGGCGAGAGTGTCAGGATGTAGTTTGTGACCGCTTGCGCGATATAATCGCTCTCAAGCTCCCAGACCTCTTCCCTGTCCGCAAGCTCTGCAGCAGGCTTCCCCCAGCGCTCCATGATCGCAGGCCCTGCCGCCAGACCCTCCAGGCAGTTCGCATGGTACGGGCACTTTCCACGGTAAGAATCGCCCTCTCTTTTTGTGACCAGCACATGCCCTGCCTCCGGATGAACCAGCCCGTGCAGCAACGCACCGTTTGCGTACACCCCTACCCCTACACCGGTTCCGACGGTAATATAAATGGCAGCATCACATCCCCTCGCCGCGCCGAATACCACTTCCCCAAGCACTGCGCCATTCACGTCCGTATCAAAACCAACCGGAACTTTTAACGCCTCAACGAACGCCCCGACGATATTGTAGTCTGCCCAAGCAAGCTTCGGCGTGCTTGTTATGTAACCGTAGGCAGGGGATTGGCGGTTCAGATCCACAGGTCCAAAACACCCGATTCCAAGGGCATCTATCTTTCCGCCCCCAAAAAATTCTATTATTTTCGGCATCATTTCCCCCGGCGTTTTTGTCGGATAGGACACGCGAATCTCAATTTTTCCATTCTCATCCCCTATGGCGCACACTATTTTCGTACCGCCCGCCTCCAATGCACCAATCCTCATATGACTGCTCCCCCTTTTCAAATTCCGGATATAAGTATCCTGCAGTTTTGCAGGCTGTTCCCTGACCCGTTTCACCATACAAATGCACTTTGTTTCTGTGGATTGTATTGTTCTATTTATTTCGTCCGTGAAATATGGGACAGTTCCATTATAGACGAATCATGTAGGGATTACAATCCCCTGCCGGAAAGATCGTGCAAAAACGATGTATTGGTAAGTCGTATGGCATCTAAACATGGGGCATGAAAAGATAGGGTATGGTTGTATGCCCATCATTTTAGTTGTAAAGTAACAATATGCAACATGTATTTATAATGGCGAGTCTAATTTTTCTTATTCCATAAAAAAGAGCAGGAATATCAAGCCTTTTCAAGCCCTATTGCGTAACACTCCATTCTGTTCTTCAGGAGAGGTCGGGGCGCGGGGCAGAGCCACAGCAAAACCTACGGGCAGCCGCCGCAGTAGTGCAGACGGTTTTGCCGTTAGAATGAAGCGGACAAAAGCGGGGGCAGGGTTGTAAAATCCTGTTCCCCATTTTCGGCGGCGAAATGCGGGCGGCAAAAATCCAGACAGTCAAAGGTTTCAGAGTGGAGATTTTTCGCGTTCTTTGCGAAAATACTACTCGTCCCTTGACCGTCTGGATCGTCGGAACGGACGTAGAACGGGGATTGTTTTCAGCGGAGAGATGTGCTATACTTTGGTCGGCATACTAATAACAAATCGGGATTGGAGGTATATCCTTTATGGAGGATTTAGTAAATCTTGTGACTTTAGCAGACGGAAGCAAAATTATTCTACAGGATGAGGATGACATTTCATTGTCTTTAATCTCAAATGATGGGACAAAAGATATATTTCAATTCCCATATCATTCTGGTGGTTATGGTGGTGGTTCATTATTGCTATCACCGTCTGAAAGATATGTGATTTTTTCTTATTTTTCGGGTGAGAGTGAAGAAGGGTTTGTATTACTTGAAATTGTGAATAATCAGTTCAAATTTTTGTATGATTCTGATTATTTGTATGGAGAAGATGCCAACTACGGTTTTGCAGATAACGAAAAAATTTTGATTCAGACTTTTCGTATAGGTTCATGGTATATAGAAGATGCGAAAACTTATAAAAGCGGGGATATGTATTACACATTTGGAGAATTAAATCTGCTTAATCTTGAAACCTTGAATCTGGATAGGCACACAATTCTCGTCTATCCCTCTGATAATTGGAAAGAAGAAAAAACAGATGTTGGTACATTTTTATTTGCTGATATAGCAGATGGAATGTTGAGTGTAGAAATGCCGTGGGGAAACGAAATTTTTCAGTATCCATTGCAAGAAACTCTTGTTATTCGATTCAGTAAATAATTTTGTATTTACCGGGTTAATTCAAGACTTAAAACAGGGCGGCGGCAATATGCCTTGACTATCCCGCCACTCTGTCTGTTATCGTTCCATATCCTGCTTTCTGTGGGGCTGCTGTTCCTGCCGCAAGATATTGTAAACACTCTTTCTGATTTTTTCGGCTTCTTTCACTTCCTCTTTCAATGCAAGACCTAATAACATCCGCCAATTTTTCTTCGCTGAGCTTATCTGCCTGTCTTCTATACTGCTCCAGCCCTTCATGCTTTTCAAGCAAAAATATATTGTCCATCTGTATGTAGCTATCTTTATCAATCACCGTTTCGTCTGGTTCATTACAGTATATGACTTTGTTGCTCTTTTTCACCGCCTTATATTCTTTCCCTAGCAAAGAATCCATTTGGGCAATCTCCACTGTCCCAAATTCATCATTTATCCCAATGACAAGATATGGATGCTTCGTCTTGGAAAGCAAACCGCTATTATTAAAGCGCATTTTCAAGGAGAGAACCTGCCCGACCTCTATCATGCCTCCATCCTCTCCAATATCTTTATTATATCCGCATATTGTTCCGCATATTCCTCACGGCGAGCCATAGAATCCATAATCTGTTCTTCTTTTCTGTAATGCACGTGTTTGGCAATCCACTCCGGATCTTCATGTGACAACTCAATCAGTTCATCAAGCGTTGCATTCCTGAACGCATGATAAATTCTGTCAAGATATTTCCTGTCATCTTCCCCTATTGACACCGGATGATTCCTCATGTTTAAAAGTACGGAATATTTTTCCTGTACATTTGGGTCTACCGCCCCGTTGTCATACGCATAGAACACAGAATCCATAAGCGGCTTTCCATATTTCGCAATATATATGTTCTGCGCCATGTGCATATATTTGTTCAGCCGTGCATTTCCTTCATAAAATTTTCTTCCGTTTTTTGTGAGGATTTCCTTATTAAAAACATCACACATTTTGTCAAGACTCAAAAAATAGATTGCTACTTCAAATCCCTTCAGCATGATGATCCCCCCTTTCCATACATGCAAAAATGCAGGCTGTTACGCCTGCCTAACATCATACCTAAATCCCTTTTATCCTGTGTCAGCAATATAATATCTGAACACAAGCAGGATCCATTTCATCACGATACGCTTTTTACTTGCCATTATTATATGCAAAAAAAGAAAAAAAGTCAACTATATTTTAGTTTTTCTAAACATTTGCATTGCAGGTTTGTCAATCATTTGTTACACAGACTGCAGATAATCCTTGAGTACCTGTGCAGGAGTCTTCCATCCGAAAGGACGCATAGGGAAGTTATTATAATTCCGGTAATTGTACCTCTTGAGCTGTTTTGCAAAATCCTCAAAGGAATAGAAACGGTGTGTGGCATAGAACCGTTCATTATCCTTTCTGTGGCTGCGTTCCACTTTACCATTATGCCTGGGGGTAAAAGGCCGGATCAACTTGTGGTAGATCCCATGGCGTTCCAGGTGCATCTGGAACAGGGTGGGCTTGTCCCTATGGGTGGTAAACCGGTTGATGAATTCTGACCCGTTGTCCGTCTGGATGCATTCAATGCGGCAGGGGAAGGCTTTCACCAAATGATCGACAAACATAGCAGAAGAATAGGTACTGTGTTCCCCAACTTCGCATCCAAAATAAGCGCGCTGAACATACCGGAAGCAGACATCATGCGCATGGAAGGATGGGAAACAGATTATGTCATGAAGAGCGTATACCGCCACGCGATGGAGGACAAAAACAAGGCGGCACAGCGCGATGCTGTAAGGAAGTCCAGCGGCGCGATATTGGACTGATTGGACAAAATCCTGGACAAAAAATAATTTTAAAAAGACTAAAATTTAAATATGTATACCAAACTTTTTACCGGCAAAAACAGCCGCAGTCCCTTGGTTTCTCTTGGAATCCTCCGGTCTGCGGCTGTTTCACTGCAGTGCAGTTGATGGGACTTGAACCCACACCCACGTAAGTGGACATGAACCTGAATCATGCGCGTATGCCAATTCCGCCACAACTGCAAAAACAATGCTTACATATAATAACACCGAAAGGCCTTTTTGTCAATGGCTCTACAGAAAAAAAATTGATTTTTGGCACTTTTCTCTTCTCTTCGGTTCCGCTTCCCCAAAATTCTGCTCTTTTCGTCAAAAAATCCGCCAATATGTTCCTCTCTCCATCTTGACTTTATTCCCACTTCATTGTATCATAAAATCATTAAATTGTCGAAACCAGGGTTTGCAATAACTTGGTTTCTAAGAAAGGCAGGAATACTATGGGGAAATTTGTAATCCGCAAAGTAAAAACAGGCATCAAGTTTGATTTGAAAGCGGGCAACGGCGAAGTCATTGCCACCTCCGAGGTTTACAACTCGATGGAAAGCTGCAAAAACGGTATTGCCAGCGTCCAGAAAAACGCTCCGGTTGCTGCTGTTGAAAACCAGACCGTACCGGACTACGCTGCCGAGAAGCATCCAAAATTTGAGGTTTACAATGACAAGGCCGGCGAGTTCCGTTTCCGCCTGAAAGCCACAAATGGCCAGATCATCGCGGTCAGCGAAGGCTATAAGGCACTTGCGGGCTGCTTGAACGGCGTAGAGTCTGTAAAGAAAAATGCCGTGGACGCAAAAGTTGTGGAAGAGGAAGAAAAATAACAGAAGTGAGGTAGAACAATGGACATCAAAGCCCAGATTGAAAAAGTTGTAGAATCTGTCACGAAAGATCAGACACTGCTCAACCAGTTCCAGAAGGAGCCTGTAAAGGCAGTCGAGAAAGTGCTTGGCATCGACCTTCCGGATGATATTGTCAACAAAGTCATCGACGGTGTAAAGACAAAGATTTCTTTGGACAAAGTATCCGATACCTTTGACGCAATCAAAAAACTGTTCTAAAAAACATCGGTTTACGGGAGCCGGACATATAGTCCGTTCCCCGTAAACCGATATCTTTTATCTCTGCTGCCGGAAAAATGTGGAATCCGACCCAAGATTTTTCAGTGCTTCCTGCATGATCTTCTCCGCCTCGTCATCATCGTACGCCTCCAGGCGCTCCTGCGCTTTCTGGCATGACTCATAAAGATTCTGAGGGATGGAATAACGCATCAGGCTGTCAATCTTCTCTGCCGCCTCCTTGATCTCAAAATTCTTAAGGTCATCCAAGATATAGAGCAGTCTTGAATTTAGTTCCCCGAGACTGATTGTCGGTTTCTCCTCATCCATACCGACACCCGAATCACGCTCCATCAGCTTCAGGACGCGCTGAACCATGCTTTCCGCGCCGGACAGGTCATTGGATTGGAGCTTAACTTTCGCGGCATGCACACGCCCGGACACGGCCTCGTCAATCTGGTAACCCATGATCTCATCAATCTTCATGACCGCTGACTTCAACTTCCCGCTCTGGATGCACGCCAGAACTTCCTTGACCAGACGGTAGAGCTCATCACCCTCCATCGGGAGCACTCCGCGCCGTTTTAAGGCGCGCTTTACGCGCTCGTGAAGTTCATCCGAATTGACCGGTTTCACAATATAATCCATGATCCCAAGCTTAGAGCCCTCGATCACCGTTGTCTTATCTTTTTTTGCCGTCAGCAGGATCACCGGCACCGTGATACCATTCTCTTGGGTACGGATTTCCTTCAAAGTTTCAATGCCATCCATCATCGGCATCTGTACGTCCAAAAGGATCAGGTCAACCTTCTCGATGTAAAGGAACTTGATTGCGCGCTTACCGGAACTGACCGGGATCACCTCGTACTCATCCTTCAATTCCTGTTCCAAGGTTGCCAGATTGACCATATTGTCGTCCACCGCTAAAATCCTCAATTTTTCCATATCCAATCACCTTTCCCTTTTCTATATACTTACTGTAAACCTCAAAGCTTCTCCGCCATCCCGCGCAGCAAGTCCTCCGCGTCATCATCCTCATACATTTTAAGCTTCGTCAAAACTTCTGTAAGCTGCATCCGGACTTCCTGCGGCAGCCGGTATCCAAGCAGTTCTTCCACTTTCGCGGTACAAGGCTTTGACTTAAAATGGGAAATCAGGTCAAGCGCCTCCTTGATGCCGCCCGCCAAAGCCCCTGCAGCAAGTTCCGGCTTTCCGGAATCATCCTGCGCACCAAGCCGTCCCTTCTTTTCCAGAACCGCCTTGATATCTTTAAGGAGCTTTTCGTACTGTTCCATCATCCCCTGGAAATTTTCACGGATGAATGATACATCCTCCGCTATCGCTGCATCCTCCTGTGCTTTTGCTTTTCCTGAAAGTGCCATTGCCCCGAGGTTTGCCGAAGCGCTCTTTAACGCATGCACCTCGATCCGGTAATTCTTCACATCTTCGCGCTCCAAAAGCTCCTGTAAATATTTCGTCTTCCTCAACCCATCCATATAGAACAGCTGCAACAGTTCAAGATAATCATCCACTGTACCGGTATGATACTCCATTGCTTTCTTTATGTCAACACCATCAATGACAATATCCGAAAGATCCTCCTGCCCATCTGTCTTCTCCTCTTGTGCCCCTGCCTCCTCCTCGTAAACCTTCCTTCTGTGCGGGATCCATTTGTCAAGCATCTGATACATCGGCTCACGGTCAATCGGCTTCGCAAGAAAATCCTGAAATCCGTTCGCCAGAAACATTTCACGCATACCCGGCATCGCATTTGCCGTCAGTGCAATCACGATCGGGGCATTTCCGTTCTCCCCGCACTCCTCACGCATAATTTTCGTCGCCTCGACACCGTCCATATCCGGCATCATGTGATCCATGAAAATCATGTCAAACCTTTCTTGCTTTACAAGTTCGATTGCCTCCGGCCCGCTCTGCGCCCTTGCCAGCTGGCAGCCATATGGCTTGAGCATGCCGACCGCCACCTGACGGTTGATCAGATTATCATCAACCACCAAAATCTTGTAATCCGGTGCAGTAAACATCCGCATTTTATTTTCCTCCTCCGGCTCCTGTTCTTGTATACAATCCGCAACTGTCTTCCTGTCTGCAACACGCTGCGGAATTGTAATCGTAAAGGTACTTCCCTCCCCAAAAACACTTTCCACCTCAATCTTCCCCTTCATAAGCTCAGTAAGTTTGTTCGAAATCGAAAGCCCAAGGCCTGTTCCGCCCGCATTGCGGTTTTTCCGGGAATCTACCTGCTTGAAATTCTCAAAAATCTCCGCCATGTTCTCCTTCTGGATACCAATACCGCTGTCCTCCACCGTAAAAACCATGTTCCAAGTATCTTCCCCGGTATAACAGCCATCCGCCTTAAGTTTCACATGGCCTTCCTTTGTAAATTTTATCGCGTTGTTCATCACATTGATCAAAATCTGGCGGATGCTGCCCTCATCCCCGAACAGTTTACAGGGTATGTCATCACAGAGTTCAAACTGCAGTTCAAGCCCCTGTTGCTGCGCGGCACTCTGCATCATGATGACAATATCATTCAGCATCCTTTTCACATAATATTCACCCTCCGTCAATTCAAGCTCCCCATCCTCAACCCTTGAGATGTTGAGGATATTGTTGAGGATTGCGAGAAGATTCTCCGAGGATGCCTTGATATCACATGCGTAATTGTATATCTTCCTCCCCTGGGACTCTCTCTTGATCAGGTCACTCAAGCCCACGATCGCGTTCATCGGGGTGCGTATCTCATGGGACATGTTTGCAAGGAACTCACTTTTCACGGAGTTTGCCTCCTCTGCCCGCTCACGCATCTTCGTGACTTCCGCTATGTAATTTTTCGTCTTGGTGATGTCAAAAATTAAGAGCACATACCCGCGCAGAATATTTTTTTTATCGCGTATCACCTGCAGATGCCCCTCAAAATAACCTCCGTGCAGCCGGAACTCATAATGGCCGTCCGTATCAAAGATTTCCATCGGGAAATTGTCCAGTTCACTTATGTGATTCCCAATACTTCCTTCATTTAATGTGATAAAAATTCCCTTTGCTGCCGGATTGAAAGCGGAAATCCGTTTCTCGCCATCCAACAGGATCACGCTGTCACCAATCTCCGCGAGCACCACATTCGCCGCGACACGGCTCAGGTCATAGTTCTGCCTGCCCCAAACACAGATCACCACAATCGACAAAATGATCGCCAAAGTCACCGGGCAGGGGTCATAGCCCTTGATCACCTTGCAGCTATATAGGGTCAGCACCAACGAAGGAATTATACAAAGCACGATAAACGTGCGGTAATACATCGTATTTTTACGGTATGGCTGTTTATGTATCGCATACAGCAATGCACAGATTGCCATAATGCATGGAATAGCGCAGCAAAAAACCACGAAAGCATAATATACCGGACCATATTCAAAGACATAATGGCTATAACCGTCTTTCTCCGTAACAAACTCTTTCGCACTATAGAATAGTGTATGGTGGTTGTTTGTCCAAGCAAATCCAAAAACAACCATATTGATCACAGCCAGCCCGCTTATCAGCCATTTGGGCGGTATCAGACCACAATAAGAAAAAACAAATTTTGCAAAAAATAAAACAACCCAGCAGGAACCCAGATACTGGAACTTAACCGCCCAGAGGGATGCCTGCGGTTCACTTGCCCCGAGTTCCAGCAGGTAACCGGAACTTTGTACGATGATGCAGATCAGAAAAAATACCATCATCTGCTGTACATTGGTCACATCCGTATGTAAGATCAAAATCAACGCGGAAAACGCCAATGCCAACCCTAAGATTTGTATAACAATCATAAATGAATGCATAAGTTCTCCTCCTCCGCCTCCCCATATACCAAAACCTTACGATTTGCCAGGGTCTGTGTCCTCCCTTCGGTCGGACTGCAAATCCGCGCCGGTATAATGTCTTACGACATTATACCATAACTACCATTAAAATTGCGACCCTTTTTTCATCTTTTATGGAAATTCTTTAAACTTATACTGATGTTTCCCCGAAACCAACCTGATTTAAAACATTTTTTATTCAACACAGCAAAAACCGGGGACAAACCTCCACAGGTTCGTCCCCGGCTCTGACCCGCCATGTTATTTCATTTACAAATGTAAACATACCGGCAAGGTTTGACGCAAGTTCAACAAAATCATCCTGCCGCCTTGTAAAATACATGACAAAAGCCACCACCCCGCCCGGGCTCATCATCCCCCCAACTGCGCGTACAACCGCAAAACCGTATAATAGAACCTGGGTAACCAGTTCCAGGGTATGCATGAAAATTTCTCCAAAATCTTAATAAACACCGTGATTTAAAATAGTTATACTGGGATTGGTACTCCTATTCTAATCCCGTATTATTGAATGACTGTGGATATAGAACTCCTCCTGACTTGGGCGGAATTCTTTTTTCATCGGTTCAAAATATCCATCAAATTTTTCTGCATCTGATTTTTCGAACCTATATGCCAAACTCTCCTGATACAACCATTTTTTCCCGTCAAGTGTTCCCGGAACCAATTCTTTAACAAGCATTGCCGCAGGGCAGCTTCCATCTGCCGCACATATATTATATTTTTTGCAGCTTTTAAACCCACGGGATACATAATTAGCCGGATTTCCAAATATTACAATCGCTTTATATCCCAATTTAACTGCCCTGTCAAAACTAAATTCCAACAGCTTTCTGCTAATTCCCATACGCTGATAATCAGGATGTACACTAATTGGCCCGAAAGTAAGGATTGATAACTCATTCCTGTTTTCATCAACAAGCCTTGCCTTCGTATACATAACATTGCCAACAATTTCCCCATCCTCTGTTTCTGCAACAAAATCAAGTTCCGGAATAAAATCTTCGTGCCCACGCAAAACATGGGCTAAATAGTGTTCGTCGCAGCCGGGAACATGTACATTCCAAAATGCTTTTCGTGTTAATATCTCAACTTCCCTGAAATCGCTCTCTCTTTCATTCCGTACGGTTATATTAAGCATCCGCTGTTTCCTCTCAAAATTCCCGGTTTATAGACCCAACCAAAAATATTCGCCTGCTTCCCGCAGCCGCTTTCCCTACTTCACGGTTACTTTGCTGTATTTCCCCTGATTCAGCGCCTTATCCATCACCCATACATAAACCACATCACCCTTTACAAGCTTTGCAGTCTTTACAGAAAACGTACCCTTGCTGCTGATCTTCCCGGTATAAATCTTATCCCCGACGCGGACAAATACCGTCGCGTTCTTCTCGCCGTTTCCGGTTACCTTCGTCGTTCCCGCCTTATAGACAAGCTTCGTCGGTTTTGCCGGCGGGGTGTTGTCCGTCTCCTTTAAAATCTCGGTGCGGAACGTGAAATCCGAGGAAGGCATCTGCCCCCTCCAGTTTACACCGAGAAAATAAGTCCCGGCCTTTAACGTGACCTTGTACACCTCCGACCATTCACCCGGCTTTGCAAGCTTTAACTCGGACACTCCTGCCGCCTTTGAGGTAATGTTCGTGCCTTTCGCGTCGTATACCCGCATGGAGCCTCCCGCGTAGCTCTCCGCCATATTCCCCTGCACGGCGAGTACCGTATCGTTCTCCAGGGTAAATTTTGTGTAGCGGGCAGCATACTTTTCATTGAGGTTGATCTTACAGTCCTTGCCGACCGTCAATGGAATCGGGTTGTCCATCGTTTTACCGTCCACGCCTTTGCCAAAGCCCCATGAAGTTGCCTGAAATGAGATGGTCAGCACCTGGTCGCTGCTTAAGCGGTTCGGCGTACAGGTAAACATGACATAGTACGTTCCCGCGTCCACTGCGTCAAGTTCCCCTACTTTTTTCGAGCAGAGCTTGTCAGAATATACACCAAAAAATGCCCAGCTCAGGTTCGAATTTGTTCCTCCCTCCACATGGCCCGTGATCTCAACCTTGCTCGTCTCCTCCAGTGTAAAGGTAAAATAGCAATTTTTGTTTTTAACCTCTTCCACCTGAAACGAAACCTCACCCGGCACAAGCTCCACCGGCTTATCAACATTGTAGGACAGCTTTTTGTACTGACCTTCTTCCTGTGCCCCGAAAACCGGTACGCTTCCCTGTGCCCCCGTGGACACTGCCATCACCGCAGCCAGCATCACCGCAGCCAGCTTTGAAAGTCTTGATACTTTCCTCATCACAACCTCCTTCTTCAAATACCCCTTGGTTCCATATCCCCTTTATGGCAGCATGCCCATACACTCCTGCCATCATAACCATTATACAGGAAACTTAGAAATTTGTAAATATAGTTTTTCCAGCCATAATCTGGTAAACACATAAATACTCATTTTCTCCGGAATGCATCACTCCATAAGAGAAACCGCTGTTTACCAAGAAAAAATCCCCTTCCTAATCCACCGCATTCCCTTCCTGCCTGCGCAACTTTTCCATCGTCTCCCACACCACCCCAAGCAGCCGGAAATCCTCCGTGTCCTGCGAAAGTTCCCACAGCCCCGCACCGGCAAGCCCATAGCGCCCGATAAGCCCGCATTTTACCCGGATGGAACGCTCGTCCTCATAGCTGATAAATTTCCCCTCCCCATCCAGATAGGGCGACTGTGCGGTCTCGTCCCAGCCCGCCGTATATGCGGGGTTACCGAGATATTTCTCAAAAACCGTGCGGCAGTCCACATAGGTTTCCTCCGTACTGCTCTTGTCGATGGCTTTTCCCGGTCCTACATTTCCCGCCTCCACGACCGGCATCACATATCCGTAAAACGGCAGCCCAAGCACCAGCTGGTTTGCCGCAAGCCCTCCCCCCAGATAAGTCTTTACAATGGCATTGAGGGAATATACCCTGCCCGGCGCAGCACCGCTGTTGCCATAATCCCCGATCTCCTGTTCCCCCGGTGCGTACAGCGGCGCGTTAAAGCCCGCCGTCTCGTTCCACGGACCGTAAAGGTTATAACCCATAATAAACACATAATCGAGGTAAGGTCCCACTGCGGCATAATCAATCCCCCTCAGCGTCCCCACATCCGCCGCGCCGGCAAGCGAAAGGCTGTAATGTTTCCCCGTCCTCTCCCCAAGTGCATCCAGATGATAGCGCAGGCAGTATATCAGCCTTGTAAAACCCGCCGTTTCCTGTTCCGTCTGCGGAAATTCCCAATCCAGGTCAATACCGTCAAAATCGTATTCTTCCAAAAAGTCGGCACATCCCCCGGCAAAAACCGCAATCCCCTCATCCTGCGCGCACATCGGGGCGAAATACCGGTCTCCTCCCGCACCGCCAACCGAGAGTACCAGTTTCAGACCGGGATTTTGCTGCCGCAGCCGGACGAGCGCACGCAGATTATCCTCGTGTGCCGCAATATCGTCCGCGAACGGCACGTAGTTCTCCGTCGTCTCAGCAAAAGCGTAATGGATATGGGTCAGCATGGACGCGTCAATTCCGTCCACCTGTAATTTACTGCTGTCATACTGCGCCCATGACGGATAATAAGCAATCACATACTCCCCGGCCTGCTTCGCAAAATATTCCTCCGCCACCGGGGTTGCCTGCACACTCGTGACATTCTGCGGTCCCGTGATGCTTTCCATCGCCACCTCCCACTCCCTGACACTATCTGCGGCTTTCTCCCCAAGCGCTGTCCCCTGCCGCAGGGCGGCCGCATTTTCCGCACCGGGCAACAGGGCAGGATCTTCGTTTCCTGCTTTGCCGCAGGAGGCAGTACAGGAAATAGCTGCCGCCAGTAAAACGGTCTTTCCTATCACACCTCGTCCCATTCTTCACGCCCCTTTCCTCAATAGTGATATTTCTTTCTCAGCCCTGCCAAAAATGCGGCTGTCACAAGCACTGACAAAACTTCCGCCGCCACCACTGACAGCCAGATGCCGTCAAGCTTTAGGAATACCGGGAAGATGAGAACCGCTGCGACCTGAAATACCAGCGTCCGCAAAAACGAGATCAGCGCGGAAACCAACCCGTTGTTTAACGCCGTAAAAAACGCCGAACCATAAATATTGATGCCTGCGAGCAGAAACATAAAAGAGCAGATACGGAATGCCCGGCAAGTCATTTCCAAAAGCCCCTCGTCATAACCGACAAAAACTTTTGAAAGCGGCAGGGCAAGTAACTGCGCCAGCGTAAACATCACAGCCGAAAACGCCAGGATGACCACCGTGCTCTTCCTTCTCAGGCTCTTTAACTCCGCATGGTTTTCCGCCCCATAATGGTAGCTGACAATCGGCGCGCTGCCAATCCCGATGCCGATAAAAATTGCAAGAAAAACGAAATTGACATACATCAGCACCCCATAAGCCGCCACACCGTCCTCCCCCGCAAATTTCATTAACTGCGCATTGTAGAGCATGCTCACGAGCGACATGGAGAGGTTCGACATCATTTCCGAGGAGCCGTTGGTGCACGCCCGCAGCAGAACCCTGCCCTTGATCCTGCTTTTGACCAGGCGCAGGATACTTCCGTTTGGACGCAGGAAATAAAAGAACGGTATCAGGCCCCCAAGCATCTGGCTGGCAGCCGTCGCAAGCGCAGCCCCGGCAATGCCCCACCGAAACACGGCGACAAAAAGCGCGTCCAGCGCCATGTTTGCAACCCCGGCAACTACCGTGACCAAAAGCCCCAGCTGCGGCTTCTCCGCCGCCACGAAAAAGCTCTGGAATTCATTTTGCAGGATGAACGCCGTCAGCGCAGCCAGGATGATCCGCCCGTAAAGAACACAGTCCTCGATCATTTCCCCTTCCGCGCCAAGCGCCGCCGCGACCGGACGCAGGAATACAATACCCAGCGCACTGAACAGGATACCCAATCCAATGGAAGAATAAATCAGCTGGGAGAAAATCTTTTGTGCTTTCTCCTTCTTCCCCTCCCCCATCGTTTTTGATACAAGTGCACTCCCGCCCGTGCCAAACATAAAGCCGATCGTCCCGAGGATCATCAGGAACGGCATAATTAAATTGACCGCCGCAAACTGCGTTTTCCCCGCATAGTTTGAGACAAAAAAGCCGTCCACCACACCGTAGATGGATGTGAACACCATCATCACGATGGATGGCATGGTAAACCGCAGCAGCTTGCGGTACGAAAAATGTTCCGATAATTGAATATTCATACTTGCACCTCTTCCCTGCATAGTTACAGTTCTTCCCATGATTTCGCAAAAAATTCGGGAAATACCTGTTAACTCAAAGCCTTTTTACCTTTTCTTTTAAATCATTTAAGTATTTTGACAGCAGGCGCAGGTACTGCTCGCGCTCCTCCCTCTCCCAGCCGTCAAAAATCGCATTTTCCATCTCGATCACCCTCTGCGCGGTCGCCTCCGTAAGCGCCCTGCCATCCCTGGTCAGGCAGACCAGCTTATCCCTGCCGTTTTTTGCCTCAAGAAAAACAATCCCATCCTCCACCAGCTTTTTTACCGCCGAGTGAATGGTCTGCCTGCTGCTCCCCGATAACCTTGCCACATCACAAAGCGGGCAGCGGTCGCCCGCCACACACAGCGTATACAGTATTTTCATGGCTCCGTCCGAAACCCCAAGCCGGACAGCCGCATCGTGGTATACCTCGTCGATCTCGCTTGTAAGGTAATTTAACCGTTCCATGTCCTCACTAAAATAATCGCCCATCGCTTCCTCCTCTTAAGCCTGTCTGCATAATCTGGCTGCCGCCAAATGTCCGAAATCAGACAATTGGATTATAGTCCGATTTCAGACAAATGTCAATTCGATATTCCTTAAGAATTTCCAATTATTTTCTTAATTTTTTCGTTTTTCTAAAATTTTTCTTGTGTTCCGACCATAGTTTCCTGTATGATATTATCAAATCCTTTCCATTTTGCCCCGACATTCCATGCACGGATTTGGCCGGGAACAAATGGATTTCTGCATATCACACTTGCAGTCATGGCGGAGTACTTCGCTTCCGTTCCGTTTTCACACTCTATATATTTACATATACGGCATTTTGGTAACCGAACATATAACAGGAGGTTTTGCCTATGAATCCAAAACTAAAAGAAAAAATCCTTGAATCACTCTCGGCAGTCCTTCCAATCACCGGGATTGTCCTGCTTTTAAGCATCTTTCTGGTGCCGCTTGGCACCGGGGCCATCGTGATGTTTTTTGTCGGAGCAGTTTTATTGATCGTCGGGATGGGAATGTTCCAGCTCGGCGCGGAAATGGCGATGAGCCCGCTCGGCGAAGGTATCGGCGTACAGATCTCAAAGTCAAAACACCTGATTTTTGTCGCGCTTATCAGCCTGTTGATGGGCGTGTTAATCACCATGGCGGAACCCGACCTGCAGGTACTCTCCGACCAGGTGCCTGCCGTCCCGAACGCCACCCTGATTTTTACCGTCGCACTCGGTGTCGGGATTTTCCTGGCATTCGCCGTACTGCGTATTATTTTAAAAATCAACCTCGCCTATCTTTTGATGGGGTTATATCTGGTTCTGATCGTCCTGTCCTTTTTCGTGCCGAAAGATTTCCTCGCCGTCGCCTTCGATTCCGGCGGTGTTACCACGGGTCCCATCACCGTCCCGTTTATTATGGCGATGGGTGTCGGCCTGTCCTCCGTGCGCGCGGATAAGGATGCGGCAAACGACAGCTTCGGTCTGGTAGCGCTCTCGAGCATCGGCCCGATCCTTTCCGTCCTGCTGCTCGGCTGCTTTTTCCACCCGCAGGATGCCGCCTATTCCGAAACGGCCGTCCCGGATGTTGCCACAATGCAGGATGTAATGGTTTCCTTTGCGGCACAGCTCCCGCACTACGCGAGGGAAGTGCTGATATCCATCGTGCCGATCGCCGCAATGTTCTTAGTATTCCAGCTTGTCAGCCGCCGCTACCAGCACCGCCAGAAACTGCGTATCGCTGTGGGCTTTGGCTATACTTACACGGGCCTGGTACTCTTTTTGTGCGGCGTTAACGTTGGTTTCGCCCCGGTCGGGAGCCTGATCGGCCATGACCTCGCCGGCACGAGCCAAAAATGGCTGCTCGTCCCGATCGGCATGCTGATCGGTTACTATATCGTCAAAGCCGAGCCTGCCATCCAGATTTTAAACCGCCAGGTACAGTCCGTGACAAACGGCATGGTATCCGCAAAGGCGATGAACCACTGCCTTTCCATCGGCGTATCCGTTTCCGTCGGGCTCTCGATGCTTCGGGTGTTGACCGGAATCTCCATCGCATTCATTGTGATTCCCGGGTATGTCCTGGCACTTGCAATGTCGAAATTCGTCCCGAAAATCTTTGTCGGTATTGCTTTCGACTCCGGCGGTGTGGCGAGCGGCCCGATGACTTCCACCTTCCTGCTGCCGCTGTGCATCGGCGCTTGTGAAATGCTCGGGGGCAATATTATGACGGACGCGTTCGGCGTGGTCGCCTTAGTTGCCTTAACCCCGCTAATTGCCGTGCAGATCATGGGTCTGCAATACCAGTTCAAGCTCGCAAAGCGCCAGAAGAACATGGCTCCGGAATATCTGTTGCCGGAGGACAGCGACGAGATCATCGAGCTCGAAGGTTAAAATATTTTGATGCCGCCAGGGCGGCAGAATAAAAGGGAAGAGAGGCAAACATCATGGAACCGGAAAAACGAAATTATTCATTTCGCATTTTAATGCTGATCACCAACCCACAACTTGCCAAAAAGGCCGCCAAGCTCTTTGCGGACGGTGCCATGCCAATGCATTACAAACTCCACGCAATGGGGACGGCATCCAGCGAGATGATGGATATTCTTGGGCTTGGGAGCATTGGCAAACATCTTTTAGTCAGCATCCTGCCGAAACCTTTTGCCGACGAAATGCTGCGCAAACTGCGCAAAGCACTAAAAATCGGAACCCTGGACAGCGGGATCGCATTTACAATGCCGATCTCCGGGGCAAACAATTATATTGTCCGGATGCTTGGGCAGATTGGCGGGAAAGAAAAAGAGGCTGCGGAAAGAAAGGAAAAAACAACCATGGCAGAATTAAAACATGTGATGATCGCTTCGATCGTAAACCAGGGATACAGCGAGGAAGTTATGAACGCGGCGAGAGCCGCCGGCGCGGCGGGCGGCTCCGTCCTTCACAGCAGGCTTGTCGAAAATGAGCAGGCAACGGAATTCTGGGGGCTTAGTGTGCAGGAGGAAAAGGAAATCATCCTGATTCTTGCCAACGCGGAAAATAAGCTTGCCATCATGCAGGCAATCAGCGATTCCTGCGGGATACGCAGCGACGCGAAGGGAATTGTTGTTTCCCTGCCGATCGACGCGGTGATCGGGTTAAACGATGAGGAAATCTGAAACCGCAGCTTTTACGGAACATCATTTTGGGGTGAATGGCCGAAGTATTTGACATACGCGCGGTAAAACGCCGAATAATCCCCAAAACCGCAACTCTCCGCCGCACTCTGCGCCTTAGCCCCGGCACGCATTTTCTCCCGCGCCGCGCTAAGGCGCTTTGCGGTAATATATTCCCAGGGGGCTGCCCCGGTTGCCTGCTTAAATATTTTCCCAAACTGCGAAACGCTTAGCAAAAACTGCTTTGCAAGGGCGGGCACGGACAGCTCGGTGTACAGATGCGCATTCACATAGGCAACCATCTGTTCCGCCAAGCTTTCCGGGGGACGGTATTTTGCTGCCCCGCGGCGCATATATGCTTCAAACAGGCATTCCAACAGGAAAAACAGGTACGATGAAACCCTGATTCTTCTTTCATATTCATCGGGCACTTCCTCATATATGGCGCGGAAAATCCTCTCCGTTGGCACGGCAGGAAGCTCCGAGGGCAGATACAAATTCCCCCTGCCCGCCGGGCGGTCAAAAAACGGTTTGAGCAGACGGTGCTCGGGGTCAACCGCGTCCACCGCGGCAACGGAAAAATTCAGCACAAAACGCTCATAGCGGCTGCCGTCCAAAATCCTTGTCCGGTGCGATTCGAGCGGGCTCATAATCATCAGACTTCCCGGCTCTAACGGATAGCGCGCCCCCTCAACCAGATATTCCGCCCTCCCCGCTACAAAATAGAAAATTTCACAGCGCTCATGGATATGCATAAAAAAATATTTGTCGTCCGGGTGCACATCTATGGCATGCCGCACAAAATATTCACCAAACTCATATTCTTTCTGTTCGTTCATCGTTTCCTCTTCCCCCAAAGCCGTTTTTATATTCCGGATACCTCTTAATACCCGGAATCCTGCCCCAGTTAAAACATATCATATCATAACCGAATTTGCAATATTAAATTCCCAAATCAACAATTGTAATGCAAATTCATTTCCATTATACTGGAGGCAAGATTGGATATTAACCATCCTACTATATTTCTTCCAACAAGGAGGACGCGATATGGAATTTCAACTTTGTGCCTTTGCTGATGAGGCGGGCAGCAAATTATCGGAACAGATTGCCGCAATGAAAGAAAATCAGATCCCATACCTTGAGATCCGCGGCGTGGACGGCGTAAACATTGCCGACCTTACAAAAGAAAAGGCGCGGGAAATCCGGCAGCGGCTTGATGCGGAAGGGCTTTCTGTCTGGTCGCTCGGCTCACCTTACGGCAAAATCTCCATCACGGAGGATTTCGCACCACACCTTGATTTGTTTAAGCGCGGTCTGGAACTTGCGGATATCCTTAATGCAAAGCATATCCGCCTGTTTAGCTTCTATGTCCCTGCGGGGGAGGCATCCGCTTACCGTAACGCGGTGATGGAGCGCCTTTTTGCCTTCCTTGATACGGCTGCGGGAAGCGGCATCCTGCTCTGCCATGAAAACGAAAAGGGAATCTACGGCGATACCGCGCCGCGCTGTGCCGAAATCCACCGGGAATTTCCGGATATCAGGGCAGTCTTTGACCCCGCCAATTTCGTCCAGTGCGGCCAGGATACCAAAGAGGCATGGGAACTGCTCTCCCCTTATGTGGAATACATGCATATCAAGGACGCGTTAGCGGACGGCTTTGTTGTCCCGGCAGGAAAAGGAATCGGCAATATCCCGTTCCTTCTTTCTAATTACCGTGGCAAGGTGCTGACACTCGAGCCGCATCTGTCCGTATTTTCCGGATTTGAGAAACTGGAAGGGGAGCAGGCAAGCAAGATGGGAAAATATACCTACCCTTCCTCCCGCGCGGCATTTGATGCAGCGGCAGAGGCGCTGCGGGAATGTATAAAATAAAATCTGTGAAAGTTTAAGGAAATTATATCCCTGTGCTGCTAATGCAGCTTATCCGATGGGGCTTGCACCCCAACTGACACAAAGAATCCTTCTTACCCGCCGCTTTCATTTTTTTACGACTTAAAAGCGGAGGATTTCTTTCATAACTTAAATTTTTAGAATAAATCCGGCGAAAAGAATAAGGAAACCGCACGGAATCAGAAAGAGAGGTGTATCATTATGGAAAAACTACGTCTTGGGATCATCGGTATGGGAAATATGGGAAGCGGTCATCTTCAAAATATTTTGGACGGGCATTGCCCAAACATCACCGTGACAGCGTTTGCCGATATCAACCCGGAAAAACGAAAACGCGCGAAAGAAAAACTCTCCTCCTCCGCATGCTTTGATAATGCCTGTGCAATGCTTGACAGCGGTTTGGTGGACGCTGCTTTGGTTGCCGTCCCGCACTACGACCATCCGACCTGCGCGCTCGAATGTTTTAAGCGCGGCATCCATGTTATAATCGAAAAACCTGCGGGTGTTTATGTAAGGCAGGTTCGCGAGATGAACGAGGCTGCAAAAAAATCCGGCGTTGTCTTCGCGACTATGTTTAACCAGCGCACCAACCCACTTTTTATCCGGGCAAAGGAAATCGTTCAGGGCGGCCTGCTTGGCGCACCGAAACGCTTTGTCTGGATTGTCACAAACTGGTACCGAACCCAGTCCTACTATGATTCGGGCGACTGGCGCGCAACCTGGGGCGGCGAGGGCGGCGGCGTGCTGTTAAACCAGGCACCGCACAATCTCGACCTGTGGCAGTGGATCTTCGGCATGCCGGAAAAAATCCGCGCATTTTGCAGCTTTGGCAAATACCATAAGATCGACGTGGAAGATGATGTCACAATCTACGGCGAATACGAAAACGGCGCGACGGCGGTTTTCATTTCCACAACGGGCGAAGCACCCGGCACGAACCGCCTTGAAATTTCCGGCGACCTTGGCAAACTGGTTCTTGAGGACGGCAAACTGAAATGGTGGAAGCTTGACACTCCGGAGCGCGAATTCTGTTTTACAACAAAGGAGGGCTTTTACGAAGCGCCAACCACCTACGAGGAATATTCCGCCCCTGCACCGAACGGCCACGCCGTTGTGTTAAACCACTTTGCGGATGCCATTTTAAATGGTGGCAAGCTGGTTGCCGGCGGTGAGGAGGGCATCCGCTCCCTCTCCATATCAAACGCCGCCTACCTCTCGGCATGGACCAATGACTGGGTGAAACTTCCGGGCGACGAAGCGCTGTTTGAGAAATATTTGAAGGAACTGTGCGCGAAAGAAGAACGTAAAAAAAAATAAGTACCGGGAACTCCGACACTTTAGGCTTGTTAAGGGCACGTTGGCAGGTGCGGTGGTAGGTAGAGTGACCAGGCAATGTAAGGGCGGGAACTTCCCTCAGAAAAGGAAAGTTCCCGCCCTTACACGAAGTTCTTTCTTTTGAATGGGCTTCTGCAAAATGGCATATTCACACAATACATAATCTGGATATCCAGGGAATCTTTTGCCCCTTTATAATATTTTTATCAATCTTCGTGAAGCAGTCCCAAAACCATATCTTTTCATAGTTTCACATCTGGATATTGCGGAAGAGTTCGAGCACCCTCTCCTGCGCTTTGGCCATCTCCTCCTCCCCACCCTTAAAATTCTCCATATCCTCGCAGATAAATACCAGTACACGGTCGGCAAGATTTGCAAAAAATTTCGTTACCACCGCACCGGACGCGCCGCAAAGTGCCGCGGTCAATGTCGCGTTATCAAGGTTTTTAAGCAGTACCTGAACCTCGAAATCCCCCGCCCCGATAAGTTCCTCAAGAAGGGCTGTCTTCTGTGTGGCAACCGTCTTTTCCCGGTATTTTGCAAGCAGTTCCTCCCGCTTCAGTTCCCGGTTTAATATCAGATGTCCCCCGCCGATTTTCTCGCGGTACCCAACCCCGATATAGGAAGCCATAAGCTCCACAATCAGTTCCTTCCTCTCGCCGGACACAATCATGCCGAGCACCTCGGCGATCATCCTGCCCTCCGCCTGTTCCATAGCAGGAAGCGTCGCCGCATAATTATTTAGCAGCCCCACAATCTGCCCCGGTACAAGCTTCTCCATCATCGCATTCAGGAAATAACCCACGGCAAATTTGAGAAAGCTGCATTCCCCCCGGTACTGCTTCATTTCTTCTTCCATCGAAAGCAGCCCCTTTTTCCTGCTGACCTCGGAGAGCAATAGCAGTTCCTCCGCCGTTTCCGCCATGCGAATGCGATTTTTATCGTACTTTCCCGCGCGCTCCAATTCCTTTGTCGTGCGCCCTAAAAGCTCATCAACGCTGCAATCAAAGAAATCCGCCAGCGCACAGAGCATCTCGATATTCGGGTTTGCCAGGTTGCGCTCCCATTTTGATACTGCCGCCGGGCTGACGCAGAGCACGCCTGCAAGCTGTTCCTGTGTCATCTCTTTTGCCATGCGCAGGGAATAAATCTTACCGCCCATTGCAACCGTGCGGTTTTCGGTATGTTCTTCCGGTTGATATTCCATGTTATCCTCCTTGACTGTCCTTGCCAGACCGCGCCGCGTCCGGTAGGTAGTGTGCGCACCATAGGACTACCTGCCTGACACAGGGCGGTACATTTTAAATGTTTATCTCAGCCTGCTACTATCATAGCAGACCGCGCATGGATAAGTCAAAGGATAAACTGTCGTATTTCTTTCCCCGTGGTAGAGAAGACGGCTATCAAGCACCCCTTCCGGATCCGGACAGCCTCCGGGCGCTTTTTACTGTTATAAGCCGGAAACTGCCACGTAGGTCAAAAAAGGTCAAAAAGGCTCCACATAAAAATCTTTCACATACACCTTCCCATTTTCGTCCCAGTCAAACAGTACACACGCAAACCCGATCTGCCCGTACCCCGCCCTTGGCAGAAGGTACTCTTTTGCAAGCAGGTATTCCTTTCCGTCCTCCGGGACGGTTTCAAAGCCCGCATAACCGTAGCCTGCCCCGCCAAACGGCTCTTTCCCGTCCCGCCAGCCCGGCAGCTCTTCATCCAGAAAAGGGGCATACTCCCGGCTGCCTGTTATCGTAAAGTACACTTCCCTTCCGTCCTGCTCCAATACCGCACGGCATTTTTTTCTTTCTTCCGTTTCATAGACGGAAGCACCGAAGCCGCCCCGGTACGTAAACTGACCGTTCCAGTCTTCCGGAAGCGGAAACTCCAAAAGCTTTCCTTCACGGTACTGCAGCATCCGGTGGATGACATTTCCTCCCCTGCCAATGCTTCCGGTATCCCCGCTCAAGATAAGCTCCGCAAACCCGTCATGGTTAAAATCGCCCGCCACCACGGACAATCCAATAAGGGACTCCTCCGAAATCCTCTCTTTATAAAAACTTTTCCCATTCATACAGCCATAAAATATGCTATCACAGATGTCCCACGGGCGGTCGGTCAATTCCGTTCTTTTTGTCATAACAAAAAAGCAGTCCTTGCTCCCGTTATTGTCAAAATCCCCGATGCAGACATCTACAAGGGAATCACCGGATTCCACCCGAAAACCGTCCCGCACAAAGGTTTCATACCAAGCCATCGCTTCCGCTTCATCCCAAAAGCCATTCCCTGCCGTTTTCTGTTTCCACTGTTCAAGGAATGTTTCCGCCGCCTGCTTGTCCCTGGTTTCTTGATCGGAAACAGGGGACATCTGCGGCAGGACGAATGAAAACCCGGCATAAGACTGCTCCAAATTTTGATACCAATCCCCGCTGTTAAAATCTTCATCCACAGGAATCCAGTGAATTGATATCATTCCTTTTACCCTGTCCGGGAATGCCACATCCGCCGCCCCTTCATACTCCGCCCCGCTCGTCACCGCCACCCGGTCCAATTGCCCGGAACGATATGTGGTGGTCTTTGTAAAACCGTCATATTCTGCCTCACGCGATGCCAATACCTGCTCTGTCAGATGGCCGTCCCCAAAGCTTAACATCCATTTGCTTTCGTAAACATACCCCGCGTCCCCCCTTATGATATCCGGATAAATAAAACAGGTTTTTCCGTCCGTCAGATCCAGATACATCGGCGCGAACCCCCGAATGATATCCGGGCAGGAAGCATATTCCCCGGACAATGTCCGGGTACAGGCAGCCAGAGAGTTTTTGTCCTCTGATACTTCGTAAATGCAGGAATTAGTATAGCTCCCGCTCCCCCCGTAATAAGCGGCAACCAACTCAAGCCGCCCGTTTCGGTCCAGGTCGGTAATGGCATACCACGTCAGATCCGTTCCGGTATCCGTCAGTTCCCACATCGGTCTTTCACTTAGGATCAGGTTTAACTGATCCTCCAAGTCCTTCCCGCTTTTTTTCCATCCGCCCGCCGAAATAAATTCTGCCATCTTTTCAGGGTTTGCCTTTGTTTTGGAATTGTCCTTATCCGTTGCCTTGTCCGAAGAAACCTCCACTACCGAAAAGCTTTGGTAGGATGTTTCCAGCTGCTCATACCATGAACTTCTTACATCGTCCTTTTGCTGCGGCGCTGCAAACCACAGAAAATATGCCATTCCCTTCTCCCAGCCTTCAAACACTTGATCCGCTGCGCCCTGATACTCCTGTTCATTTGTCACACGCAGCCCGTTTTCGCCTCCGTAAGCCACAACCGGCGCACCGTCTATATATTCCGTGATACGGTAAGCCAGTGTGGTTTCTAAAACCTGCTCTTCCTTTAATTCCAGACTCTTTTTACCCTCGTAGTAATACGCCGCCCCATTGCGGATCAGGTCGTCAAACACATAGCGATACACATTTTCCTTCCTGTTATAATAGACAGGTGCAACACCCCAAATAATATCCGCCTGGGAATCCCCCTCAGGAACCGTTTGCTTATAATGCACCAATGAATTCCCGTCCGCAGACACCTCATAAATATCTGCATAAGTGTAATGTCCGGTTCCCTGGCAGGAAGCAGCGATGATCTCAAGTCTTCCGTTGCCATTTAAATCCGTCACGGTATACTTTGTTCCTTCCGCCACAAAATCCGTCCGTTCCCAGACTTCTTTCTGGTCTAAAATAAGGTTTAGCTGGTTTTCCAGATATTTTCCGCTTGCCTTCTTTCCCATATTCCCGTCTTCCCATGACCCGGTTTTTGTGGTCTGGAGATCGGAGAACGGAACATACTCCGGCACTATGCGGTATTCCTCGTAAGCTCTTATGACCGCCTGTGCATCTTCTTCCTCTGCTTCCATCCGGCTGCCCCAAACTGCATCCTCCCCGGACGCACCCTCCCCCGGATGCTCCGGATCAGCCAAGCCGCCATACATAATGGTCTCACCCGAACCATCATAAACAATGGTCTGGACCGGAAAAAGTTTTCCTTCCCGTACCACATTGCAGCTCCACTTGCCGTCGGATGCACTTGATGAACTTTCATTTACAAGGATATAGCGGCTATTCTCCCGGCAAAGATAATAGCGGTTGCGCTCCCACGCTTCAATAACCCGTGCCGGCACACCGTCTTTTAAACAATACAGTTCAAAAATCTGCTGGCGGATAAAATCATCACCCCCGATCGCCCCGATCAAGAGCTCCTCGGTTCCGTCACCGTCCAGATCCAAAAATGCATATCCGATTTTATCCAATGTATCCTCACCGTAGCAATACGCGGCGATGGAGCTAAAACCTTCCTCGACAAGCTTTCCCGGCTTCCACTCTTCTTTTAACGCAGTGTGGTATGAAGTAAGAACGGAAGCATACTTCTCCGCCACATCCTTCCCGCCGGAATCCTCCTTCCCGGAAAGTCCGTTCCCGCCCGAACCGTTTCCGCCCTCCGGTGTATTTTGTTCACCGGAATTTCCCTTTCCTGTCAGATTTTTTCCGTCCGGGCTATTTTCCCCCTCCGGTGCGCCTGCGCCGTCTGGCTCCGTCTGCCCCTCCGGATTTCCACCTGCCGCCGACGCGCCCGCACCGCCCGGATTTAATCCGAGCCCGACCCCGACTGCCAGTACAACAAACAGCAGCAAAACGGCAAGCCATGTCTTTGGCTTTCGATATGATAATACATTTTTCACTCTGCTCTTCACCTCATTCCCACCAAACGACGCAAACAGGCTGACTTCGTTTGTCCCCTGCGCCATACACAATAATAAACCGGAATACTCCTTTTTAATCTCTGCGCCCATCCGCTCCACAACCTGCTCGTCGCAGGACATCTCCATATCTTCGCACATTTTCTTAAATGCCAGCCAGATCAGCGGATGGAACCAGTAAATACTTACCAAAAACAGCCCCAGTGCCTTGATAAGCGGATCCTTCCTGCGGATATGTACGCGCTCATGACAAAGCACATATTCCCGCACCGTTCCCGTAAGACCCGTGGCAAGGTAAATGACCGGGCGGAAAATCCCGTCCACGAACGATGTCGCCACCTGTCTGGTTTCATATACGCCTTGTTCCACGCGGACCGCACCGAGCAGCTTTTTCTTAAAGCGGCGTATCGTGTATGCCCACACGAACCAGAATACCAGTACCCCGACAATCCAAACGCCGCAGAGCACCGGCACAACCCCGGTACGCAGAAATGCGCCGCCTGTATTGCCGGTTCCGTCCGGGGGATTTTTTAGAAGAACACCGCCGTCCGGGTTCTCCGTGCGTCCGGCAATATATGGCATGGAAGGATTTTGATCCGAACCGCCCGTCCGGTTGTTTTCGTACTTATTCCCGTCTGCGGCAGGGCTGCCCTGCCCGTCGGTAAGATTTCCGCCTGTTTTATCTGTGCCGCCATCCTTCCCAGCCTGCGTATTTCCGCCTGTTTTGCCCGCATCGCCTTCCTGCCCGGCCTGCGGACGGTTCCCGGATACCCCGGCATTGTTTCCGGACACTACACTTTCAAACTCCCCAAATCCTTCCGTTCCATTGCCCGCAATGCCGGAATCTCCACCATCCCCCCCGTTATGGCGGTCCGCGTTGCTGTCTTCACCCGCATCACCACCCTGTCCGCCCATAAAAACGCTTCCCAAACGCCGCGCGGACAAAGCCGCTGTCCGGTATATCCGTACCCCGGCAGCTGTTCCTCCCGCCGTGGCATCCGGCTGCGCATACAGGGCATCGGGAATCAGGCTGAACGGGCTTTCAATCCCCACCGGGCAGACCAGGCGGAGCAGCACAACACTCCACAGCAGATAACTGTAACGTTTCGGAAATCGGCGCAGCAACAGCCGAACCAACAAAACAACCAGAACCGTGTAACCCGAAACAAGCCCCATCCGCAATATTGTTAAAAATACTTCACTCATCCCAACACCCCCATGCAGGTAAACGCCCTGACCTTACCATTTCCCGTTCCTTATGTATCCTGCCGCACGATCACTCCTCATAATCGTCGATCATCTTCCGTATTTCATCCACCTGTTGCCTTGAGAGCTTTTTCCGGCTCATAAATGCCGCGATCATCTTCGGCAGGGAACCGCCGTAAGTTTCCTGCACAAATTGTTCCCCCATGCTCTGGTCATAGCTCTCACGGTCAATTCTGGCACTCACCCGAGAATCCTGATTCTCAAATAAACCCTGCCCGCAAAGTTTCTTCAGAAAGGTATATGTCGTTGACTTTTTCCACCCGAAGCACTCCTCGCAGAGCTTTACCAATTCCCCCGAACTGATCGGCTCGTTCTCCCAGATCACATCGGCGAACTTGCGCTCTGCCTCCGTCATGCGATACCATTCCCTTTTCTCTTCCGCCATCCCGATGCTCCTTTCCCTGCAGTCCCAGCTTCTACCGGAAAACATTTCCCCACGATTGAAAAACGCGTGTGGCACAAATGCCTCCGCCCCGGCTTTGACTGTATCTGCACAATCCTGCTATAGCACGTTTCATATTGTTTTCGAAAACAAACAGGTCGGTAAATCATAGACCTTATAATAAGTCTATAACTTACCGACCTGTTTGTCAAGAAGAAAATCATTAAATTTATTTTGCATATTGGTTACAAACTTGTTACCTTGAAACCCACATCCGCAAGCCAAAAAACTATGCCAGCTCCTAGTACGCCACAACGATCCCGCCGTCGTTTGCGTACATGCTGCTCACACCCGCCGCATCCAAGATCACCACATCGCGAAACGGAACACGCTTTAACACTTCATCGCGCACAAACTCCGCGCGCTCTTTGCAGTTGCAGTGCGTGATCGCAAATATGCGGTTCTTTGCGTCCGTGATGTCCTCCTCAATATAGCGGATCATCTTCATCAGCGCTTTCGTCATGCCGCGCGCCTGGTCAAGCTTCTCAATCCGCCCCTCCACACCGCACATGACCGGCTTGATATTCAGCACACTGCAAAGTGCCGCCGTGATATTGCTCAGGCGGCCGTTTTTCCGGAGATTGTCAAGGGATTCCAGAACAAACTTGGTCTTAAGCCTGTCGCGGAACTTGCGGATGCGCTCCGCCACCTCCTCAAAGCTCGCCCCCGCCTCCTTTTCCTCGATCAACTTCATGGCGATCAACGTCTGTCCCGCCGCCGCGGAATGGGAGTCAATCACCTCGATCTTTTTGTTCGGGTGCTTCTCAAGGTAGAGCATCTTCGCAAGTTCCGCCGCGTTGTAGGAACCGCTCAGATGCGAGGAGAGCGTCACTACATACACCTCCTCCGCCCCCTCGAACGCTTCCATATATGCCTCCGGGGAAGGGCATGCCGACTTCGGGCATTCACTGCAGGCCTTCATCTTTTTCAAAAAACTTGCCTGGTCAAAACTCTCATCATCTACAACCGCCTCCGCGCCCAGCTGGAGCACCAGCGGAACCGTCTGGATGCGCTCATCCTTTTTCATATCTTCCGTCAGGTCGGTGCAACTGTCACCTATAATTTTATACGACATATTTCCTCCAGTCCCACATCCCGGTTTGCCCGGATTCATCACATGGTATCCGCTCACCATTTCATGTGGTTTTCAATACTATATTATAGCATACCACACTTCACGAGATTTGAAAAGGATAAATTGATAAAGAATTATAAAATTTTCCCAAACATACAGGTTTTTACCGACCCGCGCCAAACAAAGGCGTGGACAGATAACGGTCGCCGGAGTCCGGAAGCAGAACCACGATCCTTTTTCCCCTGTTTTCCTGCCGTTTTGCCAAGATCACTGCCGCTTTCAGCGCCGCACCGGAAGAAATACCGACCAGAATGCCCTCGCTGACCGCGAAAGACTTTCCCTCCGCATACGCATCCTCGTTTTTGACGGTGATGACCTCATCGTATATCCCCGTATTCAGAACCTCAGGCACAAAACCCGCACCGATTCCCTGAATCCCGTGCGCGCCGGCCACACCCCCGGAAAGCACCGGGCTGTCCTCCGGCTCGACCGCCACCACGCGGATATCCGGGTTCTTTTCCTTCAAATATTCGCCGATCCCGGTGATCGTCCCACCGGTCCCGACACCTGCAACAAAAATATCCACCTTCCCGTCCGTCTGCTCCCATATCTCCGGCCCGGTCGTCCTATAGTGCACTGCCGCGTTTGCCGGGTTCACAAACTGCCCCAGGATCAGGGAACCCGGAATTTCATCGGCGAGTTCCTCCGCCCTCTCAATGGCACCTTCCATCCCCTTTGCCCCGTCCGTCAGCACAAGTTTCGCCCCGTATGCGGAAAGAAGGGTTCTCCGCTCCACACTCATCGTGTCCGGCAGTGTCAATATCGCCTGATATCCCTTTGCCGCCGCAACGGCGGCAATCCCGATGCCCGTGTTGCCGCTCGTCGGCTCTATGATAGTCGCCCCCGTTTTTAACAATCCCTTTTCCTCGGCATCCTTGATCATCGCGAGCGCCACCCTGTCCTTTACGGAGCCCGCCGGATTCAGGTATTCCAATTTCGCAAGAATATCCGCGCCTGCCAGCCCCGCCCGCGCCGCGTATCCGTTTAACCGCAGCATCGGCGTTTTCCCGATCAATTCCGCCGCACTTTCTTTTATCTGTCCCATACATACCCTCCTTTGGGGATCAACACAGACCACACGCAGCCCGAATGCCGCCCGCTGTCCGAAATCCCAGATCTGATAATGGAAAATCCTATCCTCTTTGAAATCCTAAGGCGTGTCTGAAAAACCACTCCATTGATCCGCACGTACTGCGCTGTGTGGGATCGGTATCTGACAGAAAGTATTTTTCAAACACGCCTTCGTTTTTTGATAGTTAAATTTATGTACGATTATATCGTCCGAATGCGTCCATGTCAATCTTTTTTCCGTATTTCCGAAAAGAACCGGACGTTGCCACCATATCACAACAGGGGTACGGACGTTTCCCCAACCTGACCGATCAAACGGCCAAAGGGAACATCCATACCCCTGTTTTCTCTTGACTATGTAATTACTTTTGCAACAGGATATCTTTATACCCGAATTTCCTTCAGTACAATGTCTCCCATTGGCTTATCCTCGGTTTCTTTCTTTTCCATTGCCTCTTTCTTTTCCTCTTTTTCTTTCGCTTCTGCCCGCAATATATCCTTTAGGCTGCGAATCAGGGGCAGGAGCATTTTTATCTCATCCGCGCTGCATTCCTTCACCTCATGCAGAAGCACAGCTTTCTCCTCGAAATTCTCCGGCACATCCGGATAGAATATCTGGTAGAGCGGCAGATCCAATTCTCTGGTCAGCCGGAACAGTACCTCGAATTTCGGATTTCCGATATTGGTCTCAATATCAATGATCGTTCTCTTGCATACGCCAACCTTATCCGCCAATAACTTTTGCGACATATGCTTGCTTTTTCTCGTTTCCCGTACAATGTCCCCTAGTGCGATAATAGAAGATGTCACGTAATTCACCTCTTTTTCAATAATATGCTGTGCTCCATAAACCTTTGTATGCTCCAATCTGTTACCTTCTTTTGCCATTTTTATTTTACGCCGTTTCGACAAAATAATCTATGCTGTTTCAGGAATATTGACAATATCTATGTCCATTCCTATCCGGTCGTCGTCCATTCATGCCATTTAAGTAAAACATTGGATACATCATTTTACTTTTATCGCCGGAAAAAGTCTATGCCGTTTGGGGAATAATTTTGGATATTCCTCAAACGGCATAGACGGAATTGGTCTTCCACTTTAAAATGCATACTTGTAAAGGTACTTACCTTTATACATACAAAATCATTATGAAAGAGGTGTCTGTTATGAAAAAATTTAAAAAAGCAATGCTCTCGGTACTCATCCTGTTCTATCTTGGCACTATGATCACCATCACGATTCCGGATGAGCCTTCGGTTCAGACGTGCAATGCTGACCCGGGGATGGTTCAGGTTGGGCCATTTGATGAAGGCGCAGGGGATGAGCATTAATATCCTCGCCAAACAATGATACATAGCTTTTTCCTACAATCTTAGCAGGTATTTCTTGCTTCATCAACAAACATATCTGATATGAATGCCAGAGGCAGGCTCGCTGTAACGCACTTTTTTCCGGTGACTCACTTTTATGATATACAAAGGCAAGGTTCGCTAAAATTTTTCCCGTTATCTTTCCTTTTCCACACCATATATCCATCCGGATACCCTTATGATCCATTTCTTCTGCCTGTTCAAGCTGTCCGTCTGTCTCTAGCATTTCTCCATAGCACATATAAAGTAGAAGAATTGAATTCGTATGGTATTCCACTTCAACGCGGCTATCCTTAAAGGTCTGCAACATGCGCTGACGTAATTCCAAACCATCCTCCATTCTTCCAGCTTTTCTCATTAAACCTGCCATTAAATTTAATATAACAAACTCCTCTCGCGACGGTATACGCATTTTACCATCCTCATAATCAGGCATAGTATAACGCAGAATCTTCTCCAGTTCTTTCAGCGCTTCCTCTGGATCAATTTTTCCACGAACTTTCTTATCACCAATCCTACAAGTTTCTACATACTGCAAGTTCAATGGAATACTCATATCTAATGCCTCTTCCAGCCTATTGACGATTGCCTCTGCTTTATCACATTCACAGCCGAAACTTGCCTGATTCCTCCAATGGCACAACTCATACAAATCATAATTCTCCGACTGTACCCTGCTGATGTAATAACTCTTATTCACACCAAGTTCTCTCGCAATCCTCATAACACGCCTTTTTGACGGAGCTTGCTTCCCATTCTCAATCCTAGACAAATTTCCTTGTGTACAACTTTGTACATCACTCTGCGAGATTCCCTTATTTCTTCGAATGTCACGAAGCATCTCATAATCCAACGATACTTCATCCTGATGGTAAAAATAATGCAACTTCGACAACTCATCCATCTCAAGCACCCAAGGCGCATAACAGCGCAGCACGGCTTTAAGGCTCTCAAGCTGATTCGAAAGAGCCGTCACCTCCTCTTCCGAACCCGCCGCAAGAACCTCCGCCTTGTTTATGCTTTCAATCCGCAATTCCAACAATTCCGCAAGCAGGGGGATCGCACCGTTTTTCGTCAGGCATTCCACCCCTCGGCGGCTGTAATCCGCAACCCGGTTCCATTCCCCATCCCGCTTGCTTTTGAGGGCAAGCAGCCACATACATTGCGGGTAAAGTTTTACTTTTTCTTCCTCGTAATACTTCACTTCCAGATATTCCGCCACTTCCTCAAGGATCAGCTCGGACTTCTGCGGCTCTTCCGGCATCATAAAATATGCGATCAGGATCAACAAGTGGAGTTCCTGATTGCACAGCCAGTAATCCATCAGCTTCAACTGCTCCCATGCCCAGAAGGTGATCGCCAATGTATCCTCCAGGGCTTTGCGGCAGCCGGCTGCATCTTTGTCTTTGCGGTACTGGCTCACGGCGCTGTATTTACAAAAAAATTGTCGGTGCAGCGGCTGCTCAAGCGCCCTATGTCTGGCATACTTCTCAAGCAGGATACAGTTGCGCTCATAATTATTCTCATAAAAATGGCGCTGCAACGTTTCCCGCATGTCAAACAGGATGTACTCTTCCACCGACATGATCGCCTCAAGCGTATCCGTACACCTGCCCAGACGCTGCATCAGGGCATCCGCCAGCATTTTTTCCGGCACCCTCTCACCGCTCTCAATTTTTGTCAGCTCACCCTGTGTGCAAATCCCCCGGTACAGTTCATCCTGTGTCAGCCCTCTGCGCAGGCGCTCCAGATAAATGATCTTCCCTAAATTTGTCGCACGTTCATCCCACATCGCTTGTTCCTCCTGATTTCATAATCCACCAGAATTTGTCGTATTTTCCCCTTGATCATCATTATACTCGTCAACTTATTCCCGGTCAATATTCTCAACCAAAAAGACATCCTCCCTGCAGTGCACCTCCACCGCAAAAAGGATGCCCTTCTTCCACCTATTTCCGTCTTTTTCCCCGGGCACTTTCGTTCCTGTTTAAGTAGCAGTGAAAAAACATTCCCTAGAAAAACTTATTGTGAACTGCATTGACCGCTTTCTCCGTCTGCTGCGCATCGATCAATACCGTCACGCGGATCTCCGAAGTCGAGATCATCTTGATATTTACACCGGCATCATAAAGAGCCTCGAACATCTTTGCCGCAACACCCGGATTTGACATCATGCCTGCACCGACGATGGAAACCTTCGCAACATTTTCCTCCACATCAATCTTCGAATATTTCAGTGACGTGTTCCTGTGGCGCTCCACGGTAGCCACCGCCTCCTTCAGATCATCCTTCGCCACCGTAAAGCTGATATCCTTTGTACCGTCACGGCCGACAGACTGCAAAATGATATCAACATTGATATTGTGGTTTGCGAGATGGTTAAAGAGCTTGAATGCCACGCCCGGCTGATCCTCCAATCCGATCACGGCGACGCGCGCCGTATTTTTGTCATTTGCTACCCCGCTGATAAGCATCCCTTCCATATTCACTGCCTCCTTGACTATTGTTCCTTCTGCTAAATTTAAACTCGAACGCACGACGAGCTGTACCCCATACCTCTTTGCCATCTCCACCGAGCGGTTATGCAATACGCCGGAACCAAGCGAGGACAGATCAAGCATTTCGTCGTAGGTAATTTCCTGCAACT
Organism: uncultured Lachnospiraceae bacterium; assembly: GCA_947053345.1. Classification (GTDB taxonomy): domain Bacteria; phylum Bacillota; class Clostridia; order Lachnospirales; family Lachnospiraceae; genus RGIG4057. The sequence goes on from CAMRSM010000017.1 coordinate 49,130, forward strand.
TCTTTGCACCCGGCACAATGCGCGGGTCAGCGGTGTACACACCCTCTACGTCCGTATAAATCTCACACGCATCCGCATGCAGGGCAGCTGCCAGCGCCACTGCGGTCGTATCCGAACCGCCCCTTCCAAGCGTCGTGTAATTCTCCATTCCGTCAATCCCCTGGAATCCGGTGATCAGCACGATCTTATGGCTCTCCAGTTCGTTTTTAATGCGGTCTGTCTCAATTTTGATCAGGCGCGCATTCCCGAAGGTCGGGGTCGTGCGCATTTTTACCTGAAATGCGTTCAGCGACACCGCAGGAACTCCAAGAGAATCCATTGCCATCGCCATGAGCGCGACAGACTGCTGCTCACCGATCGTGTAGAGCATATCCATCTCGCGCTTCGGCGGGTTCGGGTTGATATCCCTCGCCTGCTGTACAAGCACATCCGTGAACTTTCCCATTGCCGAAAGGACAACGACGATGTCGTTCCCTTTCTTATAATCTTCAATACAGCGCCTTGCCACATTGAAGATCCTCTCCTTGTCAGCGACCGACGTACCGCCGAACTTTTTTACGATTAACATAGCTGCCTCCTAAAAAACACGTATTTTTCTGCATCTATCGTCCAATTTATCTCACGATAAACTGTTTTCCGTTTATAATATCATATTCCGCTCCGTTTTTGTTTGTGCCTTGCGGTAACCCTCCTGGAAAAGACCGGGCGAAAAACCTCACATCGGCTCCCCTGCCCCTTTCACATTCTCCACACGTATCCGGCTAAGAACCTTTGCCTTTGATGCCGCCTTTTTAAAGCTGCCCTCCGTCATCGGCTTTGTCAGGAATGCATACTCGCCGGAAATTTCCTGTACTTTTACTTCGCAGTCCACCTCGAACAGGCTTTGTGCCTTTTCCCTTTCATGCTCCGGGACGCGCACAAAAAAGCAGTTCTTTAAAGTATTGATATCCGCAAGCTCGAGTTTCCTGCTGTTCCAGATGGTCATGACATTCACACCCTGATGCTTGACCGCATCCACCACATCCGAGACAACGGCGCTCGCGGTCGGGAGCTTGCCCGCACCCTTTCCGTAAAACATAATATCGCCGAGGAAATTGCCGCGCACAAGAACTGCATTAAACACATCGTCCACCACATACAGCGGATGCTCCTTGCCGACCATACGCGGGGCTACCATCGCATAGACCTTGCCCTCTACGGTCTTGCTCGTGCCAAACAGCTTAATGCCCGCACCCAGCGCCCCCGCGTAGGCAATATCTTCCCGCGTGATCTTCGCGATGCCCTCGGTATAGATGTCCTCATAATCCACCTGCATGCCGTATGCAAGCGAAGTCAGGATGGCGATCTTCCTGCCCGCGTCATACCCGTCCACGTCCGCGGAAGGGTTGCGCTCCGCATAACCTTTCGCCTGCGCATCCGCGAGCGCATCCTTAAAATCCGTGCCCTCATCGCGCATCTGCGTCAGGATATAGTTCGTCGTGCCGTTTAATATCCCGGTCACCTCCTGGATCTCATCGGCGGTCAGGCTCTGGTTGAGCGGCCGGATGATCGGGATACCCCCGCCCACGCTCGCCTCAAACAGGAAATTTTCCTTTTTCTGCTTCGCAATCTCAAGCAGCTCCGCACCGTGTTTCGCAACCAGTTCCTTGTTGGAGGTGCACACGCTCTTCCCCTTTAAAAGCGCTTCCTTCACAAAACTGTACGCCGGCTCGACACCGCCCATGACCTCGATCACAACGCCGATCTCCGGGTCATTGACAACCTGCGCAAAATCATGTACCAGAACCTCCTCGACCGGATCCCCGGGAAAATCGCGCAGATCCAAAACATACTTTACCTCGATATCCTCCCCGGCACGGCGGGCAATCCCCTCCGGGTTGCTCCTCATAACCTCAAACACCCCCGAGCCAACCGTCCCATACCCTAAAATCGCTACCTTCATATCCATCCCTCCATTTCAAGATCAAATAAAACTTTTACAGGAAAAGCCCCGTAAGACACGCAGGACAACACACGTGCGCGCGCCAACCCACCAGCCCCAAACCGAGCGCAGCCTCCTGCACAGCCGCTGCAGCCGCCATGAAGAGGGCACCACCAAAACTCTTCCCCACTCTTTGGCCCCTTTCACATTATTCACGACCCAGTATTTTTATATAATGCACACCTTCCGTTTCCTCCACCAGCTCGATCAGCTTTGCCACCTCGAGCGTCTGGGGCAGAACCTCCATCCCAAGCGTCAGCGTTGCGATACCTCCAATGGGAATGGACTGGTGGATCGTAAGGATATTCGCATGTGCCTGTGCAATTTTATTCAGCACATTGGAGAGCAGCCCCGGCACATCATCTACCTGCATCATCAGATTGATTGTTTTCCCCCGGTTGTCTTCGTGAAACGGAAAGATATCATCCTTATATTTATAGAAGGAGCTGCGGCTGATCTCCACCGCATCCGTCGCTTCCTGGATCGTGAGCACCCGCTCCGAGTCCAACAGCCGTTTTGCTTCCACAACCTTTAGTAAAACCTCCGGCAGCGCTTTCTTTTTAACAATATAATATTTTTCGTCATCCATGCCTGACAATCCCTCCCGCAAACACTCCTTTCCCAAAGCAGACAACAGCCCATGTACAACACATCTGCCCTGTAAGCGTTTTGTACACTCCACATGAACAAGTGTCCGTTTCGGAAAGATATCATATCATACTTCCTGACAGATTGCAATACTTTTTTTTCGGCGGGCCACGGCGATCCTGTAAATACGCAAATTCCCGGGAACCGACCGGAAAAAACTTCTGGTTTCGGTTTATCAAAAAACGGTACTCCAAAACAGAAACTAAGCCAAAAGGAACGTTTACAAACCTTCCCCTCCCGATTCCATATTGAAAATCAAATGCCCATATGATAAAATAATCATAGGAAAACTCTATAATCCCAGAACCGGCTTTACGGTATCCCGGTTCCATTGTTCCCGCCAAAAAGAAAGGGTGAATGCCATGGAAAACAAAGACGAAAATCAAGAAAAAGAACAAAACAAGTCGCAAAAAGTCTGGGACATCTGCTGCCTTTTGGCACTTCTTGTCATCCTGATCGTCTGCTGCTATCTGATGCTGTCATAAAAAAATACATAGGCCGCAGGCAGATCTTTGACCAACTTCCGGCCACAGAATGAGAGGAATCATGAAAAAATTAAAACAATACGGGTATGTGCTTCTTTTGTGCGGCATTTTTGCCTGCGGGAATTTTTCTCCCCACACCGTTTTTGCGGAGGAAACAGCGGACAGCATCCCTGCCGATGGTACCAACAGCACGGATAACCCGGCAGACACCTCCGGTGATTTTGTTCCAAGCCCCCTGCCATCCCCGGAGTTTTCCGCCGGGGCAGGTTTTTATGAGGAGGAATTCCTTCTCACACTCACCGTGCCAAAAGGCTGCCGGATCTATGTGACCACAGACGGCTCCCTGCCATCCCCGGACAATGAGGCAGCGTTTCTTTATACGGAGCCGCTTATGCTGACCGACCTGCGCGAAGCAAACAATGTTTCCAGGGCGTGGGTAATCCGCGCCGCCACGTTTTCCCCGGAGGGTGAGGGTGGTGATGTCGTAACGAAAAGCTATTTTATCGGTAAGGGCATGACCACCCGCTACCAGGTTCCTGTTGTCTCCCTTGTGACGGATCCGGACAATCTTTATAACGAGGAAGACGGTATCTATGTCCACTATCAGGAGAGCGGCAGAATGTGGGAGCGCCCTTTCCATTTTGAATATTTCACGCCGGAAGGGGAATGCCCGGTTTCCATAAACTGCGGGGGACGGGTACACGGGGGCGCAAGCCGTGAGATAGAGATGAAATCCCTGCGCCTTTACGCGCGCGCGGAATATGATACGCAGAAAAATTTCAAGCATGATTTCTTTACCGGTGGTACGCTTCCCGCCCTGGATGTCAACGGAAAAACGATCAAAAAATTTAAGCACTTGCTCCTGCGCGGCGGCGGCAACGAAGCGACCGCCTGGGAACGTGTCTATTTCCGTGATACCCTGACTGCATGGTGCATGCGGAACACCGGGCTTGACGTGCAGGCGGCACAGCCCCTCGTCGCCTTTCTGAACGGCAATTATTACGGCATCATGAACCTGCGCGAACGGCAGGACGAGCGCTATATCGAGGAACATTACGGGCTCGACAACGAACAGGTCGCCATCTACAGTTTCTGGTATGATGAAAACGGGGATATCCATATTGAGGCGGACGCGGACAGCGATGAGCTTGCATGGCAGTCCAGGCTGTATTATGAGGAAATTTTCCGTTTTGCCACAACCGCCGACCTGACCGTCGAGGAAAATTACAATAAAGTATGCGAGGCCTTTGACATCAATAACTATATCGACTATCTCTGCGTTGAGCTTTTCTGCGGCAATACCGACTGGCCGGGCAACAACTGCAAGGCGTGGCGCTACACAGGCGAAGAAAATGAGCTCTACGGCAGCGACGGGAAGATCCGCTGGCTTTTGTATGATACGGAATTTGCCTATGGGCTTTATGGCAGGGAGGCATCCGATGACAATATCGCAGCGGCATTGTCAGACAGCTCAAAGGAATGGCCGAACCAGCATGGTTCCACGCTGCTCTTCCGCAGTCTGCTCGCAAACGAAGATTTTTACGATGCTTTTATCTCCCGCATGCTCGACCTGCTGAATGAGGAATTTTCCTCGCAGGCCCTGACCGCGCAGGCAGACATCATGGCGGATTACTACACCGGCCTGATTCAGGAAAACCGCGATGCCGGGAACTGGTTTGACCGTTATGAAAACAATTTATCCATTGTTAAGAATTATCTCCGGAAGCGCCCGGCATACCTATATACTTTGTTGTTCCAACATTTTGAGCTCGGTGCACGGTACACGCTGCACGTTGATTTTGATACTGCGGCGGGCTCACTTACCGTCGGGACGATCCAGGCGGCGGAGGGCGCAAACTGCATCCGGAATAATGGTTTTTATGGCTACTATTACTGCGGCTACCCGGTAAAAATCACGGCAGTCCCGGCAGAAGGCTACCGCTTCGTCGGTTTTACCGGCAGGGATGTTTCCGCGCTGGCAGCAAAGGACGGCACATCCCTGAAACCGGATGCGGTTGTGGACGGGCTGCTGCGCTATACGGAAAAAGATGCCGGCATCGCCTTGCTGTATACAAAGAATAACGTATTTGTCCAAAACCCTGACGCAAACGGCCAGATTTACCTGACAGCAGTTTTTGAAAAGGAAGGAACTACCCCGCCGTATATCGAAGCAGTCAGTGCGGTGGCAGATATTTCCGCAAAACCGGAATCCGGGGGCGGAAATTCTTCGGAGAACAGGGAAGAATCCGGAAATCCTTCCGGTGCAGGCACTGCCGGCGAACAAAATCCTGCCCTGTCCGGTACAAAGCAGCCGGACGGGGCAGACCGTGCGGATTTGTCGGACAGCAATGGAACCGGTGCGCTGTCTCCTGACCACCCACAAAACCTGCAACCGGCGGGCGGTTCGGACGCAAAAAATGAGGGCAGCACGGAATTTATCCTGCTCTGTGTCCTTCTTGCCGCAGCACTTGGCTTTGTGACCTTCCTTGGCATCCGTACCTCACGGAAACATTTCCGCCGCTGATCTTCCCGGACGGGCATCCGCATAATCCAGGCTATGTCCGAAAACCGCTTTTTGACCTTCTGTCCCCCTGGCCCAGCCCTCCCCTGCCATAAGGTCCGTTTCCCAATCTGGCCTTATAAAAAAATATCATTTTGGTTGTTTCCATAATGCCAATTTTGCGGTATGATATCTGCAATCAAAAAAGGGCACCGCAGGGCATCTGCCCTGCCAAAGCGCCCCGAAACGGAGGGTTTTATGGAAAAGAAACAAAAACAACGATGGATACTGACGATTGCCGGGCTGGCATCCGCACTAGCCGGCATCCTGACCACCATCATCGGCTACCGGCAAAACACGGACGACAAGATCACCGCGGAAGATAAAGTGCTTTTTGCTGGGTATTTTCTGGTCATCATCGGCATCGTGCTGCTTGCAAACGGCATTCTTGGGCTGCTTTCCAAAAAAGAAGCCCAAAACTACAGTGCTTCCGACCGCGCCAAACGCCTCGCCTATGCGGCATTGTTTGCGGCGCTTGCCTACATCGGTTTCCAGTTTTTCCGCTTTGACCTGACCATCGGCAGTGAGAAAACGGCATTCCACCTCGGCAATACCTTTGTCGTGCTCGCGGCATTCTTCCTCGGCGGAACCTGGGGCGGCATGGCGGGCGCACTGGGGCTGACCATCGCGGATTTTACATCCGGCTATGTAACCAGCGCGCCGAAAACCTTTTTCCTGAAACTCTGCATCGGGCTGATCGTCGGACTTGCCGCGCACACAATCCTGCACTTAAGCCGCGCACAGAGTGCCAGAAAAATCACGTACATCACCGTGACCGCCTCTGTCTGCGGGGTTGTTTTTAACATCATCGCTGACCCGCTCGTTGGGTATTTCTACAAAAAATACCTTTTCGGACTGCCGCAGGACATCGCGGAAACACTCGCCAAACTCAGCCTTTTGACCACCGGGGTCAATGCGGTGCTCACGGTCATCTGTGCCGTGCTCCTTTACGGCGCACTGCGCCCGGCACTTGAAAAATCCGGACTTTTTTTCCGCCTCGAACAATCGCAGGATGCGAAAACCACTTCAAAAATGAAATAGCGCCGCTTTTCGCGGCAGAATAAGAGGAATTATGAAGCATCAAAAAAAGCTTGCGGTGATCAATGATTTATCCGGGTACGGGCGCTGTTCTTTAACGGTCGCCCTTCCCGTCGTTTCGGCGATGGGGGTGCAGTGCTGTCCTGTACCGACCTCCATCCTCTCAAACCACACCGGCTACCCGGAATATTTTTTTGACGATTACACAAAAAAGCTCCCTGCCTATATCGGCAAATGGAAGGAGCTCGGATTCTCATTCGACGGTATCCTGACCGGATTCTTGGGCTCGGCAGGGCAGATTGAAGTCGTGGAGGATTTTATCCGGCATTTCGCAGCGGGCGGGGCAAAATCCGGCATGGGACATGCATCTCATGCCGCGGCCGGATCCGTGCGCCCTTCCGCTTCCTCCGCGGTTCATGAAAACAGTCCAAAACCTGCCGGGATTCCGGATACCACACAGAATCCCACGCAGCGCGCCAAGGTCATCATCGACCCCATCATGGGCGACCACGGCAGGATATATTCCACCCTAACGCCCGAACTATGCGACCGCATGAAAGTTCTTGCCTCCCGCGCGGATATTCTGACCCCGAACCTGACCGAGGCGTGCATTCTGGCAGGAGTCCCTTACCAGCCGCATTTTTCCCGGCGCGGGCTCGCCGCGCTCTTTGACCGGCTTGCCGCACTCTGTCCCGGATGCATCGTCCTTACCGGGATGGATGCGGGAGCCTATCTTGAAAATATCATTTTTGACCCGGAAACCGGGGAATACCTCACCCTGCGTAAAAAACGCATCGCGGCGGAGCGCTGCGGCACCGGTGACGTGTTTTCCTCCGTCGTGGCAGCGGGTATTTTACAGGGAATGTCCCTGACCGCCGCCGTAAAAAAGGCAGCTTCCTTTATCTGCCTCTGCCTGAAGGAAACCGCCGGGTACGATATTTCCGCATCCGACGGTGTTGTGTTTGAACCACTGTTAAAATATTTGATCCCGTAGCCCCCGCATCGCCGTGTACCTGAGATGCCCGCAAGACCTGTTTTTGCGGCTGCCGCCCCTTCCGGCAAAACCACACCCGTGCTTTGGCCGTTGTAAACCGGTTTTCTGTCCGGCAAAACCTATTTTTTCCGGATTTTCTCCAGGCACTCATTCATCGCTTCCGCATCCCTTTTCCCCGTGCGGTATTTCAGATAGGTCGCGAACAGATAGATGGCGGCGGAGGTCAGGCACATGAGAATGATCCCGGAAACACTGACCTCATACCAGCCATAAAAATATCCACAGATGAGCGCGGTCACCGTGACCACGGTGTAATGCAGCAAGTACCAGCCCCATCCCTTCCCCGGCAGACGGTCGGCATTTGATATGATAAGTTCCGATTCCACACCGCACAAAATACCGAGCAGCAAAATCTGCGGCAGCGTCAGATACGGCAGCCCAGCCTCCGTGATGTCCTCCCCTTGTGCAAGAAGCGTGACCCCATACCAAAATATGCACGCGATGAGCGTTCCGGTCGTCACCGCAGAAATTATATTCAGCATTCTCTTACATCTTTCTTTCCGCATACAGGCCAAGCCTCCTTTTTACATCCGGCACATACTGCCTCGAGATCACCACCCGCTCCCCGTTCGCAAGCAGCGCCTCGATGCGCCCGCCAAGCACGGGCACAAAGCGTTCTACCTTGCCAAGACTTAAGATCATGGATTTGGATATGCGGATGAGATCCGTCCCGGCAAACCGTTCCTCCAGCTCGTAAAGCCGGCATTTTAATTCCGTCACATCCCTGACCCCATAGGCAAATACCCGGTTCTCCACCGATTCAAAATAATAAATCCCCTGCAGGTCAAGCGGGCTCATGCTGCCATCCGCATGATAACCGAGCAGCGGCTTTCCTTCCTGTGCAATGAGTTCCAGCTGCCTAAGCATCCGGGCATCCGCTCTTCTTGTGCGGACGACGATCTCCTCCTCCTCGTCCGCACCCACTGTCTCAATCCTCACTTTCATGTGCTACCCCGTTTCCGGATCATTTTGAATCCGCTTGCATGTACCGTTATCTACTGCCCGCTTCTCTTTTTCACATGGATCACCACATACGCCGCAATCAGAACAAACACCGTCACTGTCAGGAAAATATACATCGCCGGAATTGTAACTTCATGCCCGGAAAAATACAGTTTGCAGTCTACAGATTTCTTAATCCCCTCCACAACCTCCGCCGGAAAGCCGTCCGCACGCATCTGCTCAAACACGCCACGCATCGCATGGTTGCGCAGCAGCGATGTCCCGTAAGTGCCCGGCAGGAAGGAAAGCACCTTCTGCAAACCTTCCCCGAAATTAGAGATTGGCATATACGCGCCGCAGATAAAACCATAACCCGCACTCACGATCGTCCCGACCGCCGAAATCTGCCCCTGCGTCGAAAGAAATAAATTGATAATGGAGGAGAGTGCCGTTCCAAACAGAACGACCAGCAGGATATCCAGCAAAATCCATCCGATATCCGCCGCACTCATATACCATCCGACCGAGCGCACATACAAAAGCCCAGCGCCAAGTGCCGCAATACAGACAAGCAGGGTTGAAAAAACCGTGGCAATATAATAACTCATCGCCATCACGGAACGCTTTACCGGGGCGATCAGAAGGTCATATCTCGCGCCGGTCACTTTATCCTGCACCATCAGCATATTCGAGCAGAATGCCACCGTGACACAGCATACGGCAAGGATGGAAGAAATCAGCTCGCCGCCTACCGTCGCCTCAATCAGCCCGTCCGTGATGCTAAGCCCCTCGGGCACAGCACTCCGGAAGCTATCGGTATAAGTTTTGCCAAGAAATGTCACATACAGCACGAGAAGGATCATCGGCGTGACCATCGAAGTAAAAAACATCCCCTTATCTTTAAAGAACAATTTGACATTCCGCAAGATCAACGCTTTTAGTTTCATTGCGCTTCCTCCCCCTTCTGCCCGGCTTTCCCGGTGACTGCCAGGAATACATCATCCATTTTTCCCTTGACGATTTCATAATCCCTGAAAACTTCCGGGTGCTTTAAAATCAGTTCCGTAGCCGCCGCTGTGTTGGGAACCGCAATGTGGTAAGTGGCACATCCAAAAAATTCCCCTGCGTTCTCCGGCTGCACTGACCCATTTTTTCCCTGTGCGGGTTCCGGCATCTTTTGCACGGATCGTGTTTTTCCCGGCACGGTTTCCGAGTGTTTCTGTGCCGCTTTCGGATTCTTTCCCGCCATTCCGAGTTTCTCATATGCCACGCCGAGGGAAGTGACCTCTTCTTCCCTGGCATGGTAGAGCGTGATAAAATCCCCGGTGTATTTATTTTTCAAATCGAGCGGCGTTCCCTCCGCCGCAATCTTCCCCGCATCCAGGATGACGACATAATCCGCGTCCGCCGCTTCCTCCATATAGTGGGTTGTCAAAAAAACCGTCATGTTCTCATTTTTGCGCAGAGACTCCACCACACCCCACACAGTCTGCCTTGTCTGCGGGTCAAGTCCCGTGGTCGGCTCATCAAGGATGAGGATCTTTGGTTTATGCAAAATCGCCCGCGCGATGTCCACCCTGCGGCGCTGTCCGCCGGAAAGCTTGCCAAGGGCGCGTTTTAACAGGCTTTTTAAACCAAGGAGCGCATCCAGTTCCGCGAGCCTTTGCGCAAATTCCTTCCCGCAAATGCCATAAAGCGCGGCGCGGCTTTTCAGATTGTCGTACACGGTAAGCTGTTTGTCGAGCACCGAGTTTTGGAAGACTACGCCAAGGCTTTCCCGGATGGCATCCATCTCCCTCTCCTGATCCTTCCCATCGATCATGATCTCCCCCGCGTCCTTCTTTAACTGCCCGCAGAGCATGTTAATTGTCGTGCTCTTGCCTGCGCCGTTGACCCCGAGGAAGGCGAAAAGTTCGCCCTCCTTCACGCGGAAGCTTAAGTCGTCCACCGCGTGCACTTCACCGAAGCTTTTGTGCAGGTGCCGGATCTCAATAATATTTTCCATACTTTCCCCCATTTTAGTATTGCTATTTTTCAGACACAACCCGGAAGCCCGCCACCGCCAGCTTTTTAGACTGCGGCAGACATCCTCTGGTTCCGTCTGCATTTCCCCGCAATTATATTCCTGCGGCTGCAGTCCGTCAAGCCCATATGCGGTAAGTTGCTAAATTGGGGTGGTAAGATGCATGGAGATTGTTTTTTGTGCAAAAGGGTGAATGGGGAGAAAATTTTGCAGAATAAACTGGCCGAACGAGCATACGTCCGACGGAATCAAACAAATCACGCTTTCCTTTCGCCCTTCAATTCCAGACGCTTATTGCAAATTTCCAAAATTGCGGGTTGATGCGTAACTACAATCAAAATCCCGTTTTCCTTTGCGACAAATTCATCAATCAGGTGAATCATTCTCTGCTCCATTTGCATATCCACTTCCGCAGTCGGTTCATCTAAAATCAGCACATTTTCAAAATTATACAATGCCCTTGAAAGTCCCACCCTCTTTCTTTCCCCGCCGGATAATTCTGAAATTTCTCTGCCCAAAAAACCATCCAGTTCCATTGTATCCTGGATTTCCCTCATATTCTTCCCGTCTTTTTCCCTGCCGAAAACAATATTCTCCATTACAGAATCCTCATATAAAAAAATGCTTTGTGGAAGTACGGATAAGTGTTCCAGATACGAATCAAGCAATTCATACCCCAACGTTTCTTTATTCACCAACACCTTTCCCTCTGATGGTTTCAGCTGCCCAAGCAAAAGTTTCAGGCAGGTACTTTTCCCCGCACCGGATGATCCTGTGATTGCAAGGCGGTCTCCTTTTTCCAATGAAAAATTTATCTTTTCCACTCCCATGCCATTTTCATAAAAAAATGAAACATCCTTAAATTCTAACGTTTGAATATCGGACAGTTTTCTTCCTTCTTTCTTTACCGGCTCCGCCGCCAGCAAAATCTCCAGACGTTCTTCCATTGCTTTCCCATTCTGTACTGCAATATTAAAATCGGTCAGATTCCTAATCGGCTCACTGATATATCTCGTATATGTAAAAATCGAAAAAATTGCCCCAAACGTACATTCCCCCACTGAAACAAAATAGATGCCAAGGATAATTGCAACCACGGGCAGTAAACCTGTAAGCATCGAGACGAACGACTGTGCAAGCGATTGCCAGTTACGCATTCCAACGCTTGACTGATAACGTTTCATTGCACATTGTTCAAATTTCATTTCAAAAAAAGCTTCTCTGCGAAATAATTTTATCGTCGGAATCCCTTCATAAAATCTTGTCGTTTTATGTAACAGTTCCGATGTGTCCTGCCCCGAACGTTTTGCATGCTCCCGCATCTTTTTATTCATAACACGGTAAGAAATAAAATATAGGATGCTGATGAACAGCAAGGCCAGCGATATATATATCTGGAAGCCTCCAATAATTACAAAAACAACTGCAAGCGTTGTCACATTCAACAAAAGCATCGGAATGCTGATCAATACCTTCTCAACATACACTGCGCTGTCGTTCAAAAGCCTGTTTACAATATCCCCGCCCTGCGTCTTTGTAATATATTCCACATCCTGTTTCATCACTTCCGAAAACAAACGCACTCTCAGCAGATAGATCCCCCTGAATATCATCTTAAACCATAAAAAATTTTGCATCCAATTAATCATGGCATCCATTACAAGCAAGAATAAAACCAAGCACGATAATGTTACCACGATCTCTTTGGACGAATCTGCATTATCTAAAAGTTCCCCCAGAAAATACGGGCTCAGCATCCCAAATATACTGGAGAACAAACAAGCCCCTACCGCGACGATACGCAAAGACTTCATCGGTTTTAATGCTTCTTTAGTTATTTTTGATATCCTCATACAGAAATCCTTTCTCCTTTAGACAATCCAAAAACTTATGTAACGATGCCTCGGATACGTTCATGTCCTTTGCAAAATTTTCAAGCTGCTCTCCTGTCGGAAATTTATTCATAATATATTTTACAATTTTGTATGATCCTTCATCCAATGCTATACAAGTTCCCTTCAAAGAATTAAATATCAATGTACGATTTTTTCTTTGTGCGGTACGTAAATATTTTTCCATCCTATAATTCATTTCCGTCCACCTCTTTCATCATATTATGAAGCAAGTTGCAATTATGCATTACAGCATCCACATCTGCTTCCCGCGATAAATGACACGGAAAACACACATCGCCCAAATATTTGCATCCATTGCAAGGGAACAACTTTCTATACAATTCATCTCCATAATAGCGTGAAAAAGGAAGTTTGAAATCCTCACTTTCCCATACACTGAAAAAATCCTCATCCAACAGGCTATATTGCCGATTGCAATACTTTCTACTGCGATCACAGGGATATACATTTCCCTTATTATCCAAAAATAAAGTAGTAGCGCCTGCCCCGCAACCATGAATCACGAGCGGGAATTTTAGATGCAGGCATTTTTCTATATAGTCTTTCACAAGCGGCCTGCAAAACTTAGGGACAATCTCCAACCCGTCGCATCCCAGGGTGAATCGTTTTGCAACTGTTGTTATAGCTTCCATAAACATTTCATCTGTCAAAGAATAGTTTTTTCCCACACCGTTTCCATCCTCAATAAATTCAAGCAATTGAAGAGAATCCACATCTTCTCTGACGCATAAATCTATTATGTCTCCAATCGTGCCATAATTCATAGATGTAACAACTGTATTAACTACAATTTTTATTTTGCAATCCGGATTTTCTCGTTTATAAGCAGAAATCATCCGGATTCTTTTCATTATCACATTAAAAATATTCCTTCCGCGAATGGCATCGTTTACTTCTGCGGTTGGTCCCTCTAAGCTTACAACGATGTTTGTCAAACAATTCAGGCTTGCTAAGTATTCAAAATTTTTCTCATTCAGCAACAATCCGTTCGTGTTAAATCCAAATTGGATACCTTGCGTTTCTAAATATTTAAAAAAAGGAAGAATATCCGGATGTGTCAATGGCTCTCCTCCCAAAAAATGAATATATCCAACAGGAATATTATCATTTATTTTGTTAATAACTTTTACCATATCCTCATAAACAATTTCATTGTCTTTGTTTGTTAAATAATTGCCATTGATACAATGGCCGCACATTAAATTGCATTTATATGTAACATCCCACTTTATTGAAACCATTATTTTCTCCTTTAGATTTGTCGAATATCAATATATTATAATCAATTCTACTTTAATAACGAATTCCATAAATCACAAACCTCTATATTTTCCTGTGTAAGTGTCGCACAGGCAAATATATGCAAAACAAAACCTTTATAAAACCTTTTTATGTTTTACAATTTTTGCTTTGTACGACACCAACACCTTTCCATTAACCCAAAGGCTTAGGGCATGCATTTGATCCGCCGCCACATGCATTATCTCCTGCCGCTGCGTGTACATCGATTTCCTCAAATTCAAGTTCCTTCTTCTGGTTTTCCATCACATCTTCCCTCCCTTCCTACGATAGTACAAATCATCTCGTCTTGTATAAATACAATACCCAGCAGATTCTCCATCGTTTATTTAGTTTCCGAAAACTATCTTTATCATACTTCCATTCTATATTTTTTTAAAGTAGGAAAATCGGTAAACCTTTCCTTCATCCCCATCTTTGTTTACCGATTTTCCTACTTTAAACTTACCCCGAACAGTGTTATTCTTTAATTCATAGAATTCAATTCTTCTAAGCTTTCAAAAAATGCATATTGAGCGAACCGATGTAAGGCCATACAATAAGAAGCATCCAACTGTGCGCTGGCTTTACATCCCCTGCCAAGGAAAGGGGGGCATATCCATGAGCCGAAAATTCAAAAAAGTAACCACTGCATTTCTAACATGCCTAACTGCACTGTTTTTTTTTGTATATCCGATTAAGCTGCCAGAAAAACCTATGGAACCAGGAATCCATGTATGCAGCGGCGACGATGATCCGGTTGAAATACCTTTTAATCCTTGGCCTCCAAAGCCACACGAATTTTATTTACCGCCAATACTTCATCATAAAATTGCTCTCCTGTACGGTTCTGACAGAAGCGGCTCAAAGCAAGGCAGCACTCCAAATCTTTTCTCCAGTCATAACTTGCTTTTTGGGGTTCCGCTTCCTTCTTCTGAATTTTTACATTGCTGCGCATCCATATATACAGCGCCCCATCCAATATATTGATCCGCCCTGTACGCAGGCACAGCCGAATTACCTTTTTTGCATACTGTTTCGCCGCCTCATATTCCCCTATTTCACATAACAAAACTGCCTTATACCCCATATACAACTCATAGGTGCGTATATGTCTCTTTTGTATTCCCTCTGCCTCAAGTTCTTCCTCCTGACGGAACACAACCTTCATCCGCTCATATGCTTCCTTTGCATTCTTACGACAAACCAACAGGGAATAATGATAAATGCATTCCATCTCCGAATTCGTAAGATAACATTCCTTTTCATCCGGGTACTCCAGGATTGACATCGGAAGCGTGCATTCCAGTGCCTGCTTCACCATCTCCTCATATTCCGTATCATCCATCAACCCCAGTTCATGCCTCGCCATTCCCTCTGTACGCAGCACCCATTGCCGGTTCATCCGGTTCGTCATATCAATCATGCCTTTCAGTTCTTCTAATTGCTCCAGATTCTTCTGAAATCTTCCGTCGTTTGCCGCATACCGGATCTCCTTTTCCAATTCACGCGCTTTCGGATTTGCCGTCACCAATTCCGTCCGGCTGCGCAACGGCGGCAGTCCGAGCACTGCACACATTTCCTGCAAATAAAAAGATGACGTACCATGTCTCTTCTTCTCCAGATCACGCAACGTATCTAGGTTGCAGCCAACCCTTTCGCATAATTCCTTCTGCGTCATTTTTAACATTTTCCTGCGTGTGCGGATAATATCTCCCGCATTACGCCTTTCCTGCCCGTAATATAAGTACGCATCCGATAATTGCCCTTGTTCCACCCCAAAGCGCCCACACAAATCGCTGAATATTTCGATCCATTTTTCGTTTTCAGCCAGCATTCCTTGAAAGGCCTCTTTCCCACCCATGTTCTTTGCATTCAATTCTTCCAGCTGCTTTATCGCTATCTTTTTTGCCTCCAACAATTCCAGCAAATAGTATTTTCTTTTTACCTTCCTTAACAGCCCAATCCCCAAGTCACACAGCTGAATGATTTCTGCGTATTCTCCTGCCTCTTTCCTTTCCTTTTTTTGCAAAGTCTGACACAGAAGAAGAAGTACTTTCGGGTAATTTAATACCTTCACGTCATCCTCCATCGGGGTATTTTCCAGATATCCCTTAACTGCCATATACTGTCTTTGTGCGCCGGCCAGCGGAAAGCATCCCGCATACTCCAGGATTAAATTGATCTCCCTCGCACTAAGTATCCGATCCTGCAACAGTTCACAGTCAATTTCCGGCATGCTCTGGCGTAGTGCAGCCCGAAAAATCCCCATCCGTTCTTCACTCCTGCCCCCTGCAAGCTTCCGGCACATTCCAAGCATTCCAAGATAGAACTGCCGCCGCAGCCGCGTTGTCACACTCTCCTTCGCATTTTCCTCCATGTCATATGCGTTTTGCCGAAAATCCAAGCCGACAAACAACACTTTCTCCAAGCCATACCTGTCTGCATATCTCTCCAGTGCTGCCTCCATTTGGTTTCTATCGCACATATCCAGATAATCCAGGATTTCCCCCTGCATTCTCCACTCTGCATAATCCTCATTATCCAAATAATTCTCGTACGCTTCATCCGCTACCCTCCCGCGTTGTAAAAGGGATTCCTGTAGCAGCCATCCTGCGCCCCTGTTTCCGCTCTCTATGTGGCTTATCATGCTTTTCGCACATAGTCCCTCTATAAGCTGCCCCGATGTAAGCCCCAAATATTCACGGTTTGCTTTTATATAGCTGCCATCATTTCTTTCAAATGAAGCCCTGTTTTTTTCTGTTTCTTCTTTCCCCACAACAGTTCCCCTCTCCGTTTTTCAAATTTCCTATTGGTCAAAATGTATTTTCTGTTAAAATCACACCATATATATTCCGTTTTTCCAAAATAACATTGTTCCACCTTAGCATGAAAAAACGGGACGACACGGGGCATTGTGCCCCTGCCTCCCGTTCTTTTCTCACTGCAAGCATTCCCCGATCGCCTGCAACAGGCTTTTTTTCGCATTTCCCGTATCCTGTGTCAATTCCCAGATCATGATACCGCCCAGATTTTCCTTTGCATACTCCGTCTTCTTTTTTATGGTATCCACGCCATTATAATGGACATCCATGCCGTTGTAAGCGGTATGGTCTTTGCTGTAAGCGTCCGGCACACTCTCGACGATCATGCCATAATCCGCCCAGCTCGGACGGGCATAAAACGGAACGCCCAGCACGACCTTGTGGGCAGGCAGCCCTCTGGTTTCTTTCCAGTAAGTGCCACAGTCCACGGCAAACCGGTACTGGGAATGCCGCTCGCCGTCCCCTCCGTCGTATGCCATGACATTGATGAAATCAACGGCATTGAGCACGGCATTCGTGTGGGCGGCGGCATCATAATAAATGTTTCCGTCCGCGGTCGCCCCGCTTAATACCGCCGCCGTTAAAAGCTTGCCCTCCCCGTGGAGTTTTTCGGACAAAATCAGCATCAAAGCCTCGTACTGTTTGGCGCTGGTTCCGTCCACACGCGGATGCTCCCAATCCATGTCCACCCCATCAAAACCGTATTCCGTGCACATGGCAACGATATTTTCGGCAAAGCGGGCGGTCTTGGCATCATCCGAGGTTGCTTCCATAAATACATTTTCCAGCGGGGTATCGTTGTAGCTCCAGCCCCCGATGGACAGCAGCACCTTTGCCCCGTTTGCGTGGGCTGATTTTATCAGTGCCCTTGCCGTATCCGGATTTTCCAGATCCCGCAGGCCGCCGTCGGATGTCGGGATGGCAAACGCGTAGCAAACATGGGTCACAATACCAAAATCCACGGCGGAAAGCTTACCCGGCTTCCAGCTTGGGTAATAGCCTACCACCTTAAAATCGGTCAGCGCGGTGTCCTTTGGAACGGACGCATCAACCGGGGTATTTTCCACCCCTTCCGGTTTTGCCGGCTCACCGTCCACAATGCCGAAATCCTCCCACACATCACTGCGGTCCGGCTGTTCGCCCTGCGTCCACCATTTCGCGCGGTATCTGCGCCCCCCATAACTCACCGTGTCACCTCCTGTATAAACAGCGGATTTATCCCATGTGCCAACCGACGGTTCCGGCACGGCAACACCGCCATCCCCCGCCGAGCCGGTATCCTCCTCCGGCTCTTTTGCCGGAGCTTCGGTCGGGGGTGCCGGGTCACTTCCGGACGGACTGCCATCCTCCCCCGGCTCTTTTGCCGGAACTTCGGTCGGGGGGATCGGGTCACTTCCGGACGGACTGCCATCCTCCCCCGGCTCTTTTGCCGGAGCTTCGGTCGGAGTTGCCGGGTCACTTCCGGACGGACTGCCATCTTCCCCCGGCTCTTTTGCCGGAGCTTCGGTCGGAGTTGCCGGGTCACTTCCGGACGGACTGTCATCTTCCCCCGGCTCTTTGCCCGCTCCGTCCGCCACATCCGTTTCTTCCCTTCCAATGCCATTCTCCTGCCCCAAAACGCCGTCAGAATCCGCAGGCACATCTGTTCCTATCCCGGAAACCGAGAACATCCATATCACCAGAGTCACCAATACCCCAAGGATAAATCCCCCCAATGCACAATATATCCGCTTCCTCGTTTCCATAAAATCATCCACCTCACCTAAAACTTATCGGCACGGCAAACCCATTGTAACTTAAAATCACCCTTCTCAATTACCGCGCGAAAAACGCCACCGCGATCGCCCCCGGACCCGCATGCGTACCGATCGCGCCGCCCACGGAAGTGATCTTAAGTTCCTCCAGTTCCCCTTTCCAGATTGCCTCACTATCGCGGATATATTTTTGCAGCAGGGCATCGCTCAAACCCGTGTAACCAAGAAAATGAGGCATGGAAAAATCAATCCCGCCCGCTTTTTCAATCTCCTGCCCCAAAAGATTGTTGCCCTGTTTCGAACCGCGGGCCTTTCCAAGAATGACCACCTCGCCGTCCTCAACCGCGACCACGGGCTTGATGGAAAGAAGCCCTCCGGCAAAGGCAGCCGCTTTTGATATCCTGCCGCCCTTTTTCAAATATTCCAGCGTGTCAAGCAGCGCCACGAGCCGGATGCGTTTTTTCGCCGACTCAAGCTCTTCTGCGATCTCCTTTGCGGTTTTGCCCTGCGACCGCAGGCGAATAGCATATTCCACCAATGCATGCTCCCCCACGGTGACATTCTCGCTGTCCACAACAAAGACCCGTCCCTCGCAGGAAGCGGCGGCTGCCACCGCGCTCTGCCATGTCCCGGACAGCTTTGCCGACATCGTGACCACCACGACCTCATCCCCATCCGCAGCCGCCCTCCCGTACGCCTCCTCAAAAACAAAAGGCGTTGCCTGGCTTGTGTGCGGCAGCTCATTGCTCTCCACCAGCTTCTCGTAAAATTCCTTATGTGACAGATTCACACCGTCCTGATATTCTTCTTCCCCAAATGTAACCGTCAAAGGAATAAACTCGAAGTTTTCAATGTTTTCATTGATCATGTCTGACGCAGAATCTGTAATGATCCGGATGCCCATATATATATACCATACCCTTTCTGTAGGTGCAAAACGTCACCGCTCCGCCCCGCTGCAGCCTGACTTCCGCCAGACCGATTCTTTACCGGGCTATGGCAAAAAACTGCCCGCACATGCCCGTAACTACTATGATAGCTTTACCCGCAAAACCAGCGTTTCTTGCAAAATAGCAATCAAATAACTTTTTTCCTGAAACAGAAAACGAAATAAGAGCATTCTTTTTATGTTATGGATGGTCAATAATGTAGTGGCAAAGCATTGCTTTAAACCATCCCCGCGCTCTTTAAAATGTAAATCCACATGGTCAGCGTAAACGCGGAAAACAATGTGGTCAGCACGATGATGCTTGAGGTGATCACCCCATCATTGTGCATATTTTTCGCCATGATATAGCAGCTTGGCGTGGTCGGCGAAGCGAGCATAACCAGAAGCGCGATCAGCTTCTCATTGCGGAAGCCGAGCAGTATGGCAGCAGGCAGGAAAACCGCCGCGATCCCAATCAGTTTTAAAAATGCTGCCGCGCAGGAAGGTTTCAATTTCGCAAGCGCCTTTTTTCCTTCAAAACCTGCCCCGATCGCGATCAGAGCCAGCGGGGAAGCCATCGCTGCCAGATTTGCAACCGTTTTGTCTACCACGGCCGGGAAATCAATGCGCAGCAGGGATATTACAATCCCCGCCGCGATTGCTAGGATGATCGGGTTTTTCAGGATGTTGATGCCTGCCTCGCGCAATTTTGCGCGGTCGGCACGGCGCGTGCGGGTCTGGATATTCTCCGGCACCGCGGGGCTTTCCGTTCTTCCCGACCCGTTTCCCTGCGGTGCATCCCACTCCGGCACCGGCTTCCGCTCATCCTCCGCATTCGCCTCTAATGTCAGCACAATCACCGAATAAATATTGTACAGCGGCACACTCCCGACGATCATGAGCGGTGCCATGCCGGAATTGCCATACATATTCTGGATGAACGCAATGCCAAGCACCGCCGCGCTGCTGCGGAACGATGCCTGTACAAAAGCCCCGACGATCGCCGGATCTTTCAGGATGCGCTTTGCCCCAAACCAAACCGAAAAAAAACTGACGGTCGTCACTGCCGCACAAAACAGTACATATTTCAGATCAAACATTGCCCGGATATCAACCCCTGCGATGTCGCGCAAAAGCAGGGCAGGAAGCGTTACCGTAAAATTGAATTTGTTTGCCACACGGACGAACTCTGCGCTAAGCATCCCCGCCCGCGCCAGAACATATCCAAGCACGATGATTAGGAAAACGGGCACGGTTGCATTGATGCTGTATAAAAAATTTTCCATTTTTCCCCTTATCTGCCGCATATGCGGCACTTCGGCCAAGGAATCTTTGTATTACAAACAGCCTGGGCATAAGGGTTGCTGCAGAATACAGATTTCTTGTAGCATACAGCAGGTTTCTTTGATGCATACGGTATCTCCCGGAAAAATCAACAACCCTTCCTCCGGAGGCAGGCTTAATACGCTTTCCCCCAGTATACCAGTTTCTTTGCCGGCTTGCCACAGCATACACAAGTCTGGGCAATACACTCCTGCGCAAACGGCATACAGCGCGAGGTCGCCCCGGTCTTTTCCTTGATCTCGTCCTCGCAGGCACGCTCACCGCACCACATCGCCTTGACAAAGCCCGGCTTGTTCGCCACGATATCACGAAATTCCTCTGTCGTGTGTGCCTCGTAGGTGTGCGCGTCGCGGTGGGCAAGTGCGCGGGCAAGCATTTCCCTCTGCATGGTGTCAAGGATCTCACCCGCCCTCTCGCCGATTTCGTCCAGGGAAACAACGATTTTCTCCCTTGTGTCGCGGCGCACGATCACCGCCTGATTCGCCGCAATATCCTTCGGACCGATCTCAATGCGGATCGGGATGCCGCGCATTTCCTGCTCCGAGAATTTCCAGCCCGGCGTTTTGTCCGTATCGTCGACCTTCACGCGGAACGCGGCAAGCTTCCCCTTAATTTCCGCCGCCTTTTCAAGCACCCCTTCCTTCTTCTGCTGGATCGGGATAATCATGATCTGGGTCGGGGCAATCTTCGGCGGCAGCACCAGCCCGCTGTTGTCACCGTGCACCATGATCACGGCACCGATCAGGCGGGTCGTCATTCCCCACGAAGTCTGATGCACGTATTTTAACGTATTATCCTTATCCGTGTACTGGATGCCGAACGCCTTCGCAAAGCCGTCACCGAAATTATGGCTTGTGCCGGACTGTAACGCCTTGCCGTCATGCATCAGCGCCTCGATGGTATAAGTTGCCTCCGCACCCGCAAATTTTTCCTTATCGGTCTTGCGCCCTTTGACCATCGGGATCGCGAGCACCTGCTCACAGAAATCCGCATAAAGATTTAACATCTGCTCCGTGCGCTCCTCCGCTTCCTCGGCGGTCGCATGTGCGGTATGCCCCTCCTGCCACAAAAATTCCATCGTCCGAAGGAACGGTCTTGTCGTCTTCTCCCAACGCACAACCGAGCACCACTGGTTATATACCTTTGGCAGGTCACGGTAGGACTCGATGATCCTCGCATAAAAATCACAGAACAAAGTCTCCGAGGTAGGACGCACACAAAGCCGCTCCGTAAGCTGCTCCCCGCCGCCGTGTGTCACCCACGCCACCTCCGGCGCAAAGCCCTCAACATGGTCTTTTTCTTTCTGCAGAAGGCTCTCCGGAATGAACATCGGCATATAGACATTCTCCACGCCGACCTCCTTAAAGCGCGCGTCGAGTTCTTTCTGGATCAATTCCCAGATCGCGTAACCCACCGGGCGGAAAATCGTACAGCCCCGCACGCCGGAATAATCCACAAGCTCCGCTTTCTTGACCACGTCCGTGTACCACTGGGCAAAATCCTCCTCCATCGGCGTGATCGCTTCCACTAATTTTTTTTCGTCTGCCATGTTTCATTTCTCCTTTCTTGATTTTGGGTCCCGCATGTCTCCTCCCACCCCCCCTGAACACGGAAGGGCTTTCCGTACGCACGACTCCCGCAAATCCCTTCCGGTGCTGTTCCGGAGACATGCTGTTTTTCGAGTCCCGCATGTCTCCTCCCACCCCCCTGAACGCGGAAGGGCTTTCCGTACGCACGGCTCCCGGATTCCCACACAAAAAGGTCCCTTATATCGCTATAAGGGACCAAAAATTCGGCGGTGCCACCCTAATTAACCGCGCTCGCCCGATGCCCTGGCACAGGGGGGGACTGCCACACAGTTCTCTTTCCTTCCGCTAACGCCGGAATACGTCCTGCTTTCACAGGATAGCTCCAAGGCAGGTTCCGCACTCGCCGCAGGAAAGCTCTCACCAAACGCTCCCTCTCTTTGCTGCCCGCTTTGCGTACTAATCCCCTTCAACGCCGTTCATCTTTTTAAAGCCATATCCCGGATACCGAACAACTATAAGCCCATCCTCAATGACTTCCTGATGGATATAAATTGTAAAACAGCGCATAGATTTTGTCAAGAGATTATTTGTTTGATTTCACCTGCCCTTAAAAGATACTACCCACAACTACTTGTTTTCGACAATATCGAAAACCCCATGAAAAGCGGGATCAAATATATTTTTCTCTTTTTATGCCCCCTCCGCCAACAGACAGCGGTTCAGCCGTTCCACAAGCCCTTCCGGCTGAAATGGCTTTGCAATAAAACCATCTGCCCCATGCTCCAAAGCCGCCCTGACGTAACATTCCTGGCATCTGGCGGAAAGCATGATAACTTTCATATCCGGATACATTTTCTTAATGTCGTTTAAGGTATCCAGTCCGTTTTTATTTGGCATGGCAATATCCAGCAGACACAGATCAATATTTCTGCGTTCCAGAATATCCAAAGCCTCCAGCCCATCCTCTGCCTGCCATACCGTATGCCCGTTTGATGTCAGGATTTTCTCAAGCATCATTCTCATAAAGGCAGAATCATCAATCACGAGAATCTTTTTGCCGGAAGCCTTATCCGCCCCCGGAAGGTAACCGGTAATAAAGTCAATCTGTTGCTGGCCGAGTACAGGTTCATCCGGGTGTCCCTCTGAAAAATACTTTCCCAGTTCCTCCTCGCATATTTTCGTTCCATTTCCACCCTGATATCCGAGAAGTCCGTCAATGGAAATGTGCAGAAGATTCGCAAGTTTCGGAAGCACATCGACATCCGGAATGGAAACTCCGTTTTCCCATCTGGAAACCGCCTGCGGTGTAACACTTAGCCTTTCCGCTAAGTCTTTCTGAGTGATCCCTTTGCGCTCCCGGTACTGTTTGATCATTTCCCCAATATACATGTCTGCCTCCTTAAAACCTTTTGTTTCCTTCATTATATCATGGGTTTTCGGCGGCTGTCACTCAATTAGAAATTGTTTTTCCGTGTACGGACGGCGGTCACACCTTAAATCGCATGTACAGCTTCTGTGGAACCAACTCCAAAGCCGCGCAGAACATTTGACGGAAGAGGCAGGAAAACCGCCGGCTCATTCCCGTCTCCTGCCCTTTCCAGACCCCGCGCACGCTTCTTAACGGATCATACAGTCCATACCCTCCACCGTCGAAAATTCCAGATGCTCCGGCAAAAGGATCGTCGGCGCGATCTCCTGCACAAATTCGGCATCCCTCGTCGAATCGATCACGCAGACGCGGAGCTTTTTGCAGGCCGTCAGGTCGATCGTCTCCACATTACCGTTAAAGCGCAGATCAAGAATCTCAAGCTCCGGATTGCTTATCACAATTTCCCGCTCCTCCCCGGACAGTTCCATCTCTTTGAGCTGAAGCCTGTAAAGCTTCGGGAAATGCTCAAACCCCCGCAGCGAAGTGATTCCGTATACATATGGGCTAAAATCATCCTCCACTTTCCACTGAAACTGATTTACCTCATCATCCGGCGCATAATCATAATTATATCCGGTATCCACGAAACACGTCAGTTCCTCACGTTCCTGGCGCGTCAGGACATTATCCCGCTCTTTATCCAGCACGCTATACAGATAACAGCGGAAATTTGTGTCGGCGATATACTCCGTGCCGTTCCAGATACTATCCTCCCCCAGCACCACATCCTCCCCCGGAGTATCATCAAGATAGATGACTTCACTGCCCTCGGCGCGGCAATGGATGTTCTTGCCCTCCAAAATCACCTGTTTTGCCACGTTTTTCCCAAGCTTTATCCAATCCCAATTCAGCGGATCCCTGCTGTATATTCCCGTATCCGGAAAATGCATGTACTCAGCCCAGAGAGGCTGCCCCTCCTTCGGGATGATAGTAACACTTTGCAGATTGACCAGTCCGGAAAAATCATACTCTTTTACCCCCCTCAGACTGATACAATCCTCCAGCCGGATTTCCTCAAGATATTTATTCTGCGTCAGGCAGGAAAAATCGGCGGCGACATTGGTAACATAAATCTTTCTCAAAGACTGCATCTGGCTCAGATCAAGCTCCAGCCCCCACCGGCTCTCAAAATGCAAAGTCTGCAGATTATCCGGGTGTTGGATGGAAAATTCCGTAAGCCCTTCCGGCAGCCTTATTTCCAACAAACTTGGGTTATCAAAATGCAGGGAATTCGCCACACTGCCGCCTCCCAGACAAAATTCCCTCAGATCCTCCAGATACTTTATGCCTTCAAAACAGTAAACCGCATTGAGCAGGTTATTCGCCCTTCTCTGTTGCAATACCGAAAGAGCCGGATTTACATCCCTCGCATTCAGTACCCGGATATTGCTCCGCTCATTTTTTGATAAGATATGATCCTTATCCTGATCCACGAAATGATACAGATATTGCCGGAATACTGCGTCCGGGAAGTTTTCCGCCGTCAGCCAGATATCCCCCTCCGGAAGGGGCTTTGTCCGGTCAAGCGTTGTTTCCGGCATGAAAACCACCTCGCAGCCTTCCCATTCGGCTTCTGTCTTAAAATTGGTATCCATACTCGCAAAGATAATCTTTTCTGCCATCTTCACTGCACCGAGGGACACTTCCTCCAAATATTCGTTTTCTCCGAAATCAAGCTCCTTTGCCAGCATGGCATCCTGGTCTTTCGCTTCGAAACAACAAAATTTTTTCAGCTTTGGAATGTTCGAAAAGCTCAATGCCCCAAAGCCCTGGGGCAGCTTTATATCACAGCCCGTCAGCTCCATGACCGTCAGGCACGGGAACGCAAAATCCCCCGGGTCTTCGGGCATTGTCACCGTACAGCCGGAAAGTGACAGGAAATCAAGTTTTGTGCATTTCGCCAGATCCTCCATCGCAAGCTCCGCGTCGCAGATGCTAACCCCGACCAGTTCCGGGAATTTTTCCCACGCGATATCCTGCCTGCCGCATACCGCATAGACAAGCGTGCGCAATTTCGGCGCATCCCGGATCGTAAGCTCTTCCAGTGTATGAATATCCAAGCGCACCCTCTCAAGCTTCGGATTGTCGATCGGCAGCACCTTCAGTTCATATCCGCCCGCAAAGTAGATTTCCTTTAAATTCGGGAAATAATGAATCCCCGCAAGCGATTCGATCGCCCGCAGCATTTCACCGCGCTTTAAATTGCTGCCCGCAACATTGCTGCCCGGAAAACTCCCGTTTGAAAGTCCGCCCTCGTATGATACACTGCCAAGCCCTTCGATCATCCCGCGCTCTTCCTCTGACAGTTTTTGATCACTGTTGCGGTCTACATACGCGAGAAGATACTCCCGGAATGCAGGATCCGGAAAATATGCCTCTTCCACCGGAACCAATCCGTCCGGCGGCACGGCCGGCATGGCATCCGGATTGGCTTGTCCTTTGTTACCGGCTGCAGCTTCGGTCGGTGTAACACCCGGATCGGCCTGCCCGCTGCTTCCTTCCGCGGCTCCGGTCGGTTTCGGCAGACGTGTTGGTTCCCCTTCCGGGAACGATACCGTCCCCCCCTGCGCTAAAGACCCGCTCCCCGCCGGTGCACCGGATTCATTATCTACTTCGTCCCCCTGCCCGCACGCCCCAAACAGCAGCGCACTAACAAGAAATAAACCCGCCAATTTCCCCACATGCTTTTTCTTCAAAATGTCCATTCCCTCCTTATCACTCCTTGTCACTACATATCAATCATATCATTTTTCACAAGTAATGTAAAGAAGTTTCTCTCCGGTTCAACAATATGCACAAAAGATAATGTTTTTACAAACAGCGGTAACTTGTTAGTTGTTATCGGAAGTTATATCTTTCATATACATAAATATGCAAATTACTGTCAAAACCGTTTCAACCACGGGCTGCGCCGCAATCACACCGTTCAGTTTCCAAAAGTAATTTAAGATAACCACCCCCGGGATAAAAAGCACCGCATTTCGCAGAACTGTAATAATCAATGATTTTACCGCTTTTCCAGTGACGTTTTGTAAAGGACCTTTTAATCAATTTCAAAAAATTTAGAGAATATTGCATTTTTTCGTCTATATCGGCTTTACTTTCACTCCGGTTTCATGTATAATTATCTATATTTTAAGATAATCATAATACTTTTCACAAAGCCAAGTGAAAATAGTACACAATAATAAAAGTGAGGATGAATAATGGATAATGCATACAAAACAATTGCAGATATAAACTTTGGCGAATACGATGCCACTAATTATCGAGATAGTTCAAGCAGAGACTTATTTAATCGCATTTTTTATCGTGACAATAGATTAGATCAAATTTTGGAAAATAACAGATATTTTGTTTTGGGAGATAAAGGTACTGGAAAAACAGCTTATAGTGTCTATTTGTCCAATAACGTTATAGATAATACATATTCTTCTATTGTTTATATGGGTGAAACAGAATATGGAAAATTTGTTAGATTAAAAGAACAACGAGATTTAATTTTGAGCGATTATACTGATGTTTGGAGAGTGATATTACTTCTTCTTATGTCAGATAAGATATATAAAACAGAAGATCGTAGTATTTTCAGTGGTAAGTCATTTAGCAAACTAAAAGATGCAATTGATGATTTCTATTATAATGCATTTAAACCAGAAATAAAATCAGCAATTGAGTTTGTAGAGCAAGCAAAAGATTCCGCAGTATTGGTTTTTGAACATTTGCGTGGTGAAATGGGAAACTCTAAAGAAATTAAATTCAGTGATACTCGATTTCAAAGTAATTTAATGTTTCTTGAAAAACAATTTATTAATGCTTTGGAAGGAATTAAAGTATCTAAAAAGTATATAATCTTTATTGATGGTATTGACGTTAGACCAGATAATATAAATTATAATGAATATTTAGAATGCATAAAGGGGTTGGCACAAGCTGTATGGGTGCTTAATACTTCTACTTTCCAGAGTAACAAAGCATTAAAAAAATTGAAGATTATGCTATTGATTCGTCCTGATATTTTTGATCAAATGGGACTACATAACATGAATAACAAATTAAATGATAATTGCGTTTTATTGGAATGGAGAACCACTTATCAGCATTATAGAACCTCTGGCTTATTTGAAGTTGTTGATAAATTATTTCGCTCTCAACAAGATGTCCAAGAATTAAAAAATGCCAAAGTAGGAGAAGCGTGGGATTATTATTTTCCATTTAAAGTGTTTAATCATAAGGAGCGGGCAAACAGCGATTCTTCGTTTATTCCGTTTTTAAGATATTCTTTCTATCGTCCACGTGATATTTTGGCGTATTTATCTATAATGAAAAAATATTGTAAATCAGACCAATCTGTATTTAGTTGGGAAGATTTTAATCATTCACAAGTGCAGAAAGAGTATTCTCACTATTTGCTAGGCGAAATAAGAGACAATCTTGCCTTTTATCATCCTGCTTCTGACTTTGATTTGTTTAGAAATTTCTTCCAGTACCTTAAGCCATATGTAGATGTAAAAAGGAGAGAATTTAACTATAGTGATTTTGTCCTGGCATACAACGAATTTACAACACATATAGGCAATCAAGGAAATTCTAAACCACTAATTTTTCAATCAGCAGATTATGTATTGCAATTACTGTTTGAATTGAATATTATAGCCTATATAGAGGATTACAGAGACGATTTTTCTTACCAACGGTGGTATTTTAAAGAGCGCTCTCATGCAAATATTCGACCAAAAGTAAAAATAAATTCTACATATCGAATGCATAAGGGAATCGCCCAAGCGCTATATGTAGTAATATAATTTTTTGTATTATAAATCTAAGAGAGCCAAGAATTTTTTCTTGGCTCTTTACGTTCCCTCTATTTCATTCATACATTCTGCTTTCAATTTTTTCACTTCGTCAAGAGGAAGTCCTGCATATCCCGCAATTTTTTCAAGTGTCAACATTCCATCTGCCAACATTCTTTTAGCAGTATTTATTGCCCCTTCTTTTATGCCCTCTTTTACACCCTCTTGTAAAGATTCTTTTCTCATATCCTCCATGACTTTGCACATGATTAAAATGCCCTCCTTACTTTCCTTGAAAAAACGAACTCTGTCTGCCAGTGTCGTATAATACATATCTGCCGCATTAGTACATGAAAAATCATGCATGAGTTTTCCGATTGGTGTATCTCCACGATAAGCACCGTTTACATACAGTATATGTGAACCGTCCTCAAATCTTTCTCCGGTTCCTAAAAAGCAGCGCTCAACCGGATAGAGTGGCAGCCCTTTTCCTATCACATCATTTTCCGTGATAAACACTACCCATGTTTCTGGAAGATTGTCAAAATCATCACCTTTCTTCAAAAGAGTTGCGTCCATCATGCTGGAATTATACCTTGCTCTTTTTCTCCCGGCTCCTTTATCGGCTCGTTGGATTTCAACATTTATTTTAGCACCGGTACTGTCAGTAGCAAGAATATCAAACCTTACTGAACGATTCAACAAATTTTATAGGCAAAATATGAAAAAGGCGAATTCGTAAGCTCGCCGTTCCAGAACGAACTACTATTCCAAATCGTAGAAGAAGGCTCTATCAGCATCTATTTTATCCGTGATGACGGTACACGCTATTCATTGTCAAGCGGAACAACAGACTACTTTCTGGGCGATATGGACATCTTTTACCCCAAAAACAATAACATCTATGCCGAAGCCGCCGAAAGCCTGACCTGCATTTCATTTTCGATTGAAGAACACAGGAAAATATTGCTATCCAACAACAAATTTCTACAGCTTATTTGTAACAGCCTTTCCTCTAAAATCGGGGCAATGACGATCATTGATGCCGCCCCCGCTTCCCTTACAGAGCGGGTCATGTCCTACATGAAGTATAAATGCAGCGATAAAACGTTAAAAGGGGTCGAACAGGCAGCTTTTCATCTCCATTGCAGCGCAAGGCAACTTCAAAGAATCCTCAACCAAAGGGAAGCTTCCGGCTCCGTCAAAAAATTGGGGAAGGGGACATACAGGTTAATATAAAGCCGTCCCGTGCAGGGAAAATAATTGTTGCGTCCTGCCAAAAGCTGCGGGAATATGCCCGGGGGATCCATTCCCCCCGGCTTTCATGTAAAATGGGTCTTCCCCGCACCCTGTTACATCTGCTCCATGATCCCCCGCACAAAAAGCAGCCCGATCGGTCCCAAAAACACCCCTGCGACCCCAAACAGCTTCACTCCCGCATAGATGGCAAGCATCATGGTCACCGGGCGGATGCCAAGCTTGCCCCCGAGAAGCTTCGGCTCCAAAAACTCGCGCAGCACCTGACAAATCAAAAACATCAAAAATAATATGATCGCCTGTGCATAGCTTCCCGCAAACAGCCGGATCAACGCCCAGGGAACCAGAATCAGCCCGCTCCCAAGCACCGGGAAAGCATCAAATACCGCGATCGCCACACCGAGCAGGAGCGCGTACGGATTGCGCAGGATAAAAAATCCCAAAGAGAGAACCGCCGTGATCATTGCCAGGAGCAAAAGCTGTGTTTTCAGATATGCCGCCCCGCCGCCCTTTAAGCTGCCCAAAAGCCCGCCAAGATATTTCGACTCACAAAGCCGCCTGTAATCTTTTCGGTATTCCTCCATGTCCTTTAATACCATGAGGGTCGAGACGATCACAATCAGGATCGTTCCAAGGATTGCCGCCGTTCCTGCCGCGAATTTCAATGTCTTGGCAGTGAGCGCGGGCAGGATATCGGTCTGGATGCGCTCCATCAGTACGCCCATTGCCTCGGAGAGCATCCCCATGACCGTGCCCTTCTCCAAACGGAACAGCCGGTCACAGCCAATACACAGCCCGTCCACCTGCTCGGTCAGATAGCGCTCATACGTCTCAAAGTTCTGGAAAAATGAGATCATCTGCGTCACGAGCATCTGCCCCAGATAAAAAATCACCATCATGAGCAGGCACAAGAAAACAAGAAGCACAAGCGAGCCCGCCAAGAAAATAGGAAGCCGGAATTTCCGGTGCAAAAACCGGACGACCGGATACAAAAGCATTGCAAAAAGCCCTGCCGCCACAAAGGGCAAAACGAGTGGCAGCAAAAAGCGGAATGCCAGATAGACCGCCCCTGCTGCCAATAAAAAACATAGCCCGGATTTTATTTTTTCGTCCTTTAACAAGTCCATATCCATCCCCCTGCATGCATCCTAAGACGGCCTGCGGCACCGCGGCGGTTTACCACCTTGTAACTATTTTTTCTCCACTGTGACGGATATAGTATGGACTGTTTTTTTAAGGTTATGCGCGCGGGCACGCTTTGAAAATGATTGGTTTTCCCTCCATTTTTCCGTCCCGTTCAATAAAACAGCGCCCCATGTTCCTTAAAAAATTCATAATAAATGCGCACATTCTCAAGCTCCCACCAATGGCACACCTGTGCCGGGCACGCATCCAGATTATACACTTTCGCCCCCTTCATCGCCAGCAAAAACGGCGAGTGCGTCGCCATGATGAGCTGGCATTCCTCCTCGCCCGCCCGCTTTTCCAAAAGTTTTACCAATTCCAGCTGCATCGAGGGCGAAAGGCTGTTTTCCGGCTCGTCCAGACAGTATAGGGTCTTGCTCTTGATCTTTTTCTCAAAATAGGCAAGTGCTGTCTCCCCGTTACTTAAAAGCTCCACTTCCTGCCCTGCCGTGCGACGGATGAACTGCCGCCTTGATACGGAGCGCGAGCGCGCCAGAATCTGCTGGCGCATCGTGTCGTAATCGTCCATGCTTTTGAATTTCACGCTCGCCCCGAATTTTAATTTCGCGTACTCTTCCCGCGCCTCCTGCTTCCCCTCCGTAATCTCTTCGTTGCGCGTGCGCATCGCAAGCATATAGTCAAACACGTCGTCGCTCGTAATGATCCGGCTGCCGGATGGGATCCTTAATTCAAATCCTTCCTCATCATGGCCGAGCACATATTCGCACGCTCCCCGATAGCGGTCAAAAATCTCCCCGGAATTATGCGGCGCGACACGGTTGAGTTTCAAGCGTTCTGCGATCAGGTTGAGCAGGGTACTTTTACCGGATCCGTTCCCGCCGTAAAATATCGTAATTTTGTCAAAAACGATCTGCGAGAGCTCCTTGCGGTCAAAAATACCGCACGGATAGGCATTGTCCACATAGCCGAATTTCCCGCCGTTCTGCCATGCCTGTTCAAGATACATCTCCTCCTCACGGTCAGTTGGTAGCGTAAAACGGTACAGGTAGATACCGGTGTCGTCCTCCTGCTTTAACATCTGCTTTTTGATGTTCCGGGTAATCTGCTGTGCCATTCCCTCATTCGCTTCCGGCACGATTTTCGTTCTCCTCCCGCCTTTCGCCGGATGGTTCTGCGCATCCCCGCCGGCTTCCCCTCGGGTTTTTGGCCGTGTACTTGGCTCATTTTTGCGCGCCGCGGATTTCGTGCGGATATTTGGCTGTGTGCCTCCCCCGCGTACATTCTTGCCATCGCTCCCGTATGCCCCGTCCCCATCTTCCTCCTCTTCCCACGAAACCGCCCCGGAAGCAGTTTTCTTCCCTTCTCCGCCCTCCATCACCGCACTCTCGGAAATCAACTGCACACACAGCTGCATCCGCACCAGCACTTCCTCCTCATCCTCGCTCGTGCGCAGCACGGGAATCATCTCCTCCGCATAGGAATCCTGCCATTTTTCGTTCATCCCGGCAAGCGGTGCCAGCACGCGCTCCATCGCTGCGCGTGTAATCAGCCCCTTTCTCTGTGCGCGGTTTAATTCCTGCATCAAAATATATAATTTATCCTCGTTTATCATCTTCTTACCTCTTCCCGCATACCGCATCTTCCATCCGCAACATGCTTCCATAACTTCCCGCCACACCCGCATTTCCCTGACTTTCTACAAATTAAATTGTACCAAAAGCATTCATGGAAATCAATCTTTAAAACCGCCCGATATTTACGTTTTTTCTTTCATCTAACTTTTTTACACATATTCTTCCTTTCTTGTTCTTGAATTTATCAGATTTTCTATTTATAATATATTTATAAAATAACGAATCACCACAAAACCGCAATGTAAAAGGCAGCAAAGGCTCCTTGCGGCGAAACTCGGTTTCCA
Organism: uncultured Lachnospiraceae bacterium; assembly: GCA_947053345.1. GTDB lineage: Bacteria > Bacillota > Clostridia > Lachnospirales > Lachnospiraceae > RGIG4057. The sequence goes on from CAMRSM010000017.1 coordinate 81,978, forward strand.
ACGGAATTGGCACCGGAAAAACATCCGCCGCATGGCAAAAAATCAAGAAAGGAAAAACTACCATGGACCAAAAAAAATTCAGTGACCCGCTCTCCCTTCGGGCAATCAAAGTAACCGACGATTTCTGGAAAAAAGAGATGGAGCTCGTGCGCACCGAAGTCATCCCGTACCAGTGGGACGCACTCAACGACAATGTCCCGGGGGCTGCGCCAAGCTTCTGCATGAAAAATTACAAACTTGCCGCAGACCTGAACGCACGAAAAAAAGCGGATGCTTCCTACGAACAGCCAATCTGGACGACCTCGATCTTCAACCTCGTACCGGAGGATATCAACAACCGCGAGGAGCGTTTTTACGGATTTTTATTTCAGGACACAGATTTTACCAAATGGGTGGAGGCAGTGGCATATTCCCTGACCCAGCACCCGGATGCCGCCCTGGAGAAGCTTGCCGACGACGCGATTGACGTGGTGTGCGCCGCACAGCTTGACAACGGCTACCTTGACACGTTCTATATCATCAACGACCAGAGCAAGATTTTCTCAAACCTGCGCGACCACCACGAGCTTTATTGTTTCGGTCATTTAACGGAAGGCGCGGTGGCGTACTATGAGGCGACCGGGAAAGATAAACTTTTAAAAGCTGCCTGCCGCTACGCAGATTACATCGACTCCTATTTCGGGCCGCAGGAGGGAAAATGCAAGGGCTATCCGGGTCATGAGATTGCCGAGATGGCTCTGGTGCGCCTTTACCGCGCAACCGGGGAGGAGCGCTACTTAAACCTAAGCCGCTTTTTTATTGACGGGCGCGGCAGACAGCCATATTATTTTGACGGCGAGGCGGATCATAAATTCACACCAAAGCCGGGAGATACTTCATTGCGCCATTTTTACCATCAGGCGCATCTTCCGGTCCGTGAGCAGAACGAAGCGACCGGACACGCGGTGCGCGCGGTCTACCTGTATTCCGGCATGGCGGACATCGCCCGCCTGACCGGGGACGAAGCATTGCTTTTAGCGTGCGCCACCCTCTGGGATAACATCGTCAATAAAAAAATGTACATCACGGGCGGAATCGGCGCGACCCACCTCGGCGAGGCATTTTCTTTCGCCTACGACCTTCCGAACGACACTGCTTACGCAGAAACCTGCGCCTCCATCGGCATGGTATTTTTTGCGCGCCGCATGCTCCAGTTAAAACCGGATGCCCGCTATGCCAATGTGATGGAGCGCGAACTGTTCAACGGCGTTTTAAGCGGAATGGCGCTTGACGGCAAGAGCTTTTTCTATGTGAACCCGCTGGAGGTATTGCCGGAAGCCTGCCGCAAGGACGAGCGAAAATTCCACGTAAAGCCGATCCGCCAAAAATGGTTTGGCTGTGCGTGCTGCCCTCCGAATATTGCAAGGCTTTTAAGCTCTATTGCTTCCTATGCCTGCACGGAAAATGAGGATACGCTCTTTGTGCATCTGTACATGGGGTGCGAACTGACAAAACAAGTCGGCGAAAATGAGGTTTCCGTCCGGATTACATCCGGTTTCCCTTATGACGGGAAAGCTGCCGTCCGCATCCACGCCGACACACCGACCGAAATGACACTCGCACTGCGCCTGCCGGACTGGGCAGGGGAATGCACGGTAAACGGCGTGAACACGACCGTCATGGCTCTTTGCGGCAAAACGGACGATGAGGAAAAGCCTGAGACGGCGATTGCCAAAGCAGTCGGCGTTTCATCCGCCTACGTTTCAGGCGGTTACTTGTACTTATCCGGCACATGGTCGGGCGATGCGGAAATCAGCCTTGATTTCCCGATGGCCGTCCGCATCATCGCCGCAAATGGGTCCGTCCGCGAGGATGCCGGAAAAGTCGCCGTGATGCGCGGACCGATGGTCTACTGTCTTGAGGAGGCGGACAACGGCAGCAACCTGCACCTGCTGCATCTTGACTGCGCACACCCGGATTTTAAGGTTACACCGGACGCGGTTCTCTCCGCACCATCCATCACGGCAAAAGGCTTGCGCGAAACCGGGGCGAAGGAGGGCGAGGAGTTATACCATGTTTACCAGGCACCGGAACTTACGGAATGTACGCTTACTTTCCTGCCGTATTATTTGTGGAACAACCGGGGGGAGGGTGAGATGACGGTTTGGGTGCGAAAAGCGTAAAAACGAAGGGCATCCGCCGGACAAACGCTCCGGAACAGCCGGCCGGGAATATTGTATGACGATCTCCCCTGTAACACCAAAACGGATGATACAACTAATCTTTTATCATCCGTTTTGGTGTACTTCCATTCTCACATTGTTGCCATCACAAACGGCATCCCTGCCTTTACCGCTTCCTCAACAATTTCCTGGCCGGATACCACTTCAAAATCTTCCTTTGTCCTTTTCACGGTCACAATGCCATCCGGATACAGCCGCCCCTGCGCAAAATCCGCTTCGCCCACCATTTTCCCAAGGCGTTTCGGCGAGATCAATAACCTGACCTTCGGGTTCTTCCCCTCTGCAAGTTCCTTCTCATACGCCTCCTCCTGTGCCATCAAAAGCTTGGCGAGCACCTCCGGCGCGCAGTACGTGCTGTCCAGCACGAGATTATAATTATTAAAATCAAAATAATCCAGACCGTAAAGTTCCTTATATCTGACATTTTCCGTATCCGCGCGCAGGCTTAACTGGCGCTTTGCGTCCTCTGCGGATGTATATTTCTCCACATCGCCGCGGTTGTCATTGTACACCCGTTCCGCCGCCACAGAAAGGTTCACCGACAAAAATACTTTAAAGGATTTCTCCACAAAATTCCATGCAAGCCGCGAATCAAACACGATCGGCGCATCCGGGTTTTCCCGCGAAATCTTCGCGGTCGTATCGTCAATCAAGTGGTCATACTTGTGGTCTGAGCACATAAGCTGGTTCATCTCCAGCACGCTGATGCCCATTTCCTGCGCAATCGAGCGCTGCACTTTTCCCGTCGAATAAATCTCTTTTCCGTATTCACTCTCCAAAATCCGGCAGATTGTTGATTTCCCGCTTCCCAGATTTCCCGTTAATGTAATATGCATATCCCTTCGGAACGCGGCATCCGCGCCCCATCCTCCATTCTTTCTGATATTCTTAAAATCCTGCACCTATCCGGCTGCCCTGCGATGCCTTCATTATACCGGCAAAGTGCCGCTTTTACAATAGTTCCCCCACCGCCGTCACGAAGATGTCCCGCAAATGATCACCACTGGGCAATTCTTTCAAGCATCCCCTCAATATCCAGAATCCCGTACGCAAATCCTTTGCGGACAAGTTCCACCGGCAAAAACTCGTCGTATTTTTCAAACAGCGGCTCCTCGTTCGGGTAGACAAGTTCCATCGGGTCGATCGGCTTTTGGGCGGCTTCCTTCACGACCCGGAAAAATTCTTCCCTGCCTGCTTTCATCTTGAACTGGATAAAATACGGCCGCGAGGAATCCATGCCGGAAAGCTTTAACTCCTGCGCACACCGGATCTTTAAAAAGCGCTCCAGAGCAAGAAACGCGTAACTCCCAAGCCACGGGAACAGACACCACATTTCCCCGCCGAGACAGACAAGCGGCTCCTCTGTGATCCCGGAATGAAGCGCGGTATCCCGCGCCTCACAAAGCCGTTTTACCGCGTGCTGCATCAGGTAAGGATAAGATTTCTGCTCCGCCAGGACCCCGCGCATCCTCTCCAATACCCTGGTGTGGATATCGCCCGGACATTGTCCAAAATACGCCGGGATTTTGCCCTTGACCTGCGTGCAGTACACGAGATGCCTTTTGTGGTCCACCTCGTCAATCACCCAGACATGCCCCGCGATCGCGATTTTCTCCCCCGCAGGCGGTGGCTTTACAATGGTTCCGAGTTCCTCGGAGGCAGAGCGCACGGTGTATTCCTCATCCTCCTGGAATACTGCGTAAAACCTGAAATTATTTGTGATCCGCTCCCCCGTGATCCCGACGATCAAACCGCCGTTTTCTGTCTGTTCGATATGGTTTATATGGATCAGATGGCGCAGCATCTGCTTGTAATCTTCCTGCGATATACGGTAAAAATAGCTTAGCGGCAGCACACGGGAAGCGAGCGCCGCTGGGGTCATTTCCCCGCAGGAGGCGAGTGTGCTCATGGTCTGGTGGTAGAGCAGGCTGTACGGAAGCCGGTCAAGCTTCGGCGGCTCCACGAAGCGCTCCTCCATGTAGAGCTGCACGAGCGCGATGCCCTGCAGCAGGGACCACGGGATAGTCGCCGGGAGCATTGCCCTCGCCTCCGGCACTTCCTCGCGCATGACGAACCACATTTCCGGCGGGAGGTCACGCCGCCCCGTACGTCCCATGCGCTGCAAAAACGAGGAAACCGTAAACGGCGCGTCAATCTGGAACGCGCGCTCCAGCCTTCCGATGTCAATGCCAAGTTCTAAGGTCGCGGTGGTCACGGTGGTCTGGAACTGCTCCTCATCCTTCATCACCGACTCCGCAGTTTCGCGGTAGGACGCGGAGAGATTGCCATGATGGATCAAAAAACGGTCGGGCTCATGTTTCGCCTCACAATATTGGCGAAGGGTCGTCGTGACCACCTCACAGTCCTCGCGTGAATTTACAAAGACGAGGCATTTCTTTCCGCGCGTATGCTCAAAAATGTAACCGATGCCGGGGTCAGCATCCTTTGGCGCAATGTCCGAGGAATTCTCAGCGGATGGGAGTGATATCCCGGAGGATAAGGCATCTGCTTTTTTATGGCCTATGGCAGTTCCTTTTGCCGGGGAATCCGCCAAAGCAGCACGGCCGTCATCGTCCGGCGCTTTTTCCGTTACTCCGGTTCCCTCAGCCTGCTCTCCGGCGGCCATTTTCTCTGTTGCTTGCTCCCCTGCCGTTTCCACATCCTGCACGTCCGGCCACGGTGCATCATCGGCTCCCTTCTCCAAACGCTGTCCAAATTCCGCTGCCTGCTCCCCTGCTGTTTGAGTCTCCTGCACCGTTTGCTGTCCGTCGTCGTCCTCCGCGTCCGGCATTCCTTCCGATACCTTCGGCACTTTTCCTTCCCCGATATAAAAATGCTCCATCGACAGCCGCCATTTTACGCCCTTCGCGTCAACGCGGGGGATTACCGTCCCCCTGCCCGTTCCGGAGGCAAGGAAAGCCCCCGTACCCTGCAGGTCACCGATCGTAGCCGACAGCCCGATGCGCCGCGGGTTCACCCCCGCCATGCGCGAGAGCCTCTCCATCAGACACAGCGTCTGCCCGCCGCGGTCGCCGCGCATCAGCGAGTGCACCTCATCAATCACGATAAAGCGCAGGTCACCAAACAGCCTTGATATATCCGCATGCTTGTGCAAAAGCATCGCTTCCAGCGATTCCGGCGTGATCTGCAGGATTCCCGACGGATGCTTTAAAAGTTTATTTTTGTGCGACTGCGCCACGTCACCATGCCAGTGCCAGACGGGGATATGCGCTTCCTCACACAGGTCATTTAAACGTATAAACTGGTCGTTGATCAGCGCCTTCAGCGGTCCAATATAGATTGCCCCCACCGAGCGTGGCGCGTCCTCCGAAAAAAGTGTCAGGATCGGGAAAAATGCTGCCTCCGTCTTGCCGGATGCCGTCGATGCCGACAATAGCACATTTTCATCCGAATTAAAGATCGCATCCCCTGCCGCCACCTGAACCGCGCGCAGGTTTTCCCAGCGGTTCCGGTATATAAAATCCTGTATAAACGGCGCATAGCGCTCAAATACACTCATATTTGTCCCTCTTATATAAGTCCCGCATATGCCCTCCCACCACCCTTCCCGGCAGTGGCATTTCTGGCCGCTTCGCTCCCATTAATTCCACTGGGGCGCTGTTCCGGGCACATGCTGTTTTACAAGACCCGCATATGCCCTCTCACCACCCTGCATGGCAATGACATTTCTGGCCGCTTCGCTCCCATTAATCCCACTGGGGCGCTGTTCCGGGCACATGCTGTTTTATAAGTCCCGCATATGCCCTCCCACCACCCTTCCCGGCAGTGGCATTTCTGGCC
>CAMRSM010000018.1 GCA_947053345.1 uncultured Lachnospiraceae bacterium
GTGCAACGCCGTTCGACTTCGCTGTTGGGATAATCTTACCCATTACGGAAGACAATTCCGCAACGGTCACTTTGCCTTTGTTCTGTGTCTGAATTAGCATATCCGACACTCTGCCGACTTCATCCGCTTCAAGCCCGTATGCGTTCAAAATCGTTGTCAGCACATCCAGCGTCTGTGCGCTTTCCGCAAAACCCGCCTTTGCAAGTTTTGTTGAATATGTCACAAAGTTCACTGCGTCCGCTGTGTCCTGCCCTGCTGAAATCGCATTATATACATCATCCGCAAGCGCAGTGGCGGCAATTCCCGTGCTGTTCGACAATGCCATGATTTCTTTTGACATTGTTTCCATTGGCACTTTCGTTCCGTCCGCAATCGTCCCCACTTTTGCCAGTGCGGTTTCATAGTCCATTGCGGCTTTTACCGGTCCCGCATACACCGCAGCTGCAACGCCGCCTATGACCCCCAGTGTTCCCGCAAGCTGCGCTTTTGTCTGCCCTATGCTTTCCTTTACTTTCTGCTGTTCTTCATTCAGCTTTTGCAGCCTTTCTTGTGAAGACTTTAGATTGTCATAGGACTTCTGCAAGCGTTCATTTTCGCCCGTCAGATTGTCTGTGTTCACCCCTGCTTCCCGCAGTTCCTCCCCCAGTTCATCCAACGCTTTTTCTTGTTCTTCTATTTTGGCAGTGGTCTGTTGTATCTGGCTTTCGTTCCGTTCAAGTTTCCGGCGCAGTGCTTCCGTTGGTTCGCCCGTTTCCCTCAATTCCTGCTGCAACCGTTCTTGTTCTTGCCTTAACGCTTCCAGTTTTTGCTTGTTCTTGTCAATCGCCGCAGACTGCTTTGTGAAGCCGTCTATTTTTGACTGAATGGAATTGACGTTTTTCAGACTGTCCCGCAGCTGCTTCTGGGTGTCAATGGCTTGCTTGAAAGTGTTCTTGAAGTCACCGCCCAGCGTGGCTTTCAGCTTGAAAAGCAGTTCAAATTCTTTCTGTGACCCTGCCAACTGCTTTCACCTCCCTACTGCTTCCCTTTCCGTTCTTTTTCTTCCTCCGATTCCACTTCATTCACGCTGTCAATCCAGCGGAACAACTCACGGATGGTCATTTTCATAAAAAACGGAATGGGCGTATGTGAAGCCCTTGACATTTTATAAATCTGCTTCCGCAGGAAATTTGCCGGGTTCTTTATCTCATAGATTGACCCGTCCGGGGCTTTCGCTCTGGTCAGCCCATATTGATTAAAAAATTTCTTGCTTTATTCTTGATAGCCATATAGTCACGGATTGGAAGCCGTCTGATTGCGTCTGCCGGGATTTTTGCCGCCCTTGCCGCAAGCATTGACTGGAAAGCAGAAGAAATTTCCGGGGTCAGAACATACTTGTTCTGGTCCTGTAATTCTTCCTCAATCGCTTCAATGTCTTCCCCGGTCAGCTTGTCGAAGTAGAAAGTCAAACTGGTGTACTTCTGCCCCTCAATCTCCACGGGCTTCTTGAAAGTGTGCGTGTAGTTGCCTGATTTCTCCTTTTCCTCTTTCTTCTCGGAAAAATCCACGGTCCCGGTCTTCTGTGCCAGTTCCATTTCCTCTGCCGTTGCTTCGCCCTCTGTCCTCTCGTTCTCTGTGATTTTCGTTGTATCTGCCATCTTTCCATTCCTCCATCATTCTTTTATTTGCAACAAAACGCCAGCGGGCTTCCCCGCTGGCTCTGCGTCCTGCTTATTTCCCCAGTGCTTTCCGCACCTCTGCCAGATAGTCATGACCATTGATAATGCAAATGAAATTCAGCGGGTCAACCTCTGTCACTTTCTCTCCGTCCATATACATTGCGTAATACTGCGTTGCATATTCTCCGCTTACGTCTGCCGTTGAAGCCGCTGCGACCTTTCCCAGTGCCGTTTTCTTCGGTTTTACCCTCATAATGTGCTTTACCCCGGTAATTGTCGTTTCGCTTGTGCGGTTGTTCATCTGCTGCTGGGCAACTCTCAAATCCAGCTTGTGTGTTCTCGGTTCTAACAGACGGACAGCCGCTTTGCAGACCGTGCGGAAATTCAGCGTGGTTGTCATTGCCGACAAATGACCGATTATGATTTCCTCGACATTCCCGGCAATCCCTGCCCCGCTCATTTCCTCTGCCAGATATTCAAGGTCTGGCAGCGTTGCTTCTGCCATTCCCAGATACTCGTTTGCGTCCTCGTAGACTGCAAAATTGACAACTAATTCATCAATCTTCGCCATTGCTTCATCCCTCCTTTACGCCGCCATAAGTGCTTCCAGATATGATAAATCATATTCAAGCACAAATTCCAGCTGCTGCAACGGGCTGGGCGGTGTCAGATAGACGTGGAATTTCACATGACCCGCCATCAGTGCCGTGGTTGTGTTCTCGCCCTCGTTCATTTCCACCCTGCCGCCCAGTATCTTTTCATCAGCCGTCAGACCGTTCAGCCAGTCATTGACCCCCTGCAAGATAGCGTCAATCAGCCGTCTTGTCAGTTTTCGGTCAACATACGACCAGTAGGAAAGAATGGTTGTCTTTGCTACCCAGCGGAACATACGGTTGATACAATAGAAATAGTCTGCCGGGTCAGTGTTCGCAGGATAACAAGCCGTATAATTCCCCCAGCTTACAAAACCATTGTAGAAATTCAACGCCGTCACAACGCCGTTTTCATTCAGATAGTTTGCGTTCTGCAAATCCTGCGTCACTTCTTCGCCGCTTGCCACAACCATTCTGTCAGCCTGCAAGGATTTGTTGGAAGCACTTTCGCACGGCGTACCGCCGCCCAAATCTTCCTCGTTGTCCGTTGCGCTCATTCTTCCCGCAAGCTGCGTGGAAAGATTGAAAACCCTGCTGCCCAGCGCAACTTTGGGGAAGCATACAATTTCCATTTCTTTCATGAAGTTCTTCTTTTTCTTCCACTCCGGCACTTTGCTATAATGCGTTGCCCCGGTTTCCTCCGTGGTGTCCACATCCAGAATTGCGACGGCTTCAAAAAGCCCGTTGATATTCTCTGCTTTTGCCGCCATGACTGCTGCCACTTCCGGGTCATGTGACCAATTCGGACACAATATAATGTCCGGGACCGTTGTATATTTCGGAAAGCAGCTGTCAATCAGTTCCAGCCCGGTTTTCTTGTGTGTTGCTACACTGTAACCGCCGATAATATCGTCTTTATCAATCTGGGACGGGTCAACAATGCTATATCCCACTTCCACCGCTTCCGTCTGCGGCGTTTCCCCCAGAAACTCAATGACGCAGTTATCGTCATTATAGAACGTGTCAAAGTCCGTCCCTGCTTCCTTGCCCGTCACCTTGATTGTGTCCGCAATCGTTTCAAGCGGAAGCAAAATCTTGTTTTCCTCCGGGGTCATGCTTTTTGGCGAAACTGCCGTCTTGTGCTTCGTTGGGTCAAGCACATTTACCATGAAGACGGGGCTGGTCTTGTAGAGCTGGAACGCAGAATATATTTCTTCGCAAAGACTGTATTTCTTCCAATCGTTAGAATATCCCATCTGCTGCACCGCTTCTGCGTAGTTCTGCGCCATGATAACTTCATTCACCTTGCCGCCCACCATCTGCACCGGGGCTGTCCCTACTACAAAATGAACGCCGGAAGCCGCCACAACGGGCGTGGAAATGCTGGTTGCCTTTTTTCCCGTGCTTACTCCGTGTGTAATCTGTGCCATTTCCTTATACCTCCTTTCCCAGTATTGCGGAAGCAGCGGAAGCAATGTCTGAATAATACTTGTTCAGAATGTTTCCTGCCGTCCGCACCTTGTCTTTCTTCTCTGCCAGCCCTGCGACCGGGACAAGCAGCTTTTCCACCAGCGGGAATTTTTCAAGCACTTCTTCCAGTTCTTTCTTGATTTCTTCCCGTGTCCCCTCGAAAATGCTGTTGCTTTTCAGCATTGCTTTCGGCAGGGACGGTCCTATATAAATCAGCTTTGCCGTGTCCGGCTCATTATTTGCCGTCTGTGGCTGCGTCTGCGCCCCATTCCCGGCTTTTTCTGCTTCAATGGTAGAATTGTCTACCCCAGCCGCTTTTTCGCTCTCTGCGGCTGCTGCTGCGTTCTTCTTTACTGCCAAATTTCCTGCACCTCTCTTTCAATAGTCGGTATACTCCATATTGTCATGATTTCCCCCAGATAATAAGGGGGCGTTGTGTCTTGGTATATGATGTACTCAAACGGGTATTCAAGGCAGAAACGCCCGCCAATTATGTGTTGCTTCTGCAAGCGTTCCCTTATCCGCAATATAAGGTTCAGCAATGCCAGCTGCCCTTGCTCCCCGTCCTGCGAATATGTGGCAATTATCATGCGCACCCGGACGCTGCTTGACTTCGGCTGGTGTTCTTCCTTTTCGTCTGCCCCGGTCAGCACTTTCAGCAATATATACGGTATTTGCTGCGTGTTATCGTCTTTTTCCGGCAGTCCCAGCTTGTAGACCTTTGCCGCCCTCTCTTTCTCCGTTGCAGGTCCCGTCCGCACTTTCACTTCCAGCAATATGTCTTTCGTGTTTTCCTCAATGAATTTCTGCAAATCATCCAGCAAGATTATTGGTGTCATGCCCTACCCTCCGTAACCGTTCAAAATGCGTTCAATTTCATGGTTCAAGCGTTCGTCAACCTTTTCTTGCGCTTCCTGCGTCAGCTGGTCCATAATGACTTCATTCTGCACCATCTGCGCCGCTGAAAGCCCCATCTTTTCTTCAATGGGCAGCCGTCTTGATGTAATGCGCTCAAAAATGCCAGTATGCCCGCTTTTCATCTCTGCAATAAATGCGCTTTCAAAGACTGCGCCGCCGCCTTTCATCACCCCTGCCCGCACTTTCTTTCCCGTTCCGGGTGTCTTCGGTGTCACTTGAAATTTGTAAAGCGGTATCTTCACGCCGGAAAATGAAATATAGCCAGCAAGATTTCCCGTGCTGGCTTTCTGCGCCCTTGTCTTGGTTGCTTCATTCAGTGCGCTTTGCTTTACTGCATACACCTTTTTCACTTGCTTAAATGCTTGTGTCTTCGTGTGGCTCAATCCCCGGTTGATAGCAGCTGAAAAAGCCCGTTCCGCGCCTTTGGGGATGCCCGCCAGCAATGCTTGCGTCCTCTCTATGGTTTCAGAAGTTATTTCAATCATTCGTCCATCAACTCCAATTCCAGTATGATTTCGCCGTCCTCGCAATCCGCTTTTGTAATCTGGTATATGCTTACTGCGCCCGCTTCCTCAATTTCAATATTACGGTCTTTTTTTGGCACAAAACCCAAATCACGCAGGGCAATATATACCAGACAATTTGCCCGGTATATGCCCTCTGCGTGGTCTTCTCCTGCCCTCTGCCGTTCCTCTGCCGCCGTATGGTCAATGATTGCCGGGACAGTATATTGCTTCTCCAGATACCAGATATTTGTTTCGTGCGCAAATTCTGCCGGATTGTGAAAAACTTTCATATCGCTGTCAAGCAATGCCTTGAAATCCCCCGTCATACGGGCTGCGCCACAAACCAGCTGTCCACGTCATGCGGTACACACAACGGCGCAGAAGAAATATTGAGAAATCTCCTTGCGGGCTTGCGCTTCGTCCATGTGTCCGGCACAAGTTTTCCCTCAACGGTGCGGAAATTCCCGTTTGGTTCGTCAATCAGCGTGATTGCGCCGTAGTACATGGACCAGTCCGTATTGCTGGAAAGCAATGCAAGCTGGTTCTCCGGGACAAGCGGCTTGTCTTCCGGCTTCTCCGGGTTCGTCCAATCGTCCAGATACCATTCATTGTACTTGTAAATATCCAGCCCTATTTCATGGATAGTGCCGATATACGTCACGCCGTTGGGCAGCTGCCGGGGCTGGATAACCGCCAGATTGTAGTTTTTCACGTCCAGCAACTCTTTCACTTTCGGATGGTTCACGAACGCCGCCGCAACTGTTTTCCCCATAACGCAAATGTCGCAATTCAGAAATCCTTTCTTCTGCACCGTTTCATGCCAGCGTTTCAAATCCTCAATAGGATTGCTGGCTTCATTTGTCCACTTCTTAGCTGCCGTTGTGATAGTTTCCGTATTGGAAAATCCAAAAGTGATAACTTCGTTCACCCCGTCACCGATAATGGGAATTGACCCGGTGAAAATGGTCTGGGCGCACATCAATTCTTCACGGCGGGTTATCTGCTCCCGCAGTTCAATGAAATCCTGCGCCATCTTCTCCACTGCCCTTTGTGCGGGCGTTTTCCCGGAATACATATTTTCACCAATGCGGCGTTTCAGTAAATCATCAATGGTTGTCACTTTCTCCGGGGCAACCAGCGGCGGCGTGTATGTCTTGGTTATATACCCGGTGTTGGGTACGACCTTTCCACCAATCAGCCGGGACACATACGGGGCAACCTTGCGGCTTCCCTTTCGGAAATCCACGTCAACGCTTTCGGTCACAAATGTTTCCTCATGCCGGAAGAACGTGCTTTTGAAAAACGTCCTCACCGGGGGCAGCTTTTCAATGACCCTGCCCATTGTCCTCGGTTCGTAAATAGATACTTCGTTTGCCATTGTCTTTTCGTCCTCCTATCTCAAAAAGATAGACAGCTTTCGCAAGCTGTCCTTAATGTCTTCGATTGCCACGCCCTCCGGCATATTGAGTGCGTCAGCGAAAAACTCACCCGTCATGTAATATACAACGGGTTCTCCCTTTTCTGCTGCTTCTGCCGTAACTCCTACTATATCCCCCGTGGTTGCTGCCGCCACTGCGACAATCTCCCCGGCTTCGTTCACGGTCACGGGCGTATGCTCTGCCAGCTTCTCCCCCGCCGTCCCGGTTTCCGGCAGCGTGGGGAAGTCCCCGGCAAAGAAGTTTTTAGGCTCTGTGCTTCTGGTTTCCACTGCGTATCTTGCCATCTTCCTTTACCTCCCCTTATTCAAATTTCAGTGCGTCAATGGCTGCGTCAAACGGGTTCTTCCCGTCTTCGCCGCCCCCCGCTGCCCCTGCCACCCCGTTCACGCCGGAATCGTCAGTGTCAGCGTTGCGGTTCTGGATGTACTGCCCGCCCTGCTTGTTCTGTTCGGCAATGATTTTCATTGCCGTCTGCTCTGCGGTGCAGGGGTTCACGAATTTTGCGTCAGAAACAATGTCCGCATAATTTCCGCCCGCCATATCCTCAATAGCCTTGATACGGCTTCTTTCTGCCGCCGTTGCCGCTGCTGCCGCTTCGTTCTGGATGGTTGCCACTAAATCCGGGTATGCGGCTTTCAGTGCGTCAACCGTTCCAATGTTTTCAACTGCTGCCATTTCTTTTTCCTCCTTTGGCTTGTTTTTAGCTGCTGCACTTATATTTATCAAACCACCCGGATTGTGCGGGCTGTTCAATAACATCTTCGGGACCGTCTTAAATGCTGAAATGTCAATGGGCGTGGAATTTACCACGATTTTTGAAGAATTTTCAACCACCGTGCTTGCTTCCTCGAACATCAATTCATCACAGAAGCCGTTTGTCACTGCTTCGTCACCCGTCCACCACTTTTCTTCGCTCATTAAAGCGGCTATTTCGTCAGCACCCATTCCCGTTTTCATTGCGTAAGTGTTGACTATGCTCTGCTTAATCACTTTCAGTTCGTCAGCCATTTTTTCAAAGTCTTCCGCTCTGAAAGTGTCCCAGACGGTCATTGCCGGGTCATGTATCATGAAAACGCCGTTTCTGGCTATTTTTATCGTGTCCCCAGCCATTGCAATGATTGTGGCTGCGGAAGCCGCCCAGCCGTCAATCTTCACCGTTATTTTCGCCGTGTGGTCCTTTAATCTGGTGAAAATCGCATTTGCTGCGAACACGTCACCGCCGCCGCTGTTAATGCGCACGACTATTTCCGGCACGTCCCCCAGCGCAGCAAGTTCCTTGTTGAATTGCTGCGGGGTCACTCTGTCTTCCCACCAGCTTTGCTGGCTGCTTATCGGTCCATACAGAAGCATTTCCGGGGGGTGCGTTTCCGTCCCCGGTATGAAGTCCCAGAATCTATTTTCCGTCACCCCCTGCGGGTTCTGCTGTCTTCCCCTGCTGCCCTGCTGGTTCTTCTGGTCCGCCCCCTGCGGGTTCTGTCCCTGCTGGCTCTGTCCCTGCTGGCTGCTGTTTCTGTTTTTCATTCCCTTTGGCAACTTTCTTCACCTCGCTCAATTTCTTTTCTTCCTGCTTCAACTGGTCTGCGTTACTGTAATAATCGCCGCCCGTCATTTCCCTTGTTTCGCTGCTTCTCGTTGAAAATCCGTTCTGCACCCTCTTTTCCGCTGCGGTCACTTCCTTTACCGGGTCAAGGATACCTTTTGCCGGTCCGTTCCACTCTGCCCGGCAGTATGCCTTTCTGATTAGCGGGTCAGTGAAGAAGCCGGGGGCGGCAATCCTTTTCTTTGCCACGGCTTCTGTCAGCCATTCTTCATAAATCGGCTGGCAGAAATCAGCCGCAAGCCATGCCCGGTACATACGGAACATTTTCCACGCTTCTTCCAGTGCGCCCTTGCTTGCCGTATAGGACGCATTGAACCGCTTCACAAGCAGTTCATAGGGGATTTCAAGGGAAGCCCCTATTTGCTGGCATATCGCTTCAACGAACATGGAAAAATTGCTGTTCGGTCTTCCGGGGTTCGTGTCATGCACTTTCTCACCGGGGTTTAAATCCATAATCACGCCGGGACCCAGTTCAAGGCTGCTTTCGTCCTCTGCGTCAATCTGCTGTTCTTCTGGTATCATTGAACCAACTGCGCCGTCCTCGCTTGCGTCCTCTTTCTCAATGAATACAGAAAACATCCCGGACACTACCGCCGCCACAAGTTCTGCGTCCGTGTACTTCCCCAGCTGTTTCAGGCTTTCAATGACCGGGGCAAGGAACGGAACGCCCCTGCGCTGCCCTATCCTCTCACGGGTCATAATGTGCAGCACGTTTCTTCTTCCCGTCCTGCTGCCGTATGCTTCTACCCTCTGCCACTTAATGTCCGTCACCTCATAGGACAATGGGTGCTGGTCTGAAATGTGGTACGCCACAACTTCCCCGTCCGGGGCGCACTCAACGCCGCCGACAATCTTATTGTCGTATGTGTCGCAGTAGTCCGGGCTGGAAAGCCTGTCAGCTTCCACCAGCTGCACCCGCAAATCATACGGCTGGTTCTTCCTCGGCTTTATCGGCAGCAACGCCAGACAGTCCCCGGACATAAGCCAGTTAAGAAAAGCCAGCTGCTGCAACTCATAGAAATTATCAATGCGCTGTATGTCGCAATCCGGGCTTTCTGCCCACAACTGCCATTCCCGTTCAATCTGCTTTTCCAGCTTCTGCGCCTGCGCCGCCGTTATCCCCAAAACTTCCCGGTCAATGGACGGCTTCAAGTTAAGACCACGCCCCACAACATTTGTCCGCATGGTCTTGACTGCGCCATTTGCCACGGGTACGCCCATATACAAATCTCGGCTGCGCTGTCGCAGCACCGAAACATTGTCTTCTATGTCCTCACGGTGCGACCCTCCGGCAAAAAGCCATCCTTTCAGCGATTTTTTGAACGTACTTGCGCCGTAATTCCCATATCCGCTGTTCAATATCTGCATTTTCTGCCTTGCCGCAGCCCTTTGAAGCCCTTTCTGCGGTGCGACCGTTGCAACGGCTCTGTCAATCAATGTCGCAATGCCCATTCCCTTTTCACCTCCCGTCTGCCGCACTGCATGAAAAAAGCACCGTTTGACGGGTGCTTTTCGTGTCTGCCTATTTATTCACGCTATCATTTTATACCGTTTTTGCGGGAAATTGGGGGAAATAAACCGCCAAAAAGGGAAATTGCGGGAAATGTTTCGCTTACAAGTCACGGGGTACGGCGCGATATGCCCGGTTTCTCCCTCCCCGCTTCTTTGCGTTCTCCAATGCTATTACCTTTTTGTTCCAGTAATCAATAGTGTTCCGTATCTCCGCAAGGTCAGCTTTCGTCATTACCCTGCTTCCGATTGTGTAAGACTGCGCATTTGTCACCGCAATTTCCGCTTCAAGCCATGCGTCCAAATGCCTTTGTGCTGTTTCCAGTGTTATTCCTGCCATTAGTTTACACCTCCGCTTCTCCTGCCCCTCTTTTTCCTTTTTGCGGGGCTGCTTGCTGTCTGCTGCTGCTTCTTCTCCGGGTCTTCCGGCTTTTTCAGCGGAAGTCCCGTTATCTCAATAGCTGCCGTTGCATAATTCCGGCAGTCAAGTGCTTCATTCCTGCGGTGTTCCCCTTTGTCTTTCAGTTCCCATGCAAAATATGGTCTTCCCATCTTGTAGCGCATGACCTTTTTTTCAGAAGTCAAGCCCTTAAAATACTTTTCATCATACCCCCTGCCGTCTTCCCTCGGAAAATGGCAGAAGCCCGGTCCCGGTTCTTCCAGCTTCAATCTGTCCATCAGCCAGCTTTTTCCGGTGTCAACTCCGATAGTGAACAAATAGGCTTGTTCCCGGTTGCTCTTTGTCGGCTTCTGGATGTACGCCGCCGCACTGTCATTGCTTCCCTTTATCGCAAATATGCGCCGATTAAACCGGGTCTTGCAGAATTTATATACTTGATTGGTTCTGTGACCTCCGCTGTCTATGCACGTTGCAATTATTTTCATCTTTGTTCCGTCCGGCTTTTCAAATGTCTGTGAGAGAAACGTGTCAAGGTCTTTCCACACTTGGTCTTGTATGTTCCCGGTATCTCCGTATAATGCCGCAAATTTTATGCCCCAGTTTTCATATTCCGGTCCCCAGCCCACAACCTCAACTTCAAATCTATCATCCTGCGTGTCAACGCCAGCGGTCAGATAAAGCACATCAGCCGGGATTTCGCAGTTGTAATTCTCCCGGCGTTTCATCAATTCTTCGTCTTCTATGGTTTCCCCGTCTTCCTCCCACGTTTCCCCCAGTTCGGTGTTGGTCCATACTTTCATCAGTTCCACGTTGCCTTTTTTCACTTCCTCGTTGGCAACCAGAAACTTTTCCACGACCTCCCGCCATGTGGCAAGCGTGGAAGCAAGCGTGTTCAAATGAAATCCTTTTACCGGGTTTTCCGGGTCTTCATGGATAAAGCAGCCGTCCTTGAATCCCTCTTTCCATTCCACTTCGCTTGAAATCACGCCGCATTTGCTGCATACATATCCAATTTCTGATAAATCGTCTTTGTCAAATACTATGCCGGACCATGTAAGCGGCTGCAATTCCCCGCAGCACGGGCAGGGCGTATGCCATTCTCCCTTGCTGCTGTTCTCATACTCCACTTCAATCCTTGACAACCCCTTGATTGTCGGCGTTGACACATTGACTTCTTTTCTATTCCAGAATGTTGTCAACCTCTTTGCAGCAAGAAAAAGCGGGTCCCCCTCGCTTCCTGCCGTTGCCGGGTATCGGTCAATTTCATCTGCCAGAAGTATTCTGATTGGGCGGGAAGCAAGACTTGACGGGCTATTTGCCCCAACCATTGTCACACGACCGCCCGGAAAAATCTTCTGCAATATTGTGTTTCCGCTATTCCGGCTCTTGTCGTTCACTTTGTCTGCCAATACTGCCGTGTCCCGCAGCATTGGTGAAAGCCGGTCCTTTGAAAATGTTTCTGCCATCGTTATTGTTGGCTGCAATACCATGATTGGGGACGGCTCATAGTGGATGTAATAGCCTATCGGGTTCAAAATCATTGCGTCAGTCTTTCCGACTTGCGCCGCAGACATTACCACAACTTTTTTTATCCCTATATCGGTTATAGCGTCCATTATTTCTTTCTGGTACGGGGCTTTTGACGTTCGCCATCTTCCCGGCTCTGCGGATGCTTCGGAAGACAGCTGCCGGAATTTGTCTGCCCATTCCGACAACTTCAAATCTGGCGGCGGCTGCAACACTGAATATATCCGGCTGAATAATTCAGCTGTCTTTTTCTTCATCCTCTACCGTGTAGCCAAACAGCTTCTGGAAGTCTGCCAGTTCTTCCAGTGCTTCATCAATCGCCGCTTTTAGCAGCTTGAAAATCTCTGTCTGGTCTTTCTTTTTTGATAATATCGGGCTTTGCTTCGCAGGAATTGCCATCAGCCTTGCCTTGAATTTAATCAATGTGTCGGTCATGACCTTTTCAATTTCTTCTGCTTCGTGCAGTTCGTTTTTCCGCAGACGCAATTCCAATTCTTGACTTTCCCGCTTTGCCCTCACCAGCTTTGCCCGCTCCGTGTTATAGTCAACGCTGGCTTCCGTTGGGCTGCCTTTCCGCAGATAGTTGATGTATTCATGGGTGACGGTCTTCAACTCATACAATCCCGGCTGGCGTTCTGTTATGATTTTATCTTTGCGCAGCTGCCGCACCCTGCTTTCCGTCAAGTCAAGCCATGCCGCCACCGTCTTTGTCGTGTATAATTTCAAAACCACACCCCCTTTTTTTATTTTTCCGGCTGTCCCGCAAGCGAATTTTTTTCATTTTTGGCTAGGCAAGGGCTGGGCTTCACCGTACCCTCACCCCTCCCCGGACTCTGAAAGAACCTATCACGGCAGCCCGCCGCCGTCCCCGTCCTCCGTCCAGTCTTCGTCTTCCGGGTCAATGTCTATCTCTCCAGTTATCTTCTGTTTCATCAGTTCAAGTCTTCGTTCTTCCAGCTGTAGTCTTCTGCTCTCCATCTCATGCGCCTTGATACTGTCAAGCTGCTTGATGATACGCCCGTGCAGCTTGTTCAGTTCGGCTTCCACTTTCATTGCCCTATCAAATGGGCTGGATTTTATGATTGATTTCATAGCTGTTTTGAAGCACTCTCCCTGCTGCCCCTCTATTGCTTCCGGGTCTTCTGCTGCCCCTGCCGCAATGCCCGTGCTTTCCTCTGCTTGCTTATCCTCCATGCTTTTAGGCACAATCATGTGTACTATTTTATCAGTATAAAAACCCCCTGCTTCTGGGGCTTCATATTCTGCCAGCAATTTTTCAAGGTACGCTTTGCGCATATAAAGTGCTTGCAATTCAGCCATCATGTGCGGCATTGCTTCTGCCGTTTTCATGTTCTGGATTTCCTCTGCCTTTTCCGGGGGAATGTCTTCAAATCCTGCTTGTGCAAATGCCCCATGCGTGACTGCGTTTTTATTCCCTTTTTTTGCCGGGGTCTTTCCTGCCGCATTTTTATTTCCTTTTTGACCTCCCCTTTTTCTGGGTTTCTTTTTCAAGGCTTCGTCCCACTTGTCTTCCGACTTCCATTTTCTGATACGACTTTCCGGCACATCTGCCAGCTTCGCAAGTTCTGCCGTGCTTATTTTCCCATCATTTTCAACGTATCTTTCCAGCGACAAATCCCGCTGCGGGTTTCTCGGTCTTCCCATCCCGCTTCACCTCCTTTTCGTTTGTTTTCATTCTTCCCGGTTTTGGAAACTTACGGAAGTATAAATATTTTTTATTCTTTCAAATTTTGGTTTTTTGCTTTTGGACACCGTATTTCAAGCGCATTTTCACAATCCCATTATATCAAAAGACTGTGTGCAATAGTGGGCAATCATTTTCAGCTGGTCTTCCTAAATTCCCTTAAAAAATCGTTGTTCTGGAATTTTGCAGCCAGTTTTTCAACTGCTGCGTCCCGGATATTCTTGCACTGGCGGTCTGAATAGTGGTTACGCTCCGCAACTTGTTCCCATTTCATGCCGTATATGTAATAGTCAAATATTATGGTCTTCTCTTTCAGCTTCAAGCGTGAAATCTCCTGCAAAATCTGGCTCTTTGCCCTCTGCAAATAGCCAACTTTCGCTTCGTATTCCTCCATATCCTGCCGCACATAATCCGGGACGTTCATTGCTGCGCTTTCCACCGGGCGTGAAATATGGTTTTTCCCTTTTGGTTGCCCGTCATTCGCCATTGCGCCTATCGTGTTATAATATTGGCTTTCGTAATCATGCAAAATACGGCGATATATAGAAATCTCGCCGTCAATCTCCTTGTAAAATTCCAGAATTTTTATGACCTTTTCTTTGTCCATGCTCAAATCTCCTTTGCGCTGTTTTTGCCCTGCTGCCCTCCGCTTCCTCTATCCGTCCCCGCTTGCTTCCATCCGCACATACCCAAACGCACCCTTTGACAGAAAGAACGCCCTTGCCGCCACTTCGTCTGCGTCCCCCGCTTCGATATGCTTTTTATAACATTCCTCTGCCTTTTCCTGCGCTCCCATCTTCCCGTATGCGTTCACATACCACCCAGCACCGCATATCTTGCAGTAAATGATTTCATCAGCCTTTATCTGGTGTTGTCTGAAATGCCGTTCTATTTCCGGCTTGCTGGTTGAATTTTTCCCGCATACGGGACATTCATAATAGGTGACACTAATTGTCTGCTTCATCCGTTATGCCCCCGGCAGCAATGTTGGCTGGTCCGCCCCATCCGCTGCGGCTGCTGCCGCTTCTTTCATTTCATGAAAATCCGGCTTCCAGCCCTGCTTCATCATGGAAGTGCAGCAATGGATTGTTGTTGCGCAGCTTTCGCATATTTCTTCTATGTGTTCATCATAGGAAACACGCTTGTTCCCCTCCCTTGCCGCCAGTGTGTGCTTCCATATTTCCTTTTTCCGCACCACTTCTTTTCCGCATATATCGCAATACACCCTTGTCATGCCCCCACCTCCCTAATAAAACCGACTATGCAATAATCATCTTCAAGCCCGGTCCGGTCTTCCATCACATAGGAAATCTTGATTTCAAGCGTCCTGCCCGTGTGCTTCCCGTCTGCGTATTCCGTCAGCTTCAAGCCCTCACCGACCTTGAATCCGTCTTTTTTCAGAAGCAGGAAAGACAATGCGCCGTTTGCAATTTCATTGTATCTGCTGGGGGAAATCGTTATTTCATCATGCTTCTTTTCTGCCGGTCCCTGCTGCATGGTTTCTTCCTGCTGCCGCTCCCGCAGCTTCCGTCTTGTTTCAGCGTCAATCCTCGCTTGTTCCTCATTGTACCGCTGTTCATCCGTTTTATATGCTTCCGTGCGGTTCTCATAGGCGTTGCAGCTTGTGACGGTTGCTTTCTTTTCATGACAAGTTTCATACTGTGTGCAGCTATAACAAAGTGAAGTCATGCTTTCCGGCTGCGGGTCTTCGTATTCCTCCGGCTGGTTCATGAAATCTTCCTGCGGCTCATACCCCATACACCCGCTATCATGCGTTTTCTTTCCTGCGCACTCCCCGTTGTGTTCGCACGTTGCGCAAAGGTCTTCCTGCGGCTCTCCTGCGCCCTCTGCTGCCGTTTTTTGGCTCTCCCCGATATTTTCCCCGCCCTCTGCCGTTTTTTTCGTCTGTGTGGCTTCTGGCGTGTCCTGCTGCCCTGCTGCCGTCCCGTCAAAGTTCATCTGCCCCGGTATCTGCGCTGCCGCTTCCTGCTGCCGTTTAATTTCCTTTATGTCCGGCAATGCCAGCGACCCTTTTCCCCGGAAGACTTCTAATGTTCGCAGCTGCCATTCCTTTTCAAGCTGGGAAATCTCATAAATGACGGACACGCCGATTTTCCCCGTCTTAAACTCTGCCATCAGTTCCGCAGCCAGATTGTTGTAGATTGCCTTGTACCTCCCCAGCGTTGCCGGGGAAGCGTCAATGATTTCTGCCAGCAAATCACGGGTGCGCCCCGGAATATCCATTTGCGCTTTCAATTCCTGCACCAGCTTTTCCGTTTCAATGCTTTCCGTCATTTTCTCCCAGTCCGTCTTCTCCCGGAAGCGGTTGGTCATTATCAGTGCCAGCCGGTCCAGAATTGCGTTCTTTGTCGGCTTTACCATGATAGGCACATAGCGAAAACGCTCTTTTCCCTCATCCACCAGCTGCATGATTGCAAGTCGGCGGCGGTGTCCTGCGATAATGCGCCGCTTTCCGTCTTCTTCATCTGTCACAAGAAGCGGCTGCAATATCCCCAGCAACTCTATTGACTGCTTCAAGTCCTGCACATCCTCCACCGAATAGAAATTGTCCTTTGACGGTATCAAATCATAAATATCAGCTGTTGTGCTTGCCGTGGTTGCCGCAGTTTCCTTTTCCGCTTCCGCTGCGCCCTGCTGCCCCTGCGGTGCGGCTTCCTTTGAACGCTGGTTCAATAACTCTGTCAGATTGAATTTCTTATTGCTTGCTGCCATCTGTTTTCCCTCCTTTGCGTGTCCGAATTGGTCACATCCTCAAATATTCCTGCACCAACGCTTTATAGTCATAAGCCGCCCCACATCTGCTTGAATATACAATTATGGGCTTCCTCTCAAACGTGCTGGGCTTCATTTTCGGTGTCCGTCTGATATGCGTTTCAAACAACGGATAGTCCAGCGTTTTCAGAAATTCTTCCCCCTGCGTGTCTGCTTCGTTGGTGCGGTCATACTGTGTGACGAAACAACCGCAGAAGCGCAATCCGGGGTTCAAGTCCTCACGGGTGTTGTCAATCTGTTCTTTCAGTTCTGCCAGCCCGTCAATAGCAAAATCGTCAATGGTTATAGGGACCATCACATCATTGGAAGCGACTAGCGCATTGATTGTTGAAATGTTAATGTCCGGCGCATTGTCGATAATGCAATAATCATATTCAGACTGTATGCCGTCCAAAAATTTCTTGAAGCGGGTCTGCTGCGGGCGGCTCTGGTCCAGCATGACTTCCAGATTGGCGGTCAGCAAATTCATGTTCGCCGTGATAATGTCCAGACCGTCAAAGTCCGTGTGCTGGATAACCTCTGCCGGGTCAATGCCCCGCTGCGTCATGACCTCTGCCGTCCCCTTGCCATCATAGCTGTGGCGGTTCATAATCTTGCTGGCGTTGCCCTGCTTGTCATTGTCAATCAGAAGCACCTTGCAGCCATGCACCGCCGCCAGAATGTGCGCCATGTTGACGCTGGAAATGGTCTTTGCCACTCCCCCTTTAAGGTTGATAATTGATAATACTTTCATGCTTGCGTCCTCCTTGTATCTGGTATTTTTATGTTTACCGCCCCAGTTCCCAGCCAGGGCGGGTATTTCCCTTTTTTAGCAGCTATAAAACCTCAATGACCCGTTTTCATATTCATACATCCATCCACATACATCAAATCTGAAATAGTTCCAGTCAGTAGCGTTATACTGCGGGTCCCGTCTGTATGTGTGCCATTTCTTCAAGTAGTGTCCCTCAATGTAGAAGTCTTCTACTTCATGAATAATCTTCACTTTCAGCGGGTCAAATCCCAGTTCCTCACCTATGAACAACCTTGCTTCATCATCTGTCATGTGCTTTGTGTCGCACATATTAGCCAGCTTCTGGTAGTCTGCTTCTGTCATGTTCGTTCCTGCGTTCCTCGCAAGTTCTCTTTCCACCTCATATTTCCTGCTTTCCGGGTATTTTGTAGACCAAAATTCTGTTACATCATTTTCGGTCACTTCCCAGAATGTGCCGCCGTCTTCGCAGCAAATAACTTTGTGATTTCTTCCGTATTCATCCGTACTTGCGTACTCTTTGCACTCGCCGCCGCTCATAATCTCTTTCTTTGCTTCCGTGTATTCCTCAAATGTCGCTTTTTTCATGTTGCTTTCCTCCTTGTATCTGGTATGATTTTATTTGCTTTCCCAGTAATGCGCCGGGCTGGAATTGAACCAGCCCCGCAGGGGCTTTCACCCCTGCTGCCCCTCTGTGGCTTCCGGCTCTAAATTTCATTTATGCTTCTACCGTTTCGCTTCCTGCAAAGAATACTTCCCTGCCGTCCCAGTTCTGTATTTTTGCTTTCTTTTCTTCTCTCCTGCTTTCATTACTTCTTCCCGGATGATGAATTGCTGCGTATGTGATTGTTTTCTCTGTTCTTTTCACGATTTCAAACACAACTGCGTGTTCTCCGTATCTTTTTCCCGTTTCAAATTTTCTCATTTTTTGTACCTCCGCTTGATTGATTATGTATTTATTATATACTTACGGAAGTATAATTTCAACCCGGAATAATTTACAATCTTACGGAAGTATATAAGCATTATTTTTGTGCAATTTGCATATACTTCCGTAAGTATTGTGCATTACTGTTTCTTTTCTGGGCTTCTCAAATCAACCAGCGGCGCAAACTGCCCGCAGTTGTCCAGTTCGTATGTAAATACGACTTTCCCGCTTTTTACATAGTGCGTGCAAGCAATGTCCGTTATTGTAGAAACTCCAACGGAAAACAACTGCCCGTTCACTGCCTTTACTGCGTTTATCTTGTCCCCTATCTCATACGGACACACTGCGTTAAATGCCGCCATCTGCATTGTTCTTTTCCTCCTGCTTTTCTCTGTACTTCCTGCGGTTCTCCTGCTTTACTACCCACCCCACTTCACGGACAATGATGAAGACAAGATACATGATACCCAGCCCCACACATACCGCCGCAAACATCAGAAGCCCTTTGATAACCTCAATCAGAAATAGCATTGTCTTTCCCCTCTCTTGCCCTCTGGCGCATATCCTGCCGGGCGGCTTCCACCGACTTTTTCAGCTGGTTCATATCCTGCACCCGCTTTCTGATTGTGTTTTCCCTGCCCTGCTGCCGCTGCTTCTCCATCTGGCGGCGGTAAATCAATTCTTTCCCGCTGTAATGCTTCTTTCCCATCCTGCGCCCTCCTAAAAATATCTTTTCTGGTATCTGCTGCCCTTGCTGGCTTTCATGCGCCGCTTGCGCTGCCGGTCCCTCTTTGCGTCCTGCGCCCTTACGACCGCCTTTTGCACCTCCTGCGGGTCAATGTTGTTCACTTCCTCCTGCACAACTTCCAGCACTTCAACTTGTGCGTCCTCAAATGCCAGCGTTGCGCCGGGGTCATACGTTTCGGCTTTCCAGTCCTTTTCAAACTGCGCAAAATCGTTCTTATATCTTCCGCAGGAATACGGGTGCAGTTGTTCCGCTTCATAAATCGCTTTCATTACTGTTTCATCATCCTGCGGCTTCCAGTTGTATAAATGCCAGCTTGCGTAATTGTCCCAGTTCCACTTTGACAGAAAGACTTCCAGCCCGTCAAAGAAGCCCATACTGCGGACCATTGCTTTCATTTCGTTTCTGGTGAAGCCCTGCCCCTTTAGCTGCTGCCGTACTTCATCCAGTGTGGTTGCCGTTTTCAGCCTTGCCAATACGACTTTCGGCAAATACTTTGGTTCTGTTTCTTTCCTCATTTCCCTTTCGCTCCAATCTGTCTGCTATCCTCAATATGCTTTCCATTGACCTTTTAATATTTCCGTCCGTGTTCGCCGTAATGGACAGCACCCCGGCAACGTCCCGCATTTCCTCCGCAATCTCCACCGCTTCCCCGGCTTCAATGTGATACTGCGCCATGCAGCTTTTGCAGACTTGCGCCCCCTCTGTAATAGCTTCGCCGCATATCAAGCAGCGGTCAACGTCCGTCATTTTCCCATCCCTCCAGCTTCTCAATCCGCTTTTCCAGATTGTGCGCCCTCTCTATAAGGTTTCGCACCTCATACGGCAAAAGCCCGGTTTCTTCATAGTCATGCAGCTTCTTCACGGCTGCCGCCACCGTTGTTTTTCCTTTCAGCACCGCTTTTCCGTTGTGGTTTATCTCTGTCAGCTGCGGTCTTTTCTGGTTTCCCCTGCCGGTCCCCGGCTTCTTCCCCTGCTTCTGCTGTCCTGCCACAATCTTTGCCCCGGCAGAAACAATGCCACTATGCGGGATATATCCCCGCATAGCGTTATTGGTTGCCCTCATTGCCGCTTTTGGTATCATCTGCCGCACCTCCCATCATCCTTTTACTTTGCGATTTCCTCAACCTTGATAATGTTCTGATACCAGCTTAAAAATGAATTTCTGTAACCGATAACCGTAATTCTGTATGTATTCCCCTCTTTCAGCTGCCCTTGTATGTTTGAGCTGTTGAATTTCATGCGGAAAAAGCAGTCTGTATTTTCAAAAACAACGGAATTTCCGTTTTCATCATCAGCAAATACCATATACTTTGAAGAAGTCTTGTAATTGCCGTCACTGTCCTTTCCGCTTTCCGTTATCCTTTCTTTCCCCGTTATGGTTACGGTGTATTCCGTGTCATTGAAAGAAAACATCCTCACGGAAAATGCAATAATGACCATGATTGCTGCTATAATTGCAATGCACTTCACTTTTTCACTTTTCTTCACTTGCCGCACCTCCTGCGCCCTTTGCTCTGTAAACTTTCGGATTTTCCCACGGTTCTTCCCTGCTTATCTTTGGATAGCCCGGAAAACGCAGATAGCTTGAAATCAACCGTTCCGCTTCTTCTGCGCCGTAGCATACCGCCGCACAATACCCCTGCGCCGCCAGTTTTTCCAGCCATTCTTCCTGCGCTTCCGTGGTCTTGTTCCTGCCATACTTCATTTCGATATAAAGCCCGTGGAAGCCGTTCATAGGCACTGGCAAGCATAAGTCCGGCACTCCCGCTTTCACGCCCTGCCGCTTCAAATTTGCCGCTTCCAGCTGGTTTCTGCTGCCGCCGTTCGGCACATGGTAAAGTAGCTTCAATTCCGGGTGCTTCGCTTGCTGCCATCCGCACCACACAATCAATGTTTCCTGCTCTGTGGCTTCACTCCGTCTTCGGTTCTGCTGTCTTGTGTAATATCCCATTCCCGCTTACCTCCGTTTCGTCAAAGTGTGTTGCCATCATATCCGCAAGATGAAGCATGACAGCCAGCTTGCATTGATGAAAAGCATTGTCCAAATCATAGCCGCCGCCCTTTGCGTAGAAATCATATTGCCCCATGTGCCAGCGGATAGCCAGCACTTCTTCATCTGTCAAGTGCATAAACCGCATTATCAGAAATACCGACTTTTCCCCATGCCCTGCCGGAAAGTGCCTTGTTATGTCATAACGTCTGCTTGACCCCTCCGGGGCTTCCTTGTATGCGTCTATCTTGCACAAGTCATGCAGAAGACCGCAGACCGCCAGCGTTTCCACATTGAATATCTGCGGCGGCTTTATTGCTTCTGCCGCGATAAATGCCAGACGGTGAAAAACATTGATTGAGTGCTTTGCCAGCCCTCCGGGTTCTGCGCCGTGGTGCTTCATGCTTGCCGGGGCTTCAAAAAATCCCTGCCCGCACATCCATTGCAGCAAATCCGCTGCGCCGGGTCTGTGTATGTACGTTGTGAAGCATTTTTTATATTCCATTTCAGCCCGTATCATATATTGTGTCGTCATGCCCTTTTCGCTTCCTTTCTGGTGGGCGTGTTTCCACACGCCCTATCAGTTCATCAGTTTTCAGTTTCCAGTTCTTCAAATTCCACATAAGCGGAGCGGAAGCCAACACTGTAGCTGACGAGGGAACGGGCGTTGCTCAAGAACAACGCACCCAGACCGCCGTAGGAAGTGTGGTGGAAACAGGACCCCCGGAACGGCACGGCTTCTTCTTCCCCGCTGTCTGCGTATATGTACGCCGTTTCTTCCTCCATATTCTGCGGTACAATGCCCAGCTGCCGCAGGATTTCTGGCACTTCATCCAGCGCAATTTCCATTTCCTTGAAGCGGCAGCCGTCCCAGTCTTCTTCCGGGGCTTCCGTTGTCACTGTAACGCCGTCCCCTGCTGCCAGATAGATTGTTTCCCCTGCTGCCGTCTGCGCCCTCTGCCATGCTTCGCTATCCGGGGACAGGTCCGCAACTGCTGCGTCATTGTCCTTTATGTACTCAATCGCACCTTTTGCCAGCCGCAGCCCTGCAACCATTTCCCAGTTGTCCCCGCACAAATCGCAAACGCCGTCCGGCGTGTGGGTATGTGTCCATGTTACCGGTCCGCTGCCCGTCAGCGTATGCCCGTAATCGTACTTTTCGCCGCTCTCGCTTTCGTCAAAGTAATATTTTCCCCGTGCCGTGTTGCCGTGCGGAAGCGTCCCGCCCTCTATGCTCTCATTGTGCAGATATTCCCATTCTGCATTTGTCATCATGTGCCATCCCGGTCCCTTGCTGCGGCAAAGTGCGCTGGCGGCGTTGAAGTCAATGCAGTTCGCCGCTTTCGCATGCGGGATTGAACACGGAACGCCCTTGACCAGCGTATTTTCATACTTTGAAATATAGATTGCCTTTGCCCTCCTGCCGCAGACTTTAAAAACCGGGTCAAGCGGCTTCCCTGCTTCCGGGGTAAACTTCACCATTACAGACGGCAACCCCGCATTGTCGAAAAGTACCACATTTTCATGCTTCATGTTTGTTTCCTCCTTGTGTTGTATCTGGTTTATTGTTAATTTGATATTGCTTCTTTTCCCGTCCCGGCGTAATACAAAACGCCGTCTTTCTCATATAGCATTATCAGCCCTTTCAGTGCTGCCAGCGTGATTTCCTCTTTCATGCCCTCTGATATTCCGTATTTCTCACCCAGAAGAATATAGGCGCACCGCTTCAATATGTCCTGCCCTGCTGCCATGCCCCGGCTGCGCTCCTGCGGCTTGTTATCGTCCAAAACCTCCGTCAAGTACAAATGCACCGTCACGGGCGCAAATCCGCTGTTTATAGCCGCTCTGGTCAGTTCTCTTGCATATTCCTTGTTGCGCCGGATTTCGCCCCGGTACGGGCTGCACACATAAAGCAGATTATTTCCCAACCCCTGCCACCTCCTATCCGTCAAATTCCAGTTCTTCATCTGCGCCCACGACTGCTGCCGGGGCTGGCGTTTCTTCCTGCTGCCATTCCGCAAGGTCAAGCATGGTCCCGCACTTGCTGCAATAGTGCCAGTCAGAAGCGACATGGAAGCGGAAGCCGTCTTTTCTGTCCGGGGCAATGTCTGCGTCATAGCAGGAAAACAAATGTTTCCCGCAGATAGGACAGTAAAAGCTATTCAAATATCCCAGCTGCGGTTGCCCGGTCAATGTCGGCTGCTGCCCTCTCACCCTCCGGGGCTTCCATGCTTTCTTTTTCTTCACTGCTGCCACCTCCTGCAATGTGTCCAATTCGGACAACTTATTTATCCGGCGCACCCTTTTTCAAACTGTGCTGTCAGTTCTTCATACTGCGCTTTAAGGTCTTTTATATTTGCATTTGTTGCGCACTCTGCACACATTTCGTGTTTCTCGCTGTCATACGGGCAGTAGTCCCAGCATATCCTTATTTCTTCATCCAGATTGCTTGCCAGCACCCACATTGCAAATGCTATGTCCGAAAACTCTTTCTTGACCTCCGCTGCGGCTGGCTCTTTGACTGCTGCCACTTCCCCATCCGTTATGCCGTACTTTGCTTTCAAATCTTTGTACATCCTGCGGGCGGTTTCCTTTTCGCCGCCCACGCCGTTTTCCGCAAGTGCTTTCACCGCCGCCAGCTTTTTAATCATTGATTCTTTCTGCAACTGCTTCCACCTCCTATCCCTTTTTCCTGCTATATTCTTCAAACCGTTCTACCGTTGCGAAAATCCGTCTATTGTTCACCCATCTTTGAAGAAGCCGCACCTTATCCGTGCTTTTCGTATGCTCTTTGTCGTATATCATGACATACGGGTTATATCCCAAATCACGCAGCGTGTAAATTCGTTCCAAATCCTGCTCATGCGTTGTGTCATAGTTCGTCAGCACGAAAACAATCATCTTTTCCCTGCCCCACCCCGTAATCTCTTTGAAATACTTTAGTTTCGGCAGAATAATTTCTCTGTCTTCGTACCGGTCCCATGCAAAGTGAATGGCTTTTACCCTTATTTTCTTTATCAGTTCCGCTTTTTCTTCTGTCATAATGCGTATGTCAATCCCTTGATTTATGTCCACCTTTGCTTTGCTGTCTATCAGCTGCCACAAAAGGTCTTTCCAATCCGGGCAAGCAATCAAGTTTGGGTCACATAGCACAATGTTTTTCTGCCCTTTCCAAAATTCTGATATGTTAGCCACTTTCCGTGACTTCTTCCCCTCTTTGCACCCTACATGACAGAATTTGCACCCTCTGGGGCATCCCCTTGTCAGAAATCCAAATGCCGTGTCTTTTGTCTGTTCTGGGTATAGCGAATAGTCCGGGTATATGTGTTCTATCTCATGCGTCAGTTGTCCGTCTTTCCCTTTTTCAAATATTTCTTCTCCGTCAACCGTCTTTATTGCGTACCCGCTACCGCCCTTTATGACTTCCTTTGCGTTCACATAGTACGGATAGTCCGGCGTAAAGCTAAATACCTTTGACATATACACTTTGCCCATAGGCGGCAGCGGGAAGCCGTGCTTTGTCGGTATGTACCATTCCACATTGTCCCCCTGCTTCTTATGCCATGCAGACAATTTCATCAATGGCAAGTTGGGGTATCTGTGACCGTCAACATCTATCAGCCCCACTTCCATTCCCTGCCACCTCCTTTTCGACTGCCATAATTCCCCGGAAGACACGAACGGCGCACGGAACGGCAATGCTGTTTCCCAGTGCCGTATATCTCGCATTGTCTGAAATCCCTTTGCCGTCTTTTCGCTCCTGCGTCCATCCGTCCGGGAAGCCGTCAAGCCGTTCACATTCAAGCGGGGTCAACCTCCGTACAATGTGCTTTAATACCCCCTTGCCCTTTCTCTTTTCTGTCACCAGCGTTTCAGACCCGCCACCGTTATTCCCTCCCGTTGCCCGCAGCGTCCCCACTCCCTCTTTATATCCACCGTACCCATCCAGACGATATGCCCCGCAGTCCTGCACCACAAGTGAAGTCCCGCCCCTAACCTTTTCTTGTCCCGCTGTTATCGTCCCGGAAACGGTGTCTTCCTTGAATGTTGACCGCTCCCCGCTTCTGTATAGCTTCGTGTCTGGCACACATACTGCGTGGCGGTCTGCCGTTGTCAGTGTTGGTGCTGTGTCCTCCTGCATAATGCCCAGCTGGTTTCCACCGTTCTTCCCGGTCCTCCCTATCGCTGCCCCATTCAGCACATACACGGGCAGCATATAAAGCCCCGTTGAAGCACCACCGCCGCCGTCCGTTGCTTTCAGTGTCACGCTTTTTTCTGCGTTTATATGAATACGGTCCCCGGTCCTTCCAAAATCAAATGTCATTTGCCCGTCTGCGTCTTGTTCCATTCCTCCGCTATCCTCTCTAGCAGCGCAATCTTCAAGTCCTGCGGTATCTCCTTTTGTTTCTCCTGCGCCCGGCGCAGAATACCCCAACACGCTTTCGCACTCAAAAAGTATTTGTCCGGCACGGTCGTTTCCAAAACTGCATACAAGGAAGATACGTTTTCTTCGCTGGGGTACTCCCCAATATTGAGCGTCCAGCACCCGCCAAGCTGTACTTCCCCCCCCCCTGCTTCTAACCATTCCGGCTGCTGCCCATCTTCCGCTATCAGGCATTGGAATGTTGGTCTTTGTGACTTCTTCAAGCACCCTGCGGAAATCCTGCCCTTTATTGCTTGAAAAAGCCCCCGCCACATTTTCCCAGATAATGTATTTTGGGTATTTTCCATTTGTTGCGCACCTCATTTCATCAATCACCCGCACCGCTTCAAAGAAAAGCTGCGACTTCTCGCCGTCAAGCCCTTTCTGGTTTCCTGCGGTTGATAGGTTCTGGCAGGGGCTGCCGAAACTTATAATGTCCACCGGGTCAAGGTCTGCCCCGTTCAGCTTTGTTATGTCCCCCAGTTGCTTTGCTTTCGGGAAGTGCAGTGCGGCAATCTCAATGCAGTTCGGTTCAATTTCGCTGGTCCATACCGTCTTTATCCCCACCCCTGCTGCCGCCAGCGGAAATCCTGCGATACCGTCAAACAGACTGCCCAGCGTCAATCCTGCTGCCACCGCTTACACCTCCCTTGCTTCAATCGCCGCTTTTGGCGGTGTCCTGCCGTCCATCACCATCCGCATGAAAGCAGCCTTTTTATACTTCCGTTCTTCTTCCTCTGTCAATTCCCTTTCTGGGAAGTCATGCTCTTTATATGCCCTTGCCGTTTTATCCGGGAAAAGGTTGTTCTTCTGCTTGAAAGCAATCATGAACGCTTCCAGTTCCCTTTTCATTTCCTCCCGGTAAAAGCCGAAAAGCAGTTCTATTTCTGCCGCTTCAAGCGCAGTGCAGACGCACCCACGCTTCTTCCTGCGGCTATATTTCCCGGTGTATATGTAGCTTTCGCCGCTCCCGGTCACTTTGTAGAAAATCTGTAAAAGCAATTCTTCTTCAAGTTTCGTGCCGTATGAAAACCACCGCTTTTCCAGCTGCGCAAGTGCCGCTTCCGCTTCATCCTCTGAAATGTCATACTTCCGGCACAATTCTTCATACATCCGCAGGGCGGTTTCTTTTTCGCCGCCCACGCCCCTTTCGGCAAGTGCCTTGATTTTTCCCAGCTTTTCAAGCACCTTTTCACGTTGTATCTGGTCCATGTGTTTCCCTCCTAAATCTCCAATACTTGCCCCGGATAAATCAAATCACACCCCCTAAATAGCACCACGACTGCGGGGCTTTCTTCACTCCTACTTCCAGCAGTGACAGCGGTTTTTCATATTCCCGCACATGGGATATATGCCAGCCCCACAAAGGCTTCCCGCTGTCCCCTGCATAGGCTTCCAGCTGTTTCCTTGTCAAGCAGCTTGCCCGTTCCAGATTGTACGGTGTCCCGCTGTCCTGCGGCGGCAATGCCCATGTGGGAAGCCCCGGCACGGTGTTCAGTTTGTAGAAGCAATCACAGACAAATTCACCGACAACGCCCACGCCGCCCGTCACATAGACAAGCACTGTATATGGACCGTTTCCCCGTGGTCTGGTCTTTCGGATTTCAAGCAGCTTTGCGCCCAGCCTTATTTCCCGCCACCATTCCGGGTGCAGTGATATAATGATTGCACTATATGCCATCTTCCCTGCCCTCCGTAAATTCGTTGTCAAGTTCAATGCGGATATACAGAATGTGCTTCAATTCCTCCACCTTGTATTCCCCAAATTGTTCCACTGGGACCTGCGGCGGCAATGCGTCAATCCTTGTCCAGTCCCACATCTTTTCAGTTGCCTTGTATGTTTCCATCCCTATCCCGTAACGCTTCACCCTGCGTGTCTTCCTTATCCCTGCATTGTGCGCATTTGCCGCATATCCTCTGAAAATCACCTGCCCTGCCGCATTTATAATCACAACTCTGTCACTGGGCGTGACTTTCTCTATCGCTTCACTTAACATCATCTTGACCACCTCCGTTCACTGGCTGCGCCCTGCTGCCAGCCTTTCCCTTTCGCTTCCTCCTGCTGCCCGCCGCCGTCTTCTTTGCTGTCTGCTTCTTTGGCTTCTTCTTCCACATTTTCAAGTAAATGTGCCACCCGGTCTGTTCATAATAGACTGCTTCGCAGGAAGTTATATTGTAATCTGCATATATCTTCTGAAACTCCGACAATCCCCCATCCGCAGACTTCGCCAGCTGTTCAACCTTTGCTTTGCTATACTTGAAATCGTTGCATTTCTCCGTTGGTTCTTCCAGATTGCGGCTGGCTTTCCATAGGCTCTTGTCTGCCGCTTCCTGCGGCTTGCTGTCCTCCCGCTTTGTTTCTGGGCGTTCCAGATTGCGGCTGGAAGAATACCGTTTCTTTCCCTGCGGGTCTTTTATGATATACTTACAAAGTCCCTCTATCCCGTTTTCATTCATTTGCAGACGGTCCGCATTGACCCAGCCCATCTTCTCCACGCTGTCCCTATATGCTGCCGCTTCCGCTTTGTCCGGGCTGTCTGCTTTCTTCCAGTTCACCCGCTGCGCCGTCCACATCATTTCCACTTCGTCACGGTCCATGCCGCCATTCATGATTATGTGGTGATGTATTCTTTTCAGCTGCTGCCCGTCCTTTGAAAACTTGTATTCCGTCACTAATATGTATTTCAAAGGTTCAAGACCCAGCTTCTGCCGTCTGTATGCTATCCGGCGTAAATAGTTCCCCACAATCTTTTCCGCTTCCTCGACTGTTCCGGGCAAGTTATCCACACTATATGTGCATGAAGTGTGCAAATCCCCAACATGAAAGTTGCCATTCCCTAACTGCACAAGATACCGTTTGGCGTTCTTATCGTTCAAGGCGTTCTGCTTCGGCTTCTTCGCTTTCCTCCGCTTCCCCCTTTTCCCTCTGGCTGCTTCCTCTGCCTTTTCTGTTCTGGGGATAATATCAACTTCCCTATAATCGGCGCAGTCTGTCTTCTTCTCTCTGATAAACATACTGCACTTCCTTTTCCGTCCTCATGCCATACCATACGGCTTTTTGGGTACATCCGCAGGAAGTGCCGGGGTTCTCCCCCTCCACCTATCCATCTATATATCCACATCTTACGGAAGTATATACTATACTCATTCTTACGGAAGTATAACTATATATAACTATCGTAGGAATGTTAATACCCCATACAAGCCCGCTTTTGCGGTCTGAAAACCGCTGTTTTCAAGGGTCTTCCCTCGCTTACGGAAGTATAAAAACGCTTGCATTATAGCCGCCGATATGGTATAATAGACTCGTTCAAAAGTTTATAACAAATCGGCTGAAAACCCTTTGCAATTCGCAGTTGTAAAGGGTTTTCGATTTCCCTTTTTGCGGCTCTCCTGCCGCTGCCGTTTCCGGTTCTTTCACCTCCCTTTTTACAGATACGCCGCTTTCGGCTCTCTCAACCCGTCCTTGTCCTTTATAAAGGCTTGTCGGCTGTCCAATTCATCAATGGTCCCTTTTACCGCTTCCCATGCCCCGCAAAGGTCTAAATATCTGAAAATCAGATTGCAGACCGTTGGAACAATCCACAAAAGGTCATTCTTTGAAAGCCGTCCTAACATCCGCAGCCGCTTTTCCTTTTGGCTTTCTTCGTCTTCGTAGTTGTTTTCTCTCTCAAAAAGTATGGAAACATCCGTTTCCGTCAGTGTCAGCGCAACCGTATTGAACCAGAAAGCCGCTGTTTCCGTTTCTTCGTCTTCCTCTGCGAATTTGCGGGCTTTCCACGGTATTTCATGCCTATAAATATCGTCTTTTATTCTGCCTATGTCGCACCACAAGTCCCCTGCCGCATTTGCCATTTCCGTTAGAAGTTCGTCATAATATCCGGCATACTCGCTGTTACGGAAACATTTGTTTGCTCTGCCCTCCATGATTTCATCCACCATGTCAGTGATTGACCACCAATCTAATTGCCTATATAGTCCCATCCCGTTTCCTCCGTTTCCGGGTTATAGCAAGAATGTGTTGACCCTACCAGCCACCCGGTCATATCAATGTCAATGTCTGTGCCGTCCGTGCCGTCAGATATGATTTCCATATCCCCGTAAAAGCCCCAGTCCTCCCCATCCGTTGTATGTATGAGAATATAGCCGCACTGCCGGTCCCGCTCCTGCTGCCGGGCTTCCTGCTGCTTCTGCATTTCCTGCACCGCTTTTTCTATCAGCTTTTCTTTCGCATAGCTTCCCGCCGCAAATGCTGCGGCGCAAAGAAGAAGCGTCCCCAGAAGCACCGCCGCCCATTTTATTTTCTTCAATCTTCTGCCGCCTCCTTTTCAATTTCAAATCTTAGTTTCATCTGCGCTGGGTATAGGTCCACTTTTGGCGCACTTCTTCCATTCCAGCGCAAACCACCGCACTCCCCAACACATTTCCATCCGGCAGCTTTCAAGCTGCTTCCGTTTTCGGATTTTAGAATATATGTAATCAATTTCTTATATCCTAAATTCCTTGCCGCCCTCCATGCCGCAGAATATAAAAAGCTACACGCATTTCTTGTCCCATCTGTGCATAGTCTGTTCACTTCAAGCGTCAATCCATTATCAAGGTATCTGCTTACTGGTCTTCCGACTATCGCCACTCCCACGATTTTTTCACCGTCACTAGCTGCTATGCTGAATTTATGCCCCGCTACTGGCTTGTGGTGTCTGTGGTGTTGTTGAACAAACGCATTTGCTTCTTTCAGCGTTATTGGTACTAATTCCAGCAATTTATAATATTTCTCCTTTCTGCACTGCCGCACCGCTTTTCTCTGCTAAAAAGCCGTTGCCCGGAAAACTTGCTATCCATCATCACGCTTTCTAGCTGGCGTGTCCGCTGCCACTCTTGACGCAGTGCGTATTTTCTCCGGGGTTGGCTTCCCAGATAACGAACCGGGCGGGAATTGGACCCGCTCCGCAGTCCTGCGACTGCTGCCCCATCCGGCTTCCAGTCCTTTTATCTCCCATATATTGTCTTCTGTGCTTCGTCTGCCCGGTACGGTGTACCGCTGCGCTTCAATTCATTGTAGATTGTTGCCCGGTGTACCCCAACGCTTTCAGCGATTTCAACCACCCTTATTCCCTGCATTGTCATAGCCTCAATGCGTTTTCTGTCCTCGTAATTCAAGTTTCGTTTTCCTTTTTTCCTCAATGTCCATCAACCTCCTATTTCATGGCAAAATAAAAGAACTGCGCCCGGCTCTAAACTCTTGACGCAGTTCTCATATTTCTGTATAAAAAAATGAACTGCGAAAGAGTTTAATAACTCTTGTCGCAATTCATTTTACAATGAAGCAAGTTTTTTTCCGTTTGATTTGTCTGCGGTAAAACCCTGAAAAAAGAACGGAGAAAGAGGGATTTGAACCCTCGCGCCGGTCACCCGACCTACACCCTTAGCAGGGGCGCCTCTTCAGCCTCTTGAGTATTTCTCCTCACCTGAAAATTCGCTACCAAGGTATTGATTTTCATTGCATCATAAACGGCTTTCCGTCAGTGCATTAGCTAGTGTACCAAAAAACAGTTCTTATGTCAACACCTTTTTTGTTTTTTCTATAATTTTTTTTGCTTCTATATTTTAAACACTGTATATGTCACCCTGTACGAAGATTGACACGCCGAATTTCCCGCTTATGACTGAAGCATATGCTGTTTACAAGTTCTGTGTACACACCTCATAGTATACAGATATTCCTTTCTTAATTTCAACAAAGCAACATTTGAGCTTCCCATCTCCTCTCCCCCTTCTATCCAGGCACCACTTAAACCAACTCTTCCCGCTGCCAAAAACATTATCAACACAAAATCTTCCTATCTGATTGCCAAACCACCAAAAAACAGTTAAAATAGAATCATGCAGCAACCAAAAAGAAATCAACTACCTGAACTGCCTTACAATCAATTTTAATAAATTGCCTAAGTAATAAAGAAGAAACGAGGAAAAACCACTATGGAAATCCAACCGATCCGCCTTGGAAATATCCTGCTCCCCTCCAATGTCTTTATGGCACCGTTAGCCGGATACACCTGCTTCCCATTCCGGCAGATGGCGTATAAGCTTGGTGCGGGACTGTGTTTTACGGAGATGGTAAGTGCCAACGCGCTGAAATATCAGGACAGGGCAACCAGCCGCCTCCTTTTCTGCCCCGAATATGGCGAGCGCATCCGGGCTGTGCAGCTGCTCGGCGGCAAACCGTCCGTCATGGAACAGATGGCCTGCAGTGAACTCTTGCAGGATTTCCAGATCATTGATATCAACATGGGATGTCCCGTCCCGAATGTATTTAAGAGCGGGGAGGGCTGTGCGCTCATGCTTGACATGCCAAGGGCTTCCGCTATCATCCGCGGCTGCAAAAAGAGCGGCAAGATCATCACTGTCAAATGCCGAACCGGAATTCAGGAAAACCATATGTTCGCGGCGGAATTCGCGCGTATGTGTGAGGATTCCGGCGCGGATCTTGTCACCATACATGGGCGGTCGCGCAGCATGATGTACAGCGGCATTCCGCATTACGATGAAATCCGGCAGGCAAAAGCCGCCGTTTCCATCCCCGTGATTGCCAACGGCGGTATCTTTTCCGCACAGGATGCGGACAAGGTCATGGAAGAGACTGGGGCAGACGGAGTGATGATCGGCCGCTATGCACTTGAAAATCCTTTCATATTCAGCGAATTGACCGGAAAACCACCTGAAATGAATATTTTGCAATTTTTATTGTATGAGATGGAAATTACATCCTGTTTTTATAACGAAACTTTCACCATCTCCCATATTCGTAAATTGACCGCCAACGCCATGAAAAAGCGTAAAGGAACCAAAAAATACAAGGAACTTCTTTACCGTGCCGGAAGTGCGGAGGAATTGGTCGAAGTAATGAAAATGATATTTTCCGGGGAAGAAGGCTTTGAATACGCCTTCCACCGACCTTTGCAACTATTCCTTGGCAATAAAAAATAAGCTTTGTGCTGTAGAAATGAGGTATCTCCATGACAAATAATTTTAATGCACAGGACGGAACATTTTTATCCTATCAGGGCAGGGAAGAAGCCGTAACAGTACCGGAAGGAATCCACACCATTGCTGAGGATGCTTTTAAAGCATGCATATCCCTCAAAAAAATCGTACTGCCCCGCAGTCTGCGGCGCATTATGCCGCGGGCATTTAAAGGCTGCCGCAACCTGAACGAACTTGAAATCCCGGAAGGTGTGTCTTACGTCGGGGAGTATGCGTTCCACCGCTGCCATTCCCTAAAAACCATTTGCCTGCCCGCCTCGGTAGAGGAACTGGGCAACTGTGCATTCCTTTATTGTGACAGCCTGAGGGAAGTGCACATCCCCGGCGTGCGCCGTCTGGGCAGCCAGGCTTTCCTCAACGATACCTTGCTTGAAAAAATCACAATTTCAAGAGAACTGGATGAGAGCTGTATCCGGGATGTTTTTACAAGCTGCGGGCGGATATCCAACATTGCTTTTGCCGACGGGACAAGCTATGCCGTTCCGGATTTGGTCGGGGCAGCGTACACGGACACCCTGCCCTCCGTCATCCGGAAGATTGCGGCAGATGTCCTGACTATGTTTGAACTGAACGGAAGCTGCCTCATGCGGTTTCTGACAAACCTGCGTCACGTTGAAATCCCGGAGGGTATCACACACATCGGGAAGAGCTGCTTTTTTGACCGGAGGGGTATCCTCTCCGTCACTCTTCCCTCCTCCCTGAAAGAGATTGAAAGCCGTGCGTTCCGCAACTGCATCAGTTTAGAAAAAGTCACCTTTCGGACAGAACAGACCGAGATCCATAAAGATGCCTTTAAAAACTGTACCTCGCTAAAACAGCTCATCCTTCCCAATGGACGTGAATTTTGCCTGCAGGGGCTTGCCCCACTGTCCGGGCAGGAAATCCCGCCACTTGTCCAAACGGTCCGCAGCCAAGTTCTTGGTAACTTCCGCCTCTGCGGGAGTGTTCTCTTAAAGTACCTTGGCAACGAATCCCGCGTCATTGTCCCGGATGGTATCACCTCCGTCGCAGAGGAAGCATTTGCCGGAAAAGAAAGCATCGACCGCATTGTTCTTCCGGAAAGTGTCCGGGGGATTGGGGACGGGGCATTCCGGGGCTGCCTGCTTTTACAGACCATACAGCTTCCCTCCTCACTTCAAAGGATCGGGAAGGGGGCGTTTGAAAACTGTGTCAAACTGCTGCGTGTCTCCCTGCCGAATTCAATCACGAAACTGGAAAATATGACATTCCGCCGCTGCCGGTCACTGGCCGAAGTCAAACTTCCATCCAATCTGCGCGAAATTGGGGAACAAGCATTTTACGCCTGTTCTTCCCTCCGCGGTATAGCATTTCCTGATACCCTCACCTCAATCGGAACAATGTCATTTTACCGCTGTGCTGCATTGAAATCCGTATTTCTCCCCGAATCCATCCAAAGAATTGGCTGTCTTGCTTTTGCGCAGAGCGGTACTCGGGAAGCCGTGATCTCAGGGGACGGCAAAGAAT
The DNA here is from genome assembly GCA_947053345.1 of uncultured Lachnospiraceae bacterium. Lineage (GTDB taxonomy): Bacteria > Bacillota > Clostridia > Lachnospirales > Lachnospiraceae > RGIG4057. Next base: position 33,488 of record CAMRSM010000018.1, read on the forward strand.
TTGGTAATGACCTCTTCGCGGACTGCGCAGGACTTACTTCCTTAGTATGCGGCACGGGTGTCCGCCATCTTCCCGACAAACTGGCTTTTGGCTGCCCTGCCCTGACGGAAGTAACACTGCCGGACTCGTTGGAATCCGTCGGCAGGGATGTATTCCGGAAAACGCCGTTTTTAAGAAGATGGGTGGAGGAATTACAACAAACCTTCCTTGCACAGGACGACGGTACTTGTAAAAATGCTTGTTCGGGGAGCCCCTCCCCTGCTGCCAAAAACCGGATTTTCTGGGACGGTTCCGGTCTTTCGGGGGAAGTGCGGCTTTCCGGACAGACGCAGATCATCGCGGGAGGTGCTTTTTACGGAAATACAAATGTTACTTCCATTATGCTCCCGGATACCGTCCGGCAAATTGGCACCGCAGCGTTTAAGGGCTGCTCTTCCCTCACGCAGATCACATGGCCGCACGGGCTCTGTACTGCGGAAGCGGAGATATTTTCAGGCTGCACCGCACTTGCCGGCATTGAAAATGCCCCGGCATGGCACCAGATCCATAAACGAGCCTTTTATAATTGCCAAAACCTTACCCATCTTAACCTAAGAAGCGTAAAATACATCGGTGCGGAAGCATTCGTTCAATGCAGTATTAGGATTTCCCCTGTGGGCAATGCAGATTTTATCGGCGAAAACGCTTTTATGGAGACCTCTTTTACCACCCTTCCGGAGAACAGTGAACCGCTCTTTCCGGATTTGCTTTCCGCCGACCCTTATATCGAAGTTCCGCCGTTCCACCCAAACCCTAGAATCATTGGCTCCATCGCAGTGGCAGGCAACGAAGCTTTCGGCGAACTTACAATCCCGGAAGGGACAACAGGAATCGCGCCGTATGCCTTTTTCCGCAACAAAGGTCTCAAAAAACTTTATCTTCCGCAAAGCCTCCGCTTTATCGGGGAAGGTGCTTTTATCGGTTGCCAAAATTTGGAAGAAGTTATCTTTTTGGATAATGGCTGCCGGATCGGTGCAAGGGCATTTGAAAAATGTACCAAACTAAAGGAAGTGTCATTGTGCGGCACTTGCCTTGCCAAAGCTGTTTTCGCCCACTGTACTTCACTGCAAACCGCTTTTTTCAGCGCAGTGCCGGTACTCGGAGAAAGCCTGTTTGAAGGCTGTACCGCGCTGCGGGAATTTTCCAGTGACCATGATCACCCGGTCACACAAATCAACGCTTCCTGTTTTCGCGGCTGCAGGCAGCTAAACCGCATTGACCTTTCCGGTGTACAGACTATCGCACCTTACGCCTTTGAAAATTGCGATGCACTGGAAACCATCACGGTTTCCGGCAATATCTTTTTGGATGACCATGCCTTTCAGGACTGCGGCGGCCTTACACAAATCCAAATCCTTGGGGATGCTGCGGCATTGTCCCTCCGGGAATACGCATTATCTGGCTGTACCGCGCTGAAATACATCACTGCAGAAAACTGTATATGGGAATTGTCCTGTTACCACGATATCTTCCACGCACCTTTCCCGGAAACCGTGCGGATGATCTTTTCCAGTGCACTTAGCTGTTTTGATATAGAAGCCATGACAACGCTCTGCGGTTATCATGGCTGCGGGCGCAGCATAAAAATTCCGCAGGGGATCCGGAGGATTGAAGCAGAAGTATTTTATGACTTTCTGATGCTCGAGGACATCCACATCCCGGAAAGCGTGGAATACATCGGTCCGAGGGCATTCCACAAAACTGCCTGGCTGGAAAAACAGCGGTGTTGTTCCCCGGTGGTGACGGTCAATCATATGCTGGTGGACGCATCCACCTGTACCGGAGAAGTAACGGTGTCGGAAGATACCCGCTTAATCTGCGGCTGGGCATTTGCCAACGGACTACAGATCACAAAAATCCATTTTCTCCCGTCATCGCTGAAAGTGGAGCCTTTTGCTTTCCGCAACTGCATTTATTTAGAGGAAATCACTCTTCCGGGGGGTGAAACCATCCGGTTACACGGGATCTCGGACCGCAGAAGGGAACTTCCCCCTCTCGCAAAACAGGTTATTGCAGACCGCCTGAACTGCTTTAAAACAGATTCGGAAGGGGTGCTTGTTGAATGTACCGGAAACATATCAAAATTACTTGTTGCAGACGGGGTCACCGCGATTGGGGCACATGCTTTCCAGGACAGCAATCTCTTGACGGAACTCATTCTTCCGGAATCCGTGACGGAAATCCGTACTGCTGCGCTGATGAACTGCAAATGGCTGAAAACTGTCCGCGCAAGCGCGGTTGAAACGATCGGCGACATGGCTTTCTCCGCCTGCGGCGTACTGGAAACCGTGGAATTATCGGAAGGATTCACAAAAATCGGTGCAAGGGCATTTGAACATTGCACCTCACTGCGGGAAATCCTGCTGCCCGAAGGTATTGAAGAAATCCCGGAACGGGCATTTTTCCGCTGCCACAGTTTGGGGCATATCCACATCCCGTCCACTGTAAAATACATTGGCAGGGAGGCTTTTGCCTTTTGTGAACAGCTTTCCGTCACTTCCGTCCCTGCCGACGCGGCTGTCGGGGAACGGGCATTTTTCGGAACCAAAGTAAAGGAACCGGAAACTATGTGAGAGGGGAAACTATATGAAATACCGCAGACTAGGCCTGACGGACTGCCATGTGTCCGAGGTCGGCTTTGGCACCATCCCAATCCTAAAAGGAAGCGTTCCCGTCCTGCCGGATTATTACAACTTAGAAGACGATGAGGCACTTGCTGTGATGGAGCACGCTTTCCGTCTTGGCTGCAATCTGTACGACACTGCGATTGTCCCTGAATATGGAGATGCAGAGATAAAACTTGGAAAATTTGCCGCGCGCATTGGGCGGAGCCGCATCATCATTTCCGACAAAGCACGCTTTTTTGACGGAAATGAAATGTACCGTGCCGTCCTCAATTCCTGTGAAAATCTTGGCACATATGCAGATATCTACTTTATCCATCAGGCAGATGCCGCACATGAGGAGGAGATTTTCAAAAAAGGCGGCGCGTTGGATGCACTCACCGAACTCAAAGAAATGGGGAATATCCGTTTCACCGGGATTGCCTCACATTACTATGACATCCTGCTGCGGGGAGCAAAAGATCCGCGGGTGGATGTGCTGCAGGGCAGCGGTAATCTTTTTGAACGCGGGATGCTTGAGCGCGTCAAAAAAGAACCCCTCTTCCGCCAAAAGGGATTCTTCGTGAATAAAGTATATGCCGCCGGGCTGCTGCCTGCATTTTTCCCGCCGCATGCCCTGATCTCTTCCGTTTTGTCCTACCCGGTCTCAAGCGCCTTAATCGGTATCGGAACCTGCGGTCAGGCGGATGCAGCAATGGCACAGGAATACACGGAGTATGTCCTACCTCCTTTTACGGAAGTGCTCTCCTCGTTAGAGCGGGAATTTTCCCCCATCCCATGCGACCGCTGCCAGAGATGCCGCTGTCCGCTCGGAACAGAAATCCATACGGTTTTCCGGCAATACCAGTATTATTTTATGGGAAAGGACTACTGGGCACTGCAGAAACTTGCCCTGGGAATACAGGAAAGCGCAGGGCTGTGCCGATCCTGTACGGACATGCCCTGCCTTTCCATGTGCCCTGCGGGTATCCGGATCCCGGATGAAATGCAGAAACTAAAACAACTTGTGGATGCCCACTTATAACTGCCAGCCGCTTTGTGAAAGGGGAATTTATACCTCCTTCACGTTTGCCGGCTCAATTTTCCCGTTCCTGAGCATAAGAACATGGTCATATTTCTCAAGCTTTTCCCTGTCCCTCTGATGCGTTACGGTGATCACGGTCTTACCTTCCATACCCAAAATCCCGTCTTCCAGTTCCTTCGCGATCCCCGGATCCAGATTTGCCGTAAATTCGTCGAGGAGTAAGATCCGGCTGTTACGCAGCAGGGCACGCGCAAGCCCGATCCTCTGTTTTTCTCCGCCGGAAAAATTGCTTCCGTTCTCATAGATCAGCGTTTCCAGCCCATTCGGCAGACTTGTAACCAATTGCTTTAAGCCCGTACGGGCAGATACATCTTCAAGTTCACCCTGCGTGTAACCTTCCCGGAACAGAGTAATGTTGTTGCGGATCGTATCGTTGAACAGGAAAGTATCCTGCTTCACCATCGCCACGGATGCTGCCATATTCTCACGGCCTGCTTTCACAAGGTCAATATCCCCAACCCGTATATTTCCCGTATAATTCCGGTAAAGCCCCGCCAAAAGATTCAGCAGGGAACTCTTTCCTTCCCCGCTGTTCCCAAGCAGCAAATAGTGCTTTCCGCTTTCAAAACGGAACGAGCAGTCATTCAAAACCAACTTTTCGCCGTATCCAAACGTAAGATGTTCCAGCACGATATCCCCGTCCGGAAGTGGTTCCCTAGAGTTGGTTTCTTCCTTCTTCCCTACAAGGATTTTCTCGAAATTCTTTTTCAAAGGCCTTGAAGCATGGAAATTCGCGATCACGCTTGGAATGGCAGTAATCGGATAAACAATATTGCCGATCAGATGCCCAAACACAATCGTCATCCCGGCAGAGAACATTCCTTTCTGTGAAAAATATGCCGCCGCTGCCATAACGATCACGGTTGAGATCATCCCCACAAACTGTCCGACGGATGAGACAAATATCTGGCAGCCCTCACTTTTTCTTTTTGCAGCCTCCACCTTGCTGTTTTTGTCCCGGTGCTTGTGGATCAGCACATCAATCGTATGGAAGAGGTGGATGGTCGCGAAACCGGTAAAATCGTCTTTGATCTCCGCCGTGTATTCCTCAAGAGTCCCACTGTATTCTGCCATGCTTTGTTCCAAAGGCTTTGCTGTCAACTTTGTGATTCCGAGTGTCAAAAATGCCAATACAAACATTACAAGAAGCATGACCGGCTGTGAATAGATACAAATTGCGCAAGCCACCAAAAGGGAGACGATCAATTCCCCCATTGTCATAAAATTTTTAAAGTATGTATTTTCGAAAATGTTGATGTTATTACTTAATTCATTGATATACTCCGCACTGCTGCCGCTTTCATATTCTGTCATATTCCGCAGATAAATGTTTTCGAACAGATCGTTTTTCAGTCTCTTCCTTGCGTCAGTAATAACATGGACTTTCAAGATCCGATATCCCGCATCCGACAGAACACAGGCAATAACAAATAAGATACTCCACATCAGGGTGGATAATAATTCTTCCCCTCCGCCGGACGCACAGTCAATCAATGCGCTTAAAAAAAATGCAAAAAAAGTCCCGATTGTGCCGCTGGCAACCAGCAGAAAAATTAAAAGAATAAATATTGCTTTATTTTTTGTTAGGTATTTTGACATTTTGTTTTCTGTCCTTTCTTTTTTGTTTTATTATATTACCATTTTTGATATAATACAAGATAATTCGTCATTTTTCACAAGAGACTTTTATTTGATTCCTTTTATATTATTTTGGCTTTGACTATAAAAAGGAAAATTTTACTAGATGTAAATTCCTGATAAAATTTGTAATTGATAAATTGCCCGAAATATGCCAAAATGAAGGAAATGCAAAGATTTTCGTGAGTTAAAACATTAACATTTCAACCAAAATACATTTTTATCCGGCCGCGTACATTATTATTTTATTATGAAAGTGAGAATCCTATGAAACTTGAACGCCTCTACGCGATAACTGTATATCTCCTCAACCACGGAAGAACCTCTGCCAGTAATCTGGCAAAACATTTCGAAGTATCCACCCGGACAATCCAGAGGGATATTGACTCCCTCTGTGTTTCCGGCATCCCGGTCATTGCGGTGAACGGGATCAACGGGGGCTATGAAATCTCCGACCGCTTCCGGATTGACCGGGAACTTTCTACATCCGATGAATATTCCCTGATCCTGACAGCCCTTCGGGGGCTTGTGTCCGCAACCGAAAATGAAAAAGCGAAAAATACTCTGGAAAAACTGTCGCACGCGGCGAATCCGGATGATACCGGAATCATTCTGGATTTTTCCGTACTGCGCGAAGGCGACTATACTATCCTGCAGCAGTTACAGGCTGCCGTGACCCAAAAACAAACGGTCCGTTTCACGTACACAAATAACAATAATGAAACAAGGGTGCACCATGTCGAGCCCATTGCCGTCCTATACCGCTGGTATGCGTGGTATCTTCTCGCATATTCCAGAGTTCGGGACGACTACCGAACCTATAAACTTATACGGATGAGCAATCTGGAGGTTACAGACGAGACTTTCCTCCGGGAACATGAGCCGGCGGATGTAATTTTCCAGAAGACAAACAAAAAGGATTCCAGAGAATATACTGACGTTCTCCTGCGGTGCAAACAGGCAGCAAAAACACGCGCCATCGAATATTTAAAAGGAACTGTGACGGAAGAATTACCGGGCGGTGATGTTTTGATCAAAACATGTGTAGTGGAGAATGAACAATTTTGGTTTGGAGCATTGCTGTCTCTTGGTGATGATATTGAAGTGGTTGAACCGGATACCATACGGCAGCGGGCGATCCAAACCGCAAAAAAAATTTTGGAACTTTACGGAGAATTATGACAGACTGTTGTCGTATATTCCATGCTAGTATGATGGTATCATGTTGTTGGATATCTTTTACGGATACAAACAATACGGCAAAAAATCAATGGAGGTATTTTTATGAACCCTTACGAAACATGTCCCGTATTCGAAAATGAGAATTTTCTCCTGCGGCTTGTGACAATGGATGACGCAGCCGACCTGCTTTCCGTCTATTCCGACGAAAAAGCGGTACCGCTTTTTAACAGTGACAACTGCAATGGCGACGATTTCCACTACACTACTTTAGAACGTATGCAGCAGGGTATTGAATTTTGGCTGTGGGCGTATAAAAATCACAGCTTTGTTCGTTGGTCCATTTTCGACAAAAAAATCGGGAAAGGCATTGGGACAATCGAACTGTTCAACCGCAAGGCAGAAGATTATTTCAATGACTGCGGGCTGCTCAGGCTCGATTTAAGGAGCGACTATGAGGACACAGAACATATCATGGAAATATTGTCTCTGATTTTGCCGCATACCTGTGAATTGTTTGGATGTCAAATGATCGCGACAAAAATCCCACCTTTTGCCGCGGCGAGAAGGACTGCGGCAGCACAGCTTGGCTTTTTGGAGTCGAAAGAGCTCGTGGGCGGGAAAGATCAGGAAGGGTATGCAGATTATTATGTTATGTGGAAATAATTCTATAAAAAGGCTGTTGCGCTTACACAACAGCCTTTTTTGTTTCAAAGTCTGTCACGACACTATAAAACAATCTTTATCCCTTATCGCAGAGGGTGATTTATGCTCACTCCCCATACAGATTTTCCCCTTTGTCATCAATTACCACAATCACCGGAAAATCCTTCACTTCCAACTTGTATATCGCTTCCGCCCCCAAATCTTCATACGCAACAATCTCTGCTTTTGTGATACATTTTGATAAGAGTGCACCTGCACCGCCCACCGCTGCGAAATAAACGGCATGGTTTTCTTTCATTGCATTGATCACAGCTTCGCTGCGCCTGCCTTTGCCAATCATCCCAGTCATGCCGAGCGAGAGCAGGGTTGGGGTATATTTGTCCATACGGCTGCTAGTTGTCGGACCTGCAGAGCCGATGACCTGCCCCTCTTTTGCGGGAGTCGGCCCAAGATAATAAATGGTCTGGTCTTCAATTGGTATTGGCAGTTTGCCTCCTGCCGCCAATGTTTCAGTCATGCGTTTATGGGCGGCATCCCTCGCCGAATAAATTGTTCCGGTCAGGTATACGTAATCCCCCGCATTTAAACTATGGGCAATTTCCTTTGTGATTGGAAGTGTAAGTTTCTTTTCTGCGTTATTCTTTTCTGAACTGTTGATTTTTAAATTGCTATTTTCCATATCTTTATTCCTTTCCTGTCTGCTTCAGGTTAACCTGCAATATTAAATTAAATAAAATCACTTGTCAAACAATCTTTATTCGTTGAGGGATTCTATCCACGGATCCTTGCGTTTTTCAGATTTTTATCCACGCGCCATACTGCTTTTCAACGGGTTCTACTATATATTCGTCTTTTTCCCTGCACAATATTTCTTTCTTTCCTATATTTTTTCTCTCCTTTCAAAAAATTCCTGCAATATCAGACCTGCCACTTCACCAGATCTAAGCCCTTAAAAACCGCCTATTTGTACGGGCAGGATTGCGCCCTTACTCCTCCTGCAAAAAACAAACAAAATTGATGTCGGATTCCCATATTTTGCGACAGCTTCTTATTTATCTTAACCGGAACAATCTGGGCGCAAATTTTCTGCTCATAAAAAACATTACTACAGAGACAGCTGCTATAATACATACCCATGGCAATGCGGCTGTCAAATCCCGGCGTACAAATAAAACCAGCAAATAGAAAATACTCTCCAAACAGCCCAAAACTTTAAACAATGGGCTTTTTGCTGTCATATCCACCGAATATGGCTGTATGGTATAATAAACAATACATTCATACGTTTCCCAAAATATTAAATATGCGATGCACACAACCGATAATTTAACAACCGTACCCACAGGCAGCGACAACCCGGAAAGAAACATCATCAGAAAAATGTTTGCTGCGATCGCAGCGGCAGAAAATAAATCTCCGCGCAATAAATTCAGATACCGTTTTAACATACTATTCCGGATAAATTCCGGGGTCATGATATGGTGATAAAGCATATGTGAATCTATGTTCCGGAAATATATCTGCATCAGGTGCTGTGCAAAAGTCATGGAAGTCGCAAAGGCAATCAGCAATGGGGAATAATCAAGCACTGTTTCTGAAGTTACCGGAATCCACCCAAAACGGATACCAAGCCCTAATACCACTCCGATTAAAAATTGTACAAGCACCTTGTTGCGCTTCTCCCTGCGCAAAATCTTACCAAAACGGTTGAAAAATGCCATTTCCAGATAATTTTCCGGTGTCTCATTTTGATGGGCATTAAAAAATTCCCTGTTCTGTTCCCATCCGGACTCTAACAGACCGTCTTCTTCCTCCCCGATGGAACCCGACTTCATTGCAATCTGGAATGACACCGCACTCTGCCCGGCAAATTTCACCGCAATCCTTCTATAATCCGTATACCGCAGATGATAAATCCAGCAGCACAACGCCAAAGCGGCACTGGCAATGCCCATAACAAACATCCACACCGGAGGAATCTGCATATTTTCATACCAACCAAGAAGCGCACCAATATACGCAAGCAAAATAAACGGAAGAACCATCAAGCGACGAGCCCGCTTACTCGGCAAATGTCCATATTTATGATAACATGACAGATAAACAACATTTCCAAACAGCTTACAAAATATCTTAAAAACTACGATGGACGCTGTCATTTTCCAATCCCGGAACAAAAAATAAATTACTGGAAAAAGCATCACGCTGGAAAAAAAAGTATTTTTTAATGCTTTGTGACGATAGTAAGATACCGGGTTCACCATAAAATGATTGAGGAAAGTGTAGTCTTCCGCGGAAGCCTTAAACAGCTCACAGTCCAACACCATGCCGCCGATACATTTTAACAGGATAAAAAGAATAAAATATACCCCTGCTGTTATTTTTTCGTCTTTCATAATCAAATGGGGAACTATGTAAAGAATAGCCAATGTACCTATATTATTTGCCAACGACGATTTGATAAAACCAAAAGCGAGGCTGAACAAACTCCATACTTTTTTTAGCTGGTATCGGCTATACCAAGAATTTTGTACAATCTTTCCCAGAACGGGAAGTTTGCTCATGAAATATAAAAATGCGTTTACCTGGATCGCCAGGTAGATTTCGCCATAAACTAAAAAATTATTATTTCCCTGCCTTTTTTGGCTTGAATCCACTATCCCCACCTCTATTCTTTCCCTGGTTTTTCCTTCAATGCCTTTATAATATAATCTTCAAACTCCGCCCCATGCAGGTCAAGTTCCTTTGCTACCTCCAGTATACCCTCGCGCAGCAGTACGATTTCATCGCTCATATCCTGCGCAAGCTGCATAATATGCGTAGCCATCAGAATAATATGCTGATCTTTCATATGTAAAAGCATTTCTTTAATGTCATGAGATACCACGATATCAAATGACGAAAGAGGTTCATCGAGCAAAATAATTTTTGGATTTCGGATCAGGCAGCATAAGAGCTGTAATTTATTTTTCATTCCGTATGAATAGTTTTTGATCAGTTTGTGACGATCTTCCTCTTCTATGCGCATTAAATCAAAATACGAATTGATACTTCCTGAAAGATCCTTTTCCCTGTCTAACTTCACAAAAAAATGGACAAATTCATATCCTGTCAAAAAATCCGGCAGAACCGGCGAAGCCGAAACAATACCGACATCCTCAAATGTGAGTGGGCGGCAGATCCCATTTTCCTCTAATACGACCGCACCTTCTTCAAAAATCAATTCGCCGTTGATACATTTAAACAACGTCGTTTTTCCCGCCCCATTGCGGCCGAGTATACTGTAAATCAATCCTTCTTTAAAGTCACAGCTTGTGTGATTCAAAACGGTTCTATTATTGAATTGTTTATAGATTTTTTGAATGCGTAGCTGCATAGCAGAATGCTCCTTTCATATTTAATTCCAACGATCACCAAAAGAAACGATTATTGTAGAAAATAGTATTTCACCACAGGTGCAAACAACAAAGCTATCATTGATTTCTGCTTCCCATATTGCATAGGAACATATGGGAGAATTTCCTAACTTCTCTCATCTACATAATGAACCTCTGTATGAATCATAGAGCGATCATCCGCAGATGCTGCCTTTACGCATGGAAATCCGACACATGCTCTGCACTCTGCTAATTCCTTCTTCGGTGAATACTATTTCGCACCACACGGCTCATCCTTACAATGGCAATTGTCGCTATAGCATCCCTCGCAACGCATTCTCCAATCTGTTTTTTTTCCATATTTTACTTGATGAATTGTCCATAGTAGTCCGCTGTTCTTCACTTGTATGAACATAATCAACACAAAAATCACAACGCTGGCCACTTTGGGAATATATCGCCTTTTCCTTTGGAAAAGGCTTACGGCCAGGCTTCTTTCGAATTCGTGTGAGTTTTTTAACCTCTTCTAATTGCTCTAAGGTGTTTCCATCAACAAACATCCATTTTCCATCATGATAAGTTTTTGAGTTATCATGATTATCATGCACGTACTTTGAAAACCTGCTATTCTGTATTTCAAAACATTCACCATCTTTTTTTCCGAAAATAGTAAGAAAAGTTAATTCATCTTTACTGTTTCCGATTTCCTCCAAACAGTATTTGCCACGCATAAATACTATTATTTTTCGCATGGGTTTGGTAGTCTCCTTTTTGTTTATTTCAGCTGATAGGTCTATTTTAACAGGAAAGTCTGAAAAAACACTTAAGGGAGGTCTTAAAAATATCTTAATGGTAGGATGTAAAAAGCGCTTTCTATCCTGGGGTAATGGCTGCTGTTTCATGGCTGATCTGCTCAAGAATGTTTGTAAAGATATGTCCTTAATATTTTTCTATGATACCGCATACATTCTCTATTTACTACTATATAAAGCAAGGTACAGCAACCACCATGCCCCCTATTTCTTATCATTTCAGCGACTTTTTTATTTTCTGTATTTAACCTTTCAAATCGTTTTGCCTTTCATACAGATTATTGCGATCTTTACAAAAATCTTTTATGCGTTCCAACTGCACTCCCACTTCCTTATCCGTTACATAAAGATAAGTTTCTGCCAGGGATGATGAACTGACACAGGTATAATAACCTGACCACATTATACTATGTCGATCCGACATGTTCCCTGCGGGGCATGCACATCATTTGCCAAAGAAATTGTCCTCCCTCCGGTCGGACGGCAAATCTGCGCTGGTATAAGTCTGGAATCTGTGTTTTCTCAGATTACTCTCCTGACATGTCGGTTCACATGACAACATATATTTACCGCGACCGGAAGCCCGGCGATATGTGTTGGGTAGGTTTCAATATTTATCCCAAGCGCAGTTGTTCTTCCCCCAAGCCCGCCAGGTCCTAAACCAATCGCATTGATCTCTTGGAGCAATTCTTCCTCGAGTTTTTTGATATGTGGCATTTCGGACGGCGTATCTAAATTTCTCGTCAAAGCTTTTTTGGCAAGGATAGCGCATTTTTCAAAATCGCCGCCAATTCCGACACCGACTACCATCGGTGGGCATGCATTTGGCCCGGCAAGTTTAACGGTTTCAATTACCGCCTGCTTGACACCCTCAATACCATCTGCCGGTTTTAGCATGATTACACGGCTCATATTTTCACTGCCAAAACCTTTCGGTGCAATGGTGATTTCCAATGTTTCCCCTGGAACGATCTCATAATGGATAATACCCGGTGTGTTGTCCTTTGTATTTTCCCTAAGCAGCGGATCCCCGACAACAGATTTGCGCAGATAACCTTCCCGGTATCCCTGTCTGATTCCTTCGTTGACTGCATCCCCAAGTGCACTTCCCTCGATGTGCAGATCCTGCCCGATATTTAAAAATACAATTGCCATCCCGGTATCCTGGCAAATCGGAATCTGCTCGGTTTCCGCAATCTCCATGTTTTCTTTCAGCTGTCCGAGGATTCTTTTTCCAAGTGCGGATTCCTCTGTTTCCCCTGCACAAAGTATCCTTCCCTTGACATCATCCGCAAGTGTCAAATTCGCCTCGATGCACATTTCTCGCACATTTTTAATGATTTCATCCGTATGGATTGTTCTCATATATCCCTCCATTCTGCTGGCATTTGTTGGCCTCTCAAAATTTATTTATCGACAAGGTAGGAATAATTCCCATCCGGGCACATGATGCGATAAAAGCTATTTTCATTTCCCTGTGTATAACAAAGGCTGCCGGACTCTCCGTAAAAAGTCTGACAGCCCCAAAGTTGCTTTATTTTGATTCCTCTTCTTCCTGATCCTTTAACGCGCGCTCCACGAGTTTATTGATATCCGATAAATCTTCTTCCTTTAACGGATTTTCCTGCGCAAAGTCCTCTTTGTTTGTTGCATTTGTTTCTTCAGTTTCTTCGGAAACCCTCATTTTTGTTTCTGTCACCGGCTCAGTTTCCGTCTGCGCGGACGCTTCCGGGTTTTCAGAATCTTCCTCTGCACCCTCCACCGGAATATTTTCTTCTGCAAGCTCCTGCTCCAGCTTCTTTAAAATATCTTCCTCATTTGTTGCAGTGCTGCTTTCCCTCACCTTTGCGACACTTGCCACGCGGATATCCTTTTCAGTATCAATATCCATAAGTTTTACACCGGAAGTGATCCTTCCAAGCTTGCTAATCCCGGAAACTAAAAGTCTTATGATAATACCTTCATTTGTGATAATCATAATCTCATTATCATCATTGACCGCTTTTGCCCCCACCACACTTCCGGTTTTTTCCATAATCTTGTAACATTTTACACCTTTGCCACCGCGGTGCTGGCAGGAAAATTCCTCCATATCCGTCAATTTTCCATAACCGTTTTCTGAGACAGTCAACATGTACTTTCCCTGAGAATCAATCTGCATCGCAACAACCTCATCCTCCGGGGCAAGATTCATACCGATCACACCCATCGAAGTACGCCCTGTACTGCGCACATCCTTTTCATTAAAACGGATGCACATGCCGTCTTTTGTCATCAGGAAAACGTCCTTATGATTGTTGGTCGTCTTTACTTCGATCAGCTCGTCCTCTTCTTTCAGGCTGATTGCCTGAAGACCGTTTTTACGGATATTTTCATACTCCCGTATTTTTGTCTTTTTTACCACGCCTTTTTTTGTCGCCATGAAAAGAAAGCGGTTGTCCTCATATTCTTTGAGTGAAATGACGGCCGTGATCTTTTCCTGCGGGAGCAACTGCAAAAGATTGATGATCGCAGTACCGCGCGCCGTGCGGGAGGATTCCGGGATTTCATATGCTTTCAGGCGGTACACGCGCCCTTTGTTCGTGAAAAACATGATATAATGATGGTTTGTCGTCATAAACAGATCTTCGATGAAATCTTCATCCAATGTCTGCATACCTTTGATTCCTTTGCCGCCGCGGTGCTGGCTCTTAAAATTATCAACCGACATGCGCTTGATATATCCAAGTCTCGTCATCGCGATCACAACATTATCATCCGGAATCAGGTCTTCCATATTGATGTCAAATTCATCATAACCGATGGAGGTTCTGCGCTCATCACCGTATTTTCCGCGGATCACCAGCAGTTCGTCGCGCACAACACCAAGCAGCACTTTCTCATCCCCCAGGATTTCTTTAAAACGTTCGATCTGCTTTTGGAGATCAGCATATTCACTCTCCAGCTTCTCGCGCTCCAAGCCTGTCAGCGCGCGCAGACGCATATCGACAATCGCCTGGGCTTGCAGGTCGTCAAGTGCAAAGCGCTCCATCAACCGTTCTTTTGCAATCGGTGTCGTCTTAGAAGAGCGAATAATACTGATGACTTCGTCAATATTGTCAAGTGCGGTGATCAAACCCTTCAAAATATGGGCGCGTTCTTCTGCCTTATTTAAATCGTACTGCGTCCTTCTTGTTACGACTTCTTCCTGATGTTTTAAGTAATAATCAAGCATCTGCAGGAGATTTAGTATTTTCGGCTCATTGTTCACAAGAGCCAGCATAATCACGCCGAAGGTATCCTGCAGCTGGGTATGTTTATATAATTGATTTAACAGAACTGTCGGGTTTGCGTCGCGGCGCAGTTCTATGACAATACGCATACCTTCCCGGTTGGACTCGTCGCGCAGCTCCGTGATGCCGTCAATCTTTTTGTCGCGTACCAGTTCCGCGATTTTCTCAATCAGACGCGCCTTATTTACCATATACGGAAGTTCAGTCACAACAATGCGGTTCTTTCCGTTTGCCATCGGCTCAATATTCGTAACCGCGCGCACACGGATCTTTCCGCGCCCGGTGCGGTAGGCTTCCTCGATGCCGCGTGTTCCGAGGATCATTGCACCTGTCGGGAAATCAGGACCTTTTACCACCTCAAGAACTTCCTCCATCGTAGTTTCCTTGTCCTGTATCTTATTTTCGATCAGTTTTACAACTGCATTCACGACTTCCCCTAAATTGTGCGGCGGGATGTTTGTCGCCATGCCGACCGCAATACCGGATGTCCCGTTCACCAGGAGATTCGGTATCCGGGAAGGAAGCACATCCGGCTCTTTCTCTGTCTCATCAAAGTTCGGCGAGAAATTTACGATGTTTTTCCCGATGTCTGCAAGCATCTCCATCGAAATTTTACTTAAGCGGGCCTCCGTATAACGCATCGCTGCGGCACCGTCCCCGTCGACGGAACCGAAATTCCCGTGCCCGTCCACAAGAGGATACCGGGTGGACCAATCTTGTGCGAGGTTGACGAGCGCACCGTAAATGGAGCTGTCACCGTGCGGGTGGTATTTACCCATCGTATCACCGACAATACGCGCGCATTTACGGTGCGGTTTATCCGGTCCGTTGTTGAGTTCGATCATAGCATAGAGGATCCTTCTCTGTACCGGCTTTAAACCGTCGCGCACATCCGGGAGCGCACGTGCCGCAATGACGGACATGGCATACTCGATATAAGAGTTTTCCATTGTCTTTTTCAGATCGACATCGTTGATTTTATCAAATATTGTATCGTCCATTTATTTCCCCATTTCTGCGCTGAAAACCACGCAATTAATAAATATCCAGATTTTTCACGAATTTCGCGTTTGCTTCAATAAATTCACGACGGGGATCGACATCATCCCCCATCAAAGTCGTAAATGTAACATCAATCTCCGACGACTTTTCCTCATCAATCATGACACGGTGCAGAATCCGCTTTTCCGGATCCATCGTCGTATCCCAGAGCTGCTCGGCATCCATCTCGCCAAGACCTTTATAACGCTGGATCTTGTTGTTATTGTCGCGTCCGATCTCAATCAATATCTTGTTCAGTTCTTCGTCGTTGTAAGCATACCATACCTGTTTGTTTTTCTCTATCTTGTAGAGCGGCGGCTGCGCAAGATACACATAGCCCTGCCGGATCAGTTCCGGCATAAAACGGTACAGGAAAGTGAGCATCAGTGTCGCTATGTGTGCACCGTCAACATCGGCATCGGTCATGATAATAATCTTGTGATAGCGTAATTTCGTAATATCAAAATCATCGTGAATCCCTGTTCCGAATGCCGTGATCATCGCTTTGATCTCTGCGTTGACCAAAACTTTATCCAGTCTGGATTTCTCGACATTCAGTATCTTGCCGCGCAATGGCAGGATGGCCTGTGTCGCACGGGAACGCGCGTTTTTCGCCGAACCGCCCGCCGAATTTCCCTCAACGATAAAAATCTCACAGTTTTTCGGATCCTTGTCAGAACAATCGGCAAGTTTTCCAGGAAGGGCAGTACCGTCAAGCGCTGTCTTGCGTCTGGTCAGCTCGCGGGCCTTGCGGGCAGCATCCCGCGCGCGCTGCGCCAGTACGGCTTTCTCACAGATCTGTTTGCCGACAGCAGGATTTTGCTCCAAAAAATATGTCAGCTGTTCGGAAACGATATTCTCAACCGCCCCTCTTGCCTCGCTGTTGCCAAGCTTCTGTTTCGTCTGGCCCTCAAACTGCGGTTCCGGCAGCTTGATACTGATAATAGCAGCAATTCCCTCACGGATATCCTCCCCGGATAACGGCTGTTCATTGTCCTTGAGATACTTCATCTGTCTCGCATAGGCATTAAACGTTTTCGTTAATGCGTTTTTAAAACCGGTGAAGTGGGTTCCCCCCTCCGGCGTAATGATATTATTGACAAAGCTGTAACAACTTTCCGTATAAGTATCGTTATGCTGGATGGCAACTTCGACATATACCTCATCTTTTTTGCCTTCACAGTAAATTATATCCGGATATAATGCTGTCCGTCCTTTATTCAGGTACTGTACATATTCTTTGATGCCGCCTTCATAATGGAAAGTTTTTGTCCTTTCCTGTTCTTCACGTTGGTCGGTCAGATTGATTTTCAAGCCCTTGGTCAAAAATGCCGTTTCTCTCAGGCGCTCTTTTAAAATATCGAAATCAAAAACCGTCTCTTCAAAAATCGTATCATCCGGAAGGAACGTGACCGTTGAACCGGAGCGGTCGGTTGGTCCGATTTCCTCGAGCGGTGTTACAACTTTTCCTCGCTCATAGCGCTGTTTGTAACGTTTTCCGTCCAGATCCACGGTTACTTCAAGCCAATTGGAAAGTGCATTGACTACGGATGCGCCTACGCCGTGCAGACCGCCGGATACTTTATATCCCCCGCCGCCAAACTTGCCGCCGGCATGCAGGATTGTAAATACAACCTCGACACTGGAAACACCTTTTTTCTTGTTGATTTCAACCGGGATACCACGGCCGTTGTCAATGACCGTAACGGAACCATCCTGATTGATAAAAACATCAATCTGTGTGCAATACCCGGCTAAAGCCTCATCCACAGCATTGTCTACAATCTCATAGACAAGATGATGGAGACCCCTGCTTGACGTACTGCCGATATACATTCCCGGCCGTTTCCTGACAGCTTCCAATCCTTCCAATATCTGTATTTGATCTGCACCGTAATCCTTACTCATTCTTTCCTCCTTGTTTTGGTTCCGCAGTCATCCTTCCAAATAAATTTCATAATAAATGTTTTTCGGGTAATACAAACCGATAAATCATTTCTGTCCAAATGACTGTTATTTCATATTTCTACACTGCCTTCCGTGACGTGATAAATCCGGTCCGAGTGTATCCTCTCTTTTACGAATTCTTCCAGTCCCGTGCAGGTAATGACTGTCTGTATGTTCTGTATGCTGTCAAGCAGCTGCGTCTGCCGGTTGCGGTCAAGTTCGGAAAGCACATCATCTAACAGTAATACCGGATCCTCCTTGATCGTCCTTTTTACGAGTTCGATCTCCGCAAGCTTTACGGAAAGCGCCGAAGTCCTCTGCTGTCCCTGTGAACCGAATTTCCGGATATCTTCTCCCCCGAGTAAAAAACTGATATCGTCGCGGTGCGGCCCGCGCAATGTACTTTTTAATATCAATTCCTTTTCCCGGCTATCCCGCAAGACAGAGAGAAATTCATCCTCGTCCACATTTGGTTCGTAACAAAGCTCCAAACTTTCCTTTCCCTTGGAAAGATGTTTATGCATCGGTCCGACCAATTCATTGAGATCCCTGATAAAGTTCTTTCTTGTACGGATAATTTTTTTTCCATATTCTGTAAGTTGTTCGTCCCATACCTGAAGTGTGTCCGTAAGTCTGGGATCAAATCCAATTTGCTTAAGTAGATTGTTTCGCTGTTCTAATATTTTGTTATATTTTGTCAGATCATGCATATAAATCTTATCCAGCTGGCAAAGTTCCATATCAACCAAACGCCGTCGTTCCGCCGGTCCATCCTTTATAACAGAAAGATCCTCCGGGGAAAACGAGATCACATGTAAAAAACCATATAATTCGGATGACTTTTTGACCGGAAGCCCATCAACCGCCACGCTTTTGGCTTTTGCTTTACGGAGGTGCATATCAAGCTTATGCGGCATTTCCGCCCGCTCTACATACATGCGGATATGGGATTCCTCATCCCCAAACCTTATCATCTCCTTGTCCTTGCTGCCTTTCTGCGATTTGGTCGTGGCACAGACACAGATTGCTTCCAAAATATTTGTTTTTCCCTGCGCGTTGTCCCCGTAAAGAATATTGACTCCCTTTGAAAACTCAAGAGAAAGCTTTTCATAATTACGGAAATTGCTCAATTCAAGCGATTTGATTACCATGCTATTGCACCATCTGTCTAAAAAAGGAATAAATTTACATTACTTTACATTTTATTGCTGACAACTTTAAAACTCTTTCCCTCATATTCTACGAGATCCCCATCCACAAGTTTTTTACCCCGCTGGACTGCCGTTTCCCCATTGCATTTTACTTTTCCCGATGTTATCACTTCTTTTGCCTCCACTCCGGAGTCAACAAGCCCTGCAAGTTTTAGTGCCTGTCCAAGCTTGATAAAATCGTCCTTGATCTGTATGGATTCCATCTAAACCATTACCCTTTCCTTACCGAAATGCAATACATTTCGATAAAACATCAAAAATGATCAAATATTTGCTGCATTAAAGTTAACCGGAAGAATCAGATATATATAGGATTCTTCCTTATCTTTGATAAAACAAGGGGCTTTTGGATTGATCATATAGATCGTGACTTCCTCATCGTCTACCACGCGCAGAACATCCATAAGGAATTTCGGATTAAAACCGATCAAGATATCTTTGCCCTCTTTCTTTATATCAATTTCCTCCTTCATTGAACCAATGTTGGAATTGATGCGCAATTCCATATTATCATCCGTAACACCGACAATAATCGGCTTCTTTTCTGACTCTTTAATCAAAAGAGTGGAACGGTCAATACAATTAAAGAATTCTTTTTTATTGATCACTATCTTTGTCTCATAATCATTCGAAAGCATCTGGTTGATCTTATAATACTCCCCCTCAATGAGACGGGAAAGTACAAGCGTATCCTCAAATTCAAAGAGAATATGCTTATCAGTAAAATAAATCGTCACTTCGTCCGCCATCTCACCCGAAAGGATCTTGCTGATCTCGGTCAATGTTTTCCCTGGTACAATCACTTTAATATTTCCATAATTTTCCTTTAATTGAATCTTGCGGATGGAAATCCGGTGCCCGTCCAAGGAAACAACACGCAGCTCGGCACCTATGATCTCAAAAAGTTCGCCTGTCATAATCTTGTTTGCTTCATTATCCGAAATGGAAAAAACAGTCTGACGAATGACTTCTTTTAATGTAAACTGCGAAAGTACGACTGCTTCCTTGCGTTCAATGCGCGGAAGGGTTGGAAACTCATCCGCCGATTTTCCGGCAATGTTAAACTTTGCCTTCTCACATGTGATCGTCATCATGAATCTGTCGTCTGTTTCAACGGTAACATCGTTATCAGAAAGCTTACGGATAATTTCGGAGAAAACTTTCGCGTTGATTGCAATAATCTTATTTGTACTTGCGTCAATGATATCTCCTTTTACGATTGTTTCAATGGCAAGTTCCATATCGTTTGAAACCAGCTTGATATGGTTTTCAGAAACATCAATCACCATACATTCCAAGATCGGGAGGGTTGTTTTTGAGGAGACAGCCCTTAGTACAATGTTTACACTGTTCAAAAGTTCCGATTTTTTACAAATGATTTTCATACCGTGTATAACTCCTTTCGGGGAAAATGAGCAATATATATATAAAATATTATCTCGTCGTAGTAATAGGGGGCGTTGATTCGTGTATAACCCCGCAAAAGCTGACAGATGCTTGCTTTTATGGAAAAAATGGATGTGGATGGAAGGTTCAAAATGCCAGTTTAAGTTAAAATACAGTTTTGAACCTTCTCAGGTTATCCATCGAAGTTCCACACGAAAAAAACTCTTTATCCACAAAGGATGTGGACAAGGCCATAAACAATTTTCTATGCGCAGCAGCACAGAGAAAAAATTTTTCCTCCCGCCTATTGGGTAGGGTTGATTTTCTTTATTAATACATCAATTGTGTTTTTGATGTTGTTTTTATTAAGAGTCAGATCACTTTCGACTTTGTCGTAGCCATGGATGATCGTAGAATGGTCACGGTTTCCCAAAAGCCGCCCGATGTCCGTGACGGAATTTGTCGTTAGCTTTTTGGATAGATACATTGCGATCTGTCTTGGATAAGCGATATTGCGGCTGCGGCTGTTTGAGTAGATGTCATTCTGGGAAATGTTGAAGTGCTCCGCAATGATGTCTACAATATGGTCAACTGTGATCACCTTATTTCCGTCCGTGGATATCGTATCTTTTAGCGCTTCCTGCGCAAGTTCCAGCGTGAGTTCTCTTTTTTGCAGGGAAGAAAAAGCATTTACTCTGTTTAGGGATCCTTCCAGGTCGCGGATGTTCGATTTGACATTCTTTGCTATGTAGTCAAGGATTTCGTCCGTGACCTTTGTCGCGCCGATATCATCGCGCCGTTTTTGGAGGATCGCCATTCTTGTCTCATAATCCGGCTGCTGGATATCAACGGTCAAACCCCAGTCAAATCTTGAGCGGAGCCGTTCTTCGAGGGTGACCATATCCCTTGGCGGCTTGTCCGACGAAATGATGATCTGTTTTTTTGCCTCATAAAGTGTGTTGAATGTATGGAAAAATTCTTCCTGTGTGCTTTCCTTTCCTATTATAAACTGAATATCGTCAATTAGCAGAACGTCGACATTGCGGTACTTGTTCCGGAATTCTGTCGGTGTTGTATTACTTTTGGATCCGGTTCGGATGGATTCGATCAGTTCATTCGTAAAACTTTCACTTGTCGTGAAAATAACCCTTGCTTTCGGGTTATGGTCAATGATATAGTGAGCGATCGAGTTCATGAGGTGGGTCTTCCCAAGTCCTGCCCCTCCGTAGATAAAGAGGGGATTATAAGTTTCTGCCGGAGATTCTGCCACGGCAAGCGAGGCGGCAAGAGCAAATTTATTATTTGGTCCAGGCACAAAAGTATCAAAAGTATATTTTGGATTTAGGGCTGGATGGTTTACATCAGTGTCCGTGGATTTGTTTTTCGGAAGGGAAGGTGTTTCCACGGTCTTTTCAATCTGGCTGCTCAAAATGAATTTCAGGTTGTAAAACTTACCGGTAAATTCTGCTATAGCAGTACTGAGAAAAGGTACATATTTTGTCTCAATATGCTTGATCCCAAGCTGGCCGACGAGCTGGTCGTCCACGCTGAAAATGATCTCATCCTTGGAATCGTCCACCTTATGTACCTTCAATGGCTGTAGCCACATGCGGTAAGATACCGGCGATACATCATATTCCGTTCTGAGGAATTCCAGTATATCATCCCATTTTTCTTCTACTATCGTGTTCATTCACCATTCCCCTTTTTGTTTCTTTGCATAATATCAGATAGATACATCATATAACAAAATCGGAAATTTTGCAAGTGATAGTCACTTCTTGAAACGCCGCAAATTTTGTTTTATGGTACGGGCCGGTGGATAAATGGTGGAATTTCAGTGGAAGAGGCGTTGAACAAGCTGGTTGTGGATAACAAAATAAGCATTATACACGTGGAAAAAAGCCTGAAATACTCGTAAAATGATGGAATATGGGAAAAATAATAAACGACAACCAAGACATTATCCACATCTTATCAACGAGTCGTGGATAACTTTTAAAAGTTATAGAAAAACCGTGAAATTTTTATGGCGAATCCAAAGAAAAGACTTGACTTGTCCATATGATGCGAATATAATATTAGGGTGCTATTTAATCGAAAATTGTGTGCAGACGCATGTTAAGGAGGTGTATTTGTTATGAAGATGACATTCCAGCCGAAGAAGAGATCCAGAGCTAAGGTTCATGGCTTCCGCAAGAGAATGAGTACCGCAAATGGCAGGAAGGTTCTGTCCGCCAGAAGGGCAAAGGGAAGACATAAGATTTCTGCATAGGTCGCATTATTGTGGCCTATCTTCTCTCATTGGATAAAATGTCTGATTCGGATTTGTCTTATAACAAAAATGCCGGATGATTACAAAGCTGCATTGAGTGGCAGAATGAGAGGAAATTATTGTTAAATTCATTAAAATCAAACAATGAATTTGGTGTTGTTTACAGAAATGGAAAATCCTACGCTAACAAGTATTTGGTGATGTATGCGCTGAAGAATGATTTGAACAAAAATCGTATTGGTATATCTGTAAGCAAGAAAGTCGGGAATAGCGTAGTAAGGCACCGGGTAACGAGATTGATCAGGGAGAGTTACCGGTTGGGTGAGGCTACATTTCATACTGGGTACGACATAGTAGTTGTCGCAAGAGCAGGTGCAAGGGGAAAGAATTTTTCTGAGATCGACAGTGCAGTGAAGCATCTCGGAAAGCTGCACCGGATCATGAAGATGCCGGTGGCAGAAGAATAGAGCCAAAATGAAAAAGGTACTTATTTTTTTCGTTCGGATATACAGAAAATATATATCGCCGTTAAAGGGTAGGCCGTCTTGTAGATATTTTCCTACCTGCTCTCAGTATGCAATTGAAGCATTGGAAAAATATGGCGCGATCAAAGGAAGTTATCTTGCTTTGCGGAGGATACTTCGCTGTCATCCTTTTCATAAAGGAGGCTATGATCCGTTGCCATAATTTGATGCTTCAATTTTTTATTTCATTAGTCCAAAGGAGGATTTTTCGTTGAATCTTATGTTTTTAACCCAGGTCGGGGGGATTCTGAAACCGTTTGCGTGGGTTTTCGGAATTGTAATGAATGCAATCTATGAATTTGTTAGTCTAATGAATATCCATAGCATTGCAGTATGTGTCATTATCTTTACATTTGTAACAAAAATGTTGATGCTTCCGCTTACGATCAAGCAGCAAAAAGCAACCAAGCTTTCCTCTCAAATGAATCCTGAGATTATGAAAATCCAGGAAAAATATAAAGGGAAAAAAGATGAGGCTTCGATGCGCAAACAGCAGGCGGAGATGCAGGCGGTATATGAAAAGTATGGTACAACTCCTATGTCAGGCTGTCTGCCGCTGCTGATCTCCCTGCCGATCATGTTCGCCTTGTACCGCGTGATCTATGCGATTCCGGCATATGTAAATGATATCGGGGAGATGTATGGTACGATTGCCGATCAAATCATGTCGATCCAGGGATATGGACAGGCAATGCTTTCCTTTGTTAAGGAGAACGGTATAGCAGTAAGTGGATTAAAGCCATTGATTGATGTTGTCAAAGGTGTGGATGATATCACTTACAATATTATCACGCTCACAAAGGAAAATTTGATAGATATTATGTACCAGTTTAACACAAGCACATGGGAAGCGTTTCGGAACGTGAATCTTGCGGATGCCGAATCATGGCTTAACACGATTGATATCACAAAGGTAATCCAGAATTATAGCCTTGGGGTTTCCGTGGAATCCATCCAGCCAGTCGATGTGGCAGGTTTTGTGGCTTTGGTTCCGAATATACAGGAATCTGTTACGGAAATCATAAGTGTAAATAGCTTTTTGGGTGGACTTAATATTTTGAATGCACCAGGATGGTCCTTTCCAGGTATCATCATTCCTTTGTTAGCAGCATTGACGCAGTTCGTGCAGAGTAAGGTAGCAATGGCAGGCAACAAGCAGCAGAATAATGTGGACAATCCGGCGGCCCAAAGCATGAAGATGATGAATTATGTGATGCCTCTTATGTCGATGTTTTTCTGTGCGATGCTTCCAATTTGTGTGGGCCTATACTGGGTCGCAAGTGCGGTTTTTGGCACAATACAGACGATTTTTATCAACCGTTACATGGATAAAGTTGACGTAACGGAGTTGATGGAAGCAAATGCGGCAAAAGCAGCAAAAAAGCGTGCAAAAAAAGGGATCACGACCGGTTCGCAGATGGCGGAGGTGGCAAAAACATCTACAAAATCCATTCAGACAGAAGAATCAAAGAAATTTAATAATGCATATGATTATAAAAATAATCCGTCTTCTGGTAAAAACTCAAATAAGGGAGCAAAAGCGGGTGAGTATAAACGCAGTGATGTTTCCTACAGTGCGAGCAGCATTTCTGCAAATGCGAATTTGCTGAAACGCAATTTTGAGAGACAGAATGCTGAAAATACTGAAAACACGGAAAAAGAATAAACTTTCACTATTTCTGTTTTGGATGGTATCAATTTTGAGTAAGATTGTCAGCCGTTTGTACGGCGGAATGAGAGGAATAAGATGGACGAATGGAAAGAGTTTAGTGCTAAAACAGTGGATGAGGCATTGACAGAAGCGTTGATTCAACTTGGAACGACCTCGGAGAATATCGAATATGAAGTGATTGAAAAAGAAGCAAAAGGTTTTTTGGGTCTTGGAAGCAAGCCGGCAAAAATCCGCGTGAGGAAAGTCATTAAATCCGTTGAAGATAATGTCGTGGATTTCCTTCATAAGGTTTTTAAGGCGATGAATCTGGAGATTACAGTTGATGTGTCTTATGATCAGGAAGAGGAGACCGTGAACATCAATCTTGTCGGAAGCGAGATGGGTGTCCTGATCGGGAAGAGAGGACAGACCTTGGATTCCCTGCAATATCTCACAAGTCTGGTCATTAACAAGAATACAGACGGTTATCTCAAGGTCAAGCTTGATACTGAGAATTATAGGGCAAGACGCAAAGATACTTTGGAGAATCTGGCAAGGAACATTGCATCAAAGGTTAAGAGGACACATAAGCCTGTTTCCTTGGAACCAATGAATCCATATGAGAGAAGAATCATCCATTCCGTCCTCCAGAATGACCGGTATGTTGAGACGCACAGCGAGGGGGATGAGCCATTCCGCAAAGTGGTAGTAACGCCAAAAAGAAATGTACGTGATTACGATAACAATGGTGGATACAATAACGGAGGCTACCGCAATGGTTACCGTAACCGTTTCGATAACGGAAGATATGATAACGGCAATGGAATCAAAAAGTATAGTAAAAAGGAATTTCATAAGAAGTACGGTGGAAATACAAAGGATTACAGTACAGATTACAAGAAAGATTATGCGGCATATCAGGAGCAGAAAGCGGCAGCAAAGCTTGCGGCAGAAAATGTGGCAAAGGACGAGTCAGTGGATACAGTTGAATGATTATAATGAGGAGGTTTCCCGGTGCAGTGAGGGCTGGGAAACCTTTTTCGGATATCGTAAAGAAGAAAAAAACAGAAAAATAGGAACAATTTGATACATTGTATTTTGATCGGCGATTTTTCGTGGGAAGGAGGATATGTGATATTTATGGAGACAGATACGATAGCTGCGATTGCAACCGGACTTAACAATGCCGGAATCAGTATAATCCGGGTGAGTGGTGATGCTGCGGTCGAAGTAGCAGACCGCATTTTTTATTCGAGAAAGGAAGGATTGCATTTAAAAGATGTGAAAACCCACACCATCCATTATGGTATGATAAAGGATGGGGATATTTTTCTGGATGAAGTTCTTGTTTCGGTTATGCGGACACCAAACAGTTATACGAAGGAAGATGTTGTTGAGATAAATTGCCACGGTGGAATCGTTGTCACAAAAAGAATACTGGAAACAGTGTTAAGAGCCGGTGCGCGTTTGGCAGAACCAGGTGAATTCACGAAGCGAGCCTTTTTGAACGGGAGAATTGACCTGTCCCAAGCAGAAGCAGTTATGGATATTATACATGCAAAAAATGATATGGCTGTGAAAAATTCTGTCCGCCAGTTAAGAGGGGATATGCATAAACAAATTTCACAGCTGAGGGATCAGATATTGCACGATATTGCTTTTATAGAAGCTGCACTGGATGATCCGGAACATATCAGTATGGACGGCTTCCCTGAAAAACTGGAGAGAAATATTTCCGGTTATATGGATAGATTAGATAAAATGTTAAGAACAGCTGAAAATGGGAGGATGATGAAAGAAGGGATTAAGACGGTTATTCTTGGGAAACCGAATGCCGGAAAGTCATCATTATTGAATTTTCTAATGGGGGAGGACCGGGCGATTGTTACGGATATTCCAGGTACAACCCGTGATGTTCTGGAAGAAAACGTAGTAATGAATGGGATTTCCTTAAATTTGGTTGATACTGCCGGAATTCGGTGGACAGAAGATGCTGTAGAAAAGATCGGTGTGGATAAAGCAAGGGGAGCAGCAAATGAGGCAGACTTGATACTTTTTGTTGTGGATTCCTCTGTTGAGATGGATAGCAATGATGATGAGATATTGGATGCGATTGGCTCGAAAAAAGTAATTGTGGTTTTAAATAAATCTGATTTGAAATCTGTTGTTTCCGAAGAAGATATTGTGAGGAGAATGAAACAATTTTCTTTTACAGAAACAGAGGTTATTCGTATTTCTGTAAAAGGGCAGACAGGAATGGAAGAGTTGGAAAGAAAAATAGCCAGCTTGTTTTTTTCAGGAGAAGTTTCCTACAATGATGAGATTTATATAACAAGCGCCAGACATAAAACAGCATTGATGGAGACAAAAAGAAGTCTGGAGCAAGTAATGGAAAGTTTGCGGATGAATATGCCGGAAGATTTTTATTCTATTGATTTGATGAATGCTTATAAGGAGTTGGGTAGTATCATAGGGGAAGCTGTGGATGAAGATTTGGTAAACATGATTTTTAAGGAATTTTGTATGGGAAAATAGAATGGAATATTGTGATATGGATGTTTAATCCAATTCAACGGAATGTTACAATATTGTAAAGATTATAAATCATTCTTTTTCTATTTTAGAGATGTATGGCTTGGAATGTTTCACGTGAAACATTTTATGTAATGATCGGACATAAACGGAGAATGAAAATCCATTATACATCGAGGTGAGAGGTTGAAATGGCGTATAACTTGATTTACGAGAATTATGATGTCGTTGTGGTAGGGGCAGGGCATGCGGGGTGTGAAGCGGCATTAGCCTGTGCAAGGCTTGGTCTGGAAACGATTATGTTTACTGTCAGTATGGATAGCATTGCGATGATGCCATGCAATCCAAATATCGGGGGAACTTCCAAAGGTCATCTGGTTCGTGAAATTGATGCACTGGGCGGAGAAATGGGAAAGAATATTGATAAAACTTACATTCAATCCAAAATGCTAAATGTTTCAAAAGGACCTGCAGTACATTCGTTGCGCGCACAGGCAGATAAACAAGATTATACCAATGCAATGCGTGCGGTTGTGGAAAATACGGAACATCTTACATTGAAGCAGGCAGAAGTGACGGAAATTCTGACAGATGAGAATAAGATTACCGGGGTGAAGATTTATTCGGGCGGTATTTATCCGTGCCGCGCCGTGATTCTTTGTACCGGTGTATATTTGAAAGCCAGATGTATTTGCGGTGAAATGAGCACTTATACCGGACCAAATGGTTTACCTGCGGCAAATCATTTGACGGATTCTTTGATTAGACATGGAATTGAAATGTACCGCTTCAAAACGGGAACGCCGGCACGGATTGACAAGAGATCCATAGATTTTTCAAAAATGGAAGAACAGTTTGGAGATAAAAAGGTAGTTCCTTTCTCATTTACAAATACCGCAGAAGATATTACAAAGGATCAGGTTTCATGTTGGTTGACATATACAAATGAAGAAACCCATGAGATCATCCGGGAAAATATATCACGTTCCCCTCTTTTTTCCGGGAATATCCAGGGAACCGGACCAAGATACTGTCCGTCCATAGAAGATAAAGTAGTTAAATTTGCTGATAAGGAAAGACATCAGGTTTTCATAGAGCCAGAAGGTAATTATACGAATGAAATGTACATTGCCGGAATGTCAAGCAGCCTGCCAGAAGATGTACAAATAAGAATGTACCGTTCTGTTCCGGGCTTGGAAAATGCAAAGATTGTACGAAATGCTTATGCAATTGAATATGATTGTATTAATCCAATGCAGTTAAAGCCAACGTTGGAATTTAAGGTAATTGAAGGGTTATTTGCGGGAGGCCAGTTTAATGGAAGTTCCGGATATGAGGAGGCTGCCGCACAGGGGTTAATTGCCGGGATTAACGCTGCCATGAAACTGTTGGGCAAAAAACCAGTTGTACTTGACCGATCACAGGCATATATCGGTGTTTTGATTGATGATCTTGTCACGAAAGAAACACATGAACCTTACCGAATGATGACTTCCCGCGCAGAATACCGTTTATTACTCCGTCAGGATAACGCGGATCTCAGATTGACCCGAATTGGGTATCAGGTCGGTTTGATCCATGAGGAGAGATATCAAAAGTTTTTAGAAAAAGAGCTTCTGATAAAAGAAGAAGAAGAGCGGCTGTTGCACACGGTAGTAGGAGCAACTAAAGAAATGCAGTCATTTTTAAAACAGATTGGAAGCTCTGCGTTGAATAGTGGAATTACTCTTAGCGACCTGCTAAAACGTCCGGAAATTACCTATGATATGTTGGCACCTTTTGACACGGGGAGAAAAGCTCTTCCGGAGGATGTTATTTTTGAGGCAGAAATCAATATTAAGTATGAAGGTTATATCAAACGTCAGCTCCGTCAGGTAGAACAGTTTAAAAAGATGGAGGAAAAAAAGATACCGGATGAAATTGATTATGAAGCTGTACCGTCACTCCGCATAGAAGCCAGGCAGAAACTTAAAAAGATTCGTCCGGAAAATCTCGGCCAAGCATCAAGAATATCCGGAGTATCTCCGGCAGATATTTCCGTTCTTCTTGTTTATTTAGAGCATTATAAAAGGAGTATGCAGTGTAATACTAATGTCGATTCGTCATTTGTTTAACAGAATAGAGGTAACATGAGAGATAACAGTAAATTTAAAAGAGGATTGGAACAACTGGAAATTGCATTGAACGAAGACCAGTTAAAACAGTTTGAAGATTATTATGATCTATTGATTGAATGGAATAAAGTTATGAACCTGACCGCAATAACGGACTACGATGATGTGGTTACAAAACATTTTTTGGACAGTTTATCCATTGTAAAACTGGAAAATGTTTCACGTGAAACATCCAAAAACATGCGAAGGAATATAAAACTTCTTGACCTCGGAACAGGTGCAGGTTTTCCCGGAATCCCATTAAAAATTGCATTTCCTTCTCTGGATGTAGTTTTAATGGATTCGTTAAACAAAAGGATCAATTTTTTAAATGAAGTGATACGTCAACTTTCTTTAAAAGATATATCAGCTATTCATGGAAGGGCGGAAGAATACGGACGCAAGGAAGAGTTTCGGGAACAGTATGATTGTTGTGTTTCACGGGCAGTCGCAAGATTAGTTTCCTTGTGTGAATACTGTCTTCCTTTTGTCAGGAAAAACGGCTTTTTTATTCCTTACAAGTCGATAAAGTCAGAGGAAGAATTGCAGGAAGCAGAATATGCTATTGGGCAGCTGGGGGGAAAGTATATACGGCAGGTTTCTTTTATACTTCCGGAAAGCGATGCAGGCAGGGCTTTGTTTTTGATAAAAAAGAATGCAGAAACACCAAAAAAATATCCCCGTGCCGGCGGGAAGCCTGCAAGTAGTCCACTGCTTACAAAGTAAGTAAAGAAATTCGGAATTAAAATAAAAAATATTGATAAATGAGTGGAACAACATGGAGAAAGGTGTTATAATAAACCTTGAAAATACAGCAGGGAATGATGGTGAAATATGGGGAGAATTATTGCAATAGCAAACCAAAAAGGCGGTGTCGGTAAGACAACAACAGCGATCAATTTATCCGCTTGTCTTGCGGAGAAGGGAATGAAAGTTCTTGTTATTGATATTGACCCGCAGGGAAATACAACAAGTGGTCTTGGAATTAACAAAGATGGATTGGAGAATACGATCTATCAGATGCTGATTGATGAATGTTCCATTGAGAAGTGTATGTGTAAAAGCGTAGTTAATAACTTGTTCGTACTTCCCTCGGATGTCAATCTGGCAGGTGCGGAAATCGAATTGATCGGTATAGATAACAAAGAATACATATTAAGTGAGAAAGTGGAACCGATCAAAGAGTTTTTTGACTACATTTTGATTGACTGTCCTCCTTCTCTCAATACATTAACAGTAAATGCAATGACGACTGCGGATTCAGTTTTGGTACCGATCCAATGTGAATATTATGCATTGGAAGGGTTATCTCAGTTGATCCATACTATCAATTTGGTCAAGCAGCGCTTAAATAACCGTCTGGAGATTGAAGGCGTTGTATTTACGATGTATGATGCAAGGACAAATTTATCCCTGCAGGTTGTGGAAAATGTAAGAAGTAATCTGGAACAAAATATTTACAATGCGATAATACCGAGAAATGTGCGTTTGGCAGAAGCACCAAGCCACGGTCTGCCAATCAGTATGTATGACACAAAGTCAGCAGGCGCGGATGCATATAGGGAATTGGCAGAAGAAATACTAAAACAAGATGGACGTGGGGAACAGGAGTTACCGGAATTGCCGAAAACAAATAAAGAAGAGAAAAAGAAGAATGAAAAGAAAAAGTTGTTCCGCCGAAAATAAGATGCAATTAAAATAAGAAAATGAGCAGAAAGCAAAACACATAAAATCAATGCATTGATAGAAACGAGGAAAATAATGGCAGTAAAACATGGATTGGGAAAGGGATTGGATTCGCTTATCACTTCAAAGCTTGAAGAAAATCCGGCAAAGGGAAGTGTATCCGAAGATGTTTCACGTGAAACATCAATAAAAATCACACAGTTGGAACCAAATAAAAGCCAGCCAAGGAGACACTTTAACGAAGATTCCTTGCAGGAACTGGCGGATTCAATTAAGCAGCATGGTGTGATTGAGCCGTTGATTGTACAGAAAAGAGGAAAGACATATGAGATTGTTGCAGGAGAGCGCAGATGGAGGGCAGCAAGGCTTGCAGGGCTTAAGGATGTTCCGGTTATAGTAAAAGAATATTCTGATCAGGAAGTTTTTGAAATTGCCCTGATTGAGAATATTCAGCGGGAAAATCTGAATCCAATTGAGGAAGCATTTGCTTACAAGAAACTGATTGAGGAATTTGGACTGAAACAGGACGATGTGGCAAACCGTGTAGGAAAAAGCCGTGTTGCCGTGACAAATTCTATGCGGCTTTTAAAACTGGACGAACGCGTGCAGCAGATGCTGGTAGATGACATGATCACAAGCGGCCATGCAAGGGCATTGTTGTCTTTGTCCGATATGGAGCTGCAATATCAGACTGCCATGAAGATTTTTGATGAGAAATTAAGTGTGCGCGAGGTTGAACGACTGATCAAAAAACTGACGGAAAAAGAACCGGAAAAGCCGGAAAAAAAGCCACAAGAGCATGAAGCTGTCTATCGTGACTTGGAAGAAAAGCTGAAGACTATCATTGGCAGTAAGGTTACAATTAACCGGAAAGCAAAAGACAAGGGAAAGATTGAGATTGAATATTATTCTTCTGATGAATTGGAGCGTATCATTGACTTAATGAACCAAATACAAAACAAATAGGGAAACCAAGAAAGAAAACTTGTTGTATTCAAGCTTACAGGTAATGCCAGGTATGTATTTTATTTACATTAAGGCACTGCAGAAAAGGGGAGTTTATATGGATATATTTCAGAAAGCAGGGATTGATGCAGGGTATGTGATTTTGGGGTTGTTAGCGGTTGATCTCATATTGATTATTTTGTTTTTGGCTTTGTTTGTCCAACATTCGAAGATGAAAAAGAGATATCAGACATTTCTTCAGGGCGAAAGTGGGAGTAGTCTTGAGAAGAGCATTTTGAAAAAGTTTGCGGAGATTGACCGGCTCACAGAAGAAAATGTGAAATTGATGGCGGATGTCAAGCAAAATTACAATGATATCCAGACTGCATTTCAGAAGGTTGGTTTAGTGAAATATGATGCTTTTAAAGAAATGGGAGGAAGGCTCAGTTTTTCCCTCTGTCTATTAGATAATAATAACAACGGGTTCTTGATTACATCTATGCATACGAGAGAGGGCTGTTACACATATTCGAAGGAAATCATCAAGGGTGAATCCTATGTAGTATTGGCCGAGGAAGAAAAGCATGCACTTGAGCAGGCAAAGGCGAGGGCAGGAACTGAGGAGTTGGAGTAAAATAGTAAAAGGAAAACTGTTTTAAAGTTATTTCCTTTCATAGAATGGGGATTATGAAATGCATAGTTTTTTGAAAGCAATCGGGTATGGAAGTCTAAAAAATCATAAAGAAGAACAGGCATTGATCCAAACAGCAATTCGGGATGCGCAAGAAAAAAGTATTTTTGCAGACGGGAAAATGCGGATGGCAGAACTTTCTTATGAAGTTGCGCCGGGGATCGGCATTGTCGTGCGCGGTGAATACGATGCAGAGAATCAGTTTCATATGGAACATTATTTCCCGTATCTAAAAGGAACCACTGTCAGCGCGCAAGAAGAAATTTTTATCAGCAAGCGGGTCGATACCGATGCCTACACAGGAATGTGCGATGACTTCCGGCTGGGAGTTTCCCTTATCTTCTATTTACAGAATGCAGTAGACTACATGAAAGTGGGCAGACGAGGTGAGGGGATGGTTCATCCGGTCGTTGCTACAGGTTTGGCACGCGAAGGGAAAATATTACTCCCGGTAAAGCAGGACATTCGTGCAGAAAAGATCAACGCGGATCTGACACAGCGATCGAAATTGATCGCGGAAGCAAAAAAGGGGAACCAAGAAGCAATAGAGAGCCTAACACTTGATGATATTGATTTGTATTCTATGGTTTCGAAAAGGATACAAAAAGAAGACATTTATTCCATCGTGAATACATCTTTTATTCCTTACGGTTCCGAGTCAGATAATTATACCGTACTTGGGATGATTGAGAATGTCCGGATGGAGGAAAACAGCCAGACTGGGGAAGAGATCTGCATTTTGCAGCTCTGCTGCAATCTGATGCAATTCGAGGTTTGTATCAATCGGAAGGATTTGTTAGGCGAGCCGCTTGTCGGCCGGCGGTTCCGCGGGATTGTATGGATGCAGGGGCATGTAGATTTTAATGCGTAGAAAAAAATGAGATAGGTCAAGTTATGTGACTGCAAGTGATACTATATTTGCTGAATATTTTTTCGGCAAAGTGTTGCTTGCAGTCCATATTCGTTACACCTGCTATTTTTATAGCGGAAACGGTATCTCTATAAAAATGGAAATATCTGGATGTTTTGAGCCGCTTGAGAAAATCGCTTTACGGATAATATTGTTTGGAAAACAGGGATTTTTCTCTTTTTTGTCATTATATGAAAAAAGCATTGAAAAACACAATGTTCTCAATGCTTTTAACGTCCCCGAGACGACTTGAACGTCCGACCTACCGCTTAGGAGGCGGTCGCTCTATCCAACTGAGCTACGAGGACTTACGATGTAACGTATATATTATAGTGAAAAAGCGCTATAAAGTCAAGTGGAAATTTCGTAAGTTACTAAAATTTTTAAAAATATTTAATTGTGGTAAAAACATTACTCTGCATCGCGCTTCGTCAAATCAAAAACTTTAAAAGAATCAACATTCTCCGCATATAGAAATTCGTCTATCATCCCGACACTGTGATAATAGCTGTCATCCAGACGGATTTCCGGAAGGCTCTCTTCCACCCGCAGGTCAAGCGGAACCAAGATAGTTGCGATGTTTCCGGAGTAGCGGATAAGCGGGAGATAAAGTGTGCTGCCATCCGTCAACGGATAGCCCGCTGAGACGGAGTCATCATTCGTGTAAGCAATGGACTTTTCTGCCGCCGTCTCACAGTCAATATAGGCCAATCGGCCGCTCTGCACAGAGGTGAGGACATAACCATTCCAGCCAATCAGAAAATCGGGCTGTGAAAGACGTGTTGTAAGCAGGTTTTCTTCCCCTGTTATGAGGTTGATACTGATAAAACGGTGTTTCCCATCCAAACCCGTTATTACATAGGAGAGATAATTCCCATCGCAAGTCATACAATGAATAGTTTCCCCAGGGATTCCCTCATAAAAAGCCGTAATGCTCCCACCGTCCATATCCGTGCGCATAATATCTGTAGTTGCCTTCCCGTTGTCAGTATAATAAGTGTTGGTATAATATATTTGATTTTTTGCAGCAGTAAAATTGTCCTGAAAATGCTTTTTGGGATTGGAGGACAAAATACAACAGTCCACATCGGCATCTGTATCATGTAATTCCATTTTAATCAGCATGGAAGGTGTCATTGACATTCCGTTCAAATAATCATAATGCGCATAAATAATATTTTCAAGCTGAAACGCCCCGCAAAAATACCATAAATCCGGGTCAGAAAGGTCAATTTCCCCCGAGGCTACGGATTGGGAAAGGGAAAACTTATAAGATTGCCCTTCGCTGTTGGTCACGGTCACGGTATCGTCATAGTGAAATTCTACAATGTAATCGTTTGTGACGACAACCGGGAAGGAGTTGGCATAATTCAAGTACATACATGAAAGATTTGGTTCAGGTATCGGGGTCGGTGACGGAGTTGGTTCCGATGTGGGTGTTTCATCCATAACTTCCGCGTTTGAAGGTTCCGGCGCATCCGTTGGGTATTGTGTGGGAACAGGGGCAGAGCTAGGGGTGATCACGGGAGTTAATACCGGGGCATCGGGCTCGATCGGATGTTGGCCGGAACATGATGTGAGCAATGTACCCACAATGCAAAGGCAGACCATTTCAAATTTTATTTTTTTCATCTATATCCACAGCTTTCTGTTGTTAAAAATTATGATAGAACTCGTTGAATATACTATCATAAAAGAGTATCGGAAACAAGGGCAAGTAGATTTTTTGTCAAAACTGTTGATTATTAAAGAAAAGCATTTTCTTTTTTTAGATATTATGGTATAATGTCGTCAGACTTATACCAGCGCTGATTTGCGGTCCGACCAAAGGGAGGACAGTTTCATCGGCAAATCATGTGCATGTCCCGCAGGGAAGCATGTCCGGAGGACATGGTATAATGTCATCAGAAAACATAAAGTAATGATCAAGGAGGAAATTTACTTGAAGAGCAAGAACATAATTAAAATATTCTACCGGTTGTTTTTTTTGGCATCTCTGTTTTTTTCCGTATTTGTGCTCCTGCAGCTCGGTGACGATTTTACAGCGGTAGGGATTGCGGGAATTGTTGTATTGATTGCCGGGTATTTATTTTTTTCACATAATGAAAAGGAAAAGCAGGAGGAAAGGGAACGCGACCGCATGGAGCTTGACAGGAAGCTCGATGAATTACTCAATGCACAGCGGGCAATTTATACGATAACAAAGCGCAGCGCTGTCAAACTGGAGCAAGAATTCACGGCAGGCGGCGGGAATTTACAGATTAAAGAACTTCTGGAAAAAACTATTTCTTTGCAGGAGAGGGCTCTTTCCGAAAACAGGAAGCTTGCGGAGATACAGGTAAATGCATTAAAGACAGTCGCAAAATATAACAAAGAAAACACAAGGCAGCTAGCCTTAAATATGAACCAGAACATAGACCGTCTTGTCCAGAAATTACAAAGTTCCACGGCAGAGCTGCAGCATGATATCCATGAGACGACGGAAGCGATTGAGGAAGCGGAGGAATTCTATCAGAGCATGTCGGCAAATATTGCGAGCGCACTGGAGAAGCAGGAAGATATGCCGGAAACAGGCGATAAAGCAAGCGTTAATGATGGTGCGGAGATAGCAGCTGAGCCGGAAACGGACATGGAAACGGAAAAAGCCGGTGAACCGGAGCAGTACATAGAAATGGACGCGACCGATGAACCAATACAGGAATCTGTCCCGGAATCTGGGCAAGAGATTGCTGCTGAACCGGAAACAGTGCAGGAAGCTACAAAGCCGCAGCCGAAGAAAGAAGAACTACCGCTGCCGGTGATGGATGACCCTAACAAGAAAATGACTCCGGATGAGATTGCGGCTCTGTTTGCGTCGATGGGTGCGGCAAATCAGCCGGCATCAGAACCTGTACCAGACCCGATATCTGCCTCGGCACCGGATTCAATCGTGATTCCAGACCCGGATCCAATCCAGACACCGTCACTTCCTGAAATGGATGATCCGAACAAAAAGATGGATCCGGATGATATTGCAGCATTGATCGCCGCGCTGAATCCGCAAGAATAAAGTGTTTGCTATTTGTTAGGACGATAATAAATGCGGGGCGTGGCGGTTGCCACGCCCTATATTTTTTGGGTAAATGAAAAACGGAAGTGATATAATCAAATGAGCAAACTGGAGTTTGAACTGTCCCATAGATCTATTGGCGCACCAGTGTTTGTTGAGGATAATAATAGGGAAGAAGTTGATTGGTTTTGGGAACAACTGAAAAATAAAGTAACTGTTATAGAGCCGATTCATGATACTCCCTGGGGGGACAAGAAAATTTACAATAGCTAATCCGGACGGAAATGAGTTAGGTTTCTGTAAACCGGGGAATATATATAGATAGAGCCGGGTTGGCGAGGGGAAATGGCGGGCGCGGTTGAAGTGTATCAAAGAACTCTGCAGGAAGCGAAATAATCTATATGAAAAACAGAAGATTTGAAAGGGAAGAAACACAAGATTGAGAAATCGTCAGAGGATTAGAGTGTTAGAGCATAGCAGAAATCATGTCCTATAATTTTGTGCCGTATGGGGTGAGGATGTAGTATAATAAATCAACAGCAAATGAAATGAAAGCGGAGGTAATGATATTGAAAAAAATATCCCTTGATGAATTTTTAAGATTGAGAAAGTTAGTTCACCGCAGTGCAAGGCCTCTCGACTATACGAAATGGAAGTTTCTTTTTGAAAATGGCAGCTGCGATGATTTTCTGTTGGTTTTATCAAGCTACCAAAATGAAGATGGCGGTTTTGGATACAACATTGAGTGCAATAACTGGAACCCAAATTCATCTCCCTATACGGTATGTATTGCGCTGGATTATCTGGATACAACGGGTGCTTACAAAAGCAGCATAAAAAATAATATCATTGCGGGTATCGTCAAATACCTGAGCTCCGGGGCATATTTCTTGGACGACGGCTGGGTGGGGATGCAGGGAATCCCAAGCAATAATGACTTCGCGCATATGCCATGGTTTCATTTCGATTCAAGGAAAGCAGCAGAAGCCGATATCGGAGTAACTAAGCGCCTTGCGGACTTCATTCTCAAATATGCAGACGAAGATAGCAATATCTACTGTAAAGCAGAGGGGTTGAAAAAACGGTATGGACAATGCGGGCAGGTTCTTCTTAATGGCTATCCCGATTACGATCCAGTAGCATTGAACATTGGAGCATTTGACCCTGCAACATATCCATCCTGGTTGCCGCTACCGGTTTATTTTGTAGCTTCACCGGAAAGCAGATTTTATCCGGAGTGCAGACGCACTGTGGATATGAATCTGGACACAATCGTTGACTCGTTGCTCAGCACACACGAGTTTCAGCTTTTTTCTGCCGAGGAACTTGACGCATATGAACAAAGCAATCCTCATCCGGACGGCAAGCGATGGTGTGTGGCTGAACAGACAATTGGAAACTATTATTGGGGTAGTAATTTTATCATACGCGATTTGGACATACTGAGGAAATTCGGCCGATTGAATTTTGATTTGCCTGTTCTCATACAATGAGGAGCTAAGGAATGCGCCGTTCAATTAGAGTTTTCTCATAGACCATATAAAATGGTGTTAGCACCATGCAAATAGAGTTGTTGAGAAATAAGTGAATGGTGACGAATAGTATATTGCATGTTATCATTTTTACATATTTATATTGCAAGAAAAGTAAATAATTTATATGATGAATTTAAGGAGAAAAG
This sequence comes from uncultured Lachnospiraceae bacterium, assembly GCA_947053345.1. Classification (GTDB taxonomy): domain Bacteria; phylum Bacillota; class Clostridia; order Lachnospirales; family Lachnospiraceae; genus RGIG4057. The sequence continues at coordinate 71,861 of CAMRSM010000018.1, forward strand.
ATATGGATTATATATTTGAACCAGTGCATTCTGGGATTAGAAAATTTAAGATAGAAGATATAAAATAAATCTTCATTCTCTACAACATACGGTATTTTTCAATTTATAACCGTATGTTGTAGGATTTAGAATTATTCAACCACCTCTTTGTTTCTAAGCGCAGATCCATGCGGAAAAATTGCCAAAGCGGCATTGCGGCTGCGCATCCGTCGCATCAATCAGAAAAAAAATATTGATTGCCTGGTTTGCACTCAATGCGTGATATGGTCATCCGGAAAATCATGGTAGGATCTAAGCCTTGCATCATGCTTGCGCTTATATGCACGCTTTCGCCTCCGGTGCGGAATCTCGATACGGACAATATACCATCCTGCTAAAAGAATAACAATAGCAGCTACTGCCCCCAGCGCGACCGGAAGCCAATGCGGCCCACTTTGGTTTTCGGTTTCTGCCACGGGGTCTTCTTCATCCGTGGCAGGATCTTCTTTTTCCTGGTTGATTGGGACAAAGATTCCGTTGTCTTCCTTAAACACGATATCCGGGGGGATCATATAACTTGGCCATAACGCTTCAAATTCGGCGCGGGTAAACGGATAATCCGGATTAAAATAAATAATATCCGCGAAACCGATGTATTTTCCCGCAAACTGATAGGAAATCTGGCCGATGATATTGTCCCCGTGGACAAATTCTTCAACAGGGGAATAGGTAATGGTTTTTGCTGCGTCCGAAAAATTAGCGGAGTTTGGCAACACAACGTTGCTGTTATCCCCAATATGGATCAGGGAGTTTTCGGTATCGGAGAAAGCGGCGGTCTGGGAGAACAGGGGAGGGAACGAAAGCTCCAGATTTAACTCCGTGTCACGTATGCTGTACAGGGAATAGTTCTCAAAAGCAAAATTCAGCATATTGATCGTATCCTCGTAAGCGTGCAGCGCCGTATCCACATGGAGAACGACCGCGACCAGCAAAAGTCCGTCCTTTTCCGCAAAAGTTATGAGCGTTGTCAAGGCCTCCGTTGTCCCGCCTGTTTTTCCCGCAACTGCATAGTCATAATTCAGTGTTTTGCGGATAAAACGGTGATGGTTCGCGAGCGGGCGGGCTACGTTTTTATTGGTTGGGGGAATGGTGTAGGTACGTGTCCCCGCAATTTTGCGGAAATCGGAATATTGGATCGCTGCCCTGCCGATCAATGCCATGTCATAGGCACAGGTATAGTGCTCCGCTTCGTGTAGTCCGTTGGAATTTATAAAATTGCTGTTCACGCCGCCCAGTTCCTTGACACGCGTATTCATCAGTGCTGCAAACTCCTCCATCGAGCCGGATGAATGGTTCACCTTGGCGGCGACATGCTCCCCGATGGCATAAGATACTTCGTTGGCAGATTCCAATAACATGCCGTACATTGCGTCCCGCAGTGTGACCTGCTCACCGGATACCAGACCGATGCGGCTTCCGTATACGTTATGCTCCGCGGCATCGGACATAGTGACAATCTCATTCATGGAGCAATTTTCCAGTGCCAAAAGGGCGGTGAGTACTTTCGTGATACTGGCAGGATAGTATGCGGTGTAAATATTCTTTTCGTAGAGGGTAAGTCCTGTTGTGACCTCCATCACGATTGCGGCATCCGCATACGTGGAAGGTCCTGACGGCCAGACAAAGTCGGTATCAGAGCCGGATTCCTCTGCCTTTACATGAATGTTGGCTGTCCCGCATGGCGGGAGTATGGTAAATAATAAAGTAAGCAGCAGGAAAAATGCAGTACTTTGAAATAAATGAATCGTGTTCTTTTTCATGTTCTATATCAACCTCAATCGGAATGGTATGGACAATATCGTAACGGTATTTATTATAGAGCATTTTGGAGAAGGACGCAACAGGAAACTTGGGAAAAATCCCCCACCGTGTACCTGTGAAGGTAAGATGGGGGATTTGGTATTCATAGATCAATTTTTCTTTGCCTGGCCATAGTAGGCATTTGCACCATGCTTTCTTAGATAGTGCTTGTCAAGCAGCTCCTGCTGCATCGGTTTGATGGTATTGTTGGAAAGAGCCAGATTATGCCATGCCATAAAGGAAACTTCCTCAAGAACAACTGCATTGTGGACCGCATTGTGCGGGTCAGTACCCCAAGTGAACGGACCATGGCTGTAAACGAGAACGGCAGGGACATCGTCCGGATTGATGCCGGATTCTTTGAAGCGTTCAATGATCACTGTACCGGTCTCTTTTTCATATTCCCCTGCGATTTCTCCTGGTGCCATCTTGCGTGTGCATGGGATCTCACCGTAGAAATAGTCGCCGTGCGTTGTGCCGAGAGCGGGAACCCCCATGCCCTGCTGTGCCATTGTTGTGGCCCACCGCGAATGGGTATGTACGACACCGCCGATGTTTGGGAATGCTTTATAAAGCTCTATATGGGTAGGCGTGTCTGAGGATGGATTAAGGTTGCCTTCCACGCGGTTGCCGTTTAAGTCAACCACCACCATGTCTTCTGGTTTCATAATATCGTACTCCACACCGGACGGTTTGATGACAATAAGCCCCTTTTCGCGGTCGATGCCGGAGACATTGCCCCAGGTAAAGGTGATAAGGCCGTGTTTTGGCAGCAGCATGTTTGCTTCATAGACTTCCTGTTTTAATTGTTCTAGCATTTGGTATACATCCTTTCTTTTTTTATTTTAACTGTTGCCGGATCTACCCGGAAAACAGTCATGCACAGATCATAAAATGCTGGTATCTGCTGCGGCACCGATAACAGTCAGATCGCGGATGGAGCCGCGTTCATTCAATTTCGGAGCCATGATGATGCAGTCCCCGCAGGCCGGGTCGGAGAGTTTTTTTAATATGATCTCTGCCGCATTGTGCCCGATTCCTACGGAAGGGTACACGACGGATGTCAGACCACAGGATACTGTGTCCGCAAGGGAGGAATCGTCAAAACTTACGACAGAAATATCTTCCGGGACAGACAACGCATGGCGGGTGAAGAGCCTGACCAGCGACGCGGCAATCTGGTCATTATAGCATACAAGCCCGGTAATCCCGGAAAAACGGGAAAGGAGTACGGTATCAAAATCCCCGGTAAAGAGATACGGGATATCTTCGGTCGTGTACCAAAAAACAGAGTTTTCCGCGAGCGCAAGCTGTTTATCCCTCATGAAAGCCTGCACCCCTTCATAGCGCTTTATGCCCTGGATATCATCAGACTTGAAAATGCCGCCAATGTTTTTGTGTCCGCGGCTGACCAAGGCTTTTGCCGCGATTTTCCCTGCTTCAATATCGTCCATAGTGACATAGGATTCTTTCAGGCCGTAGTAATACCCGTTCAGGAACACGACCGGGATACCGCGGTCAAAGATTTCCCGGTACAACAGCCTATTGGCATTTGGAAGGGCGGATTTTGTACTTTCAACTATCAGTCCGTCCACGCCGTTCGCAATCATCTGGCGCAGTGCGTTTTCTTCGTCCGTATAGCGGTTGTGCGTGATGCCGAGTGTCATAGTGTAGTGCTCCCTGCTCAGCACATCCTCGATGCCGTGGATGATTCCGGGGAAAATATAGTCATCCGGGCAGGTAATGACCACACCGATGCGCTTGGTAGCAGGCTGCCGGATTTTAGCGGCATGGCGGCTGACATAGGTACCGCTTCCCTGTGCCCGCACGAGAAGATCCTCCGATACCAATATCCCAATTGCCTGCCGTACGGTCTGACGGCTGTAACCAAATTTTTCGGCAAGTTTATTCTCAGAAGGAATTTTCTTGTTCATGGCAAAGGTTCCATCCATAATTTTTTCCCGAAGCCAGTTGCTGACATCCTTGTATTTTGCCATGATTTCCCCCATTTTGAATAAGTTGTATTTAATTATACTACAAGTTCGAAGTATTGTAAATACAAGGTGAAATAAATTTATCTAATTAGTAGCTGATTTTTTAACAATATGGGCTGGTATTTTATGGTATAATGTGTTAAACTATAAATGATCGTGGGAAATTATGCGGAAAGCTGCAGTAAGGATATAGGAATGAGTGCATTAAAAAGAACGATAATCATAGATAACGACGAGATATCCCGTGAAATAATTCTGTTTTTCGCGGGTACGATTGAACGGTTGGATGTCGTCGGTGCTTTTCACAACCCGGGCAATGCAATCAAATATATGCAGAAGAACCCTGTTGATTTGGCAATATTGGATCTTCAGATGCCGGAGATGGACAGCATTGAGCTTGGATGGAAACTTCATGAAATCAATCCTGCGCTGATGCTGATCTACGCGACAACGGAAAGAGTTGAGATAAGGGACGAACAGTGTTTGAAGGTGGCGGTATACCTGCCAAAACCATTTAGCCATGAAGGTCTTTTACATGCAGTCAAATCTGCTGAATTATTGGCAAAGCGCAACCAAAAGCATATTTATGCGCGGACATTCGGATATTTTGATCTTTTTGTAGATGGGGAGCCCGTTATATTTAAGAGTGCGAAGGCAAAAGAATTGTTAGCGCTCTTGATCGACCGGCAGGGAGGTACGGTGACGACCGACCAGATTATCACGGTACTCTGGGAGGACCGCCCGAATGATGAGGCAACCCAAAGCCTGTGCAGCAAGGTCGTAAAAACATTGAAACGTGAGTTGGATGAATATAAGATCGGGAGCATCCTTATCCAGAAAAGAGGCATACGCAGCATAGATATGAGACAGGTAGACTGTGATATGTTCGAACTAATGGAAGGAAGTATAGAGGCAAAAGAACGTTTTTTCGGTGATTATATGTTAGAATATAGTTGGGCTGAGGAGCGTATCCATTCCTTATGGGAGAGGGCTCAGAGAATTTCAGGCAGGGATAGTTAAGTTTCGGAGTTAAAATTCCATTTCGATTCCATTTGTATTCCGGGATGTTATGCTATAGTATGTCTCAAGAAAGTCATGCTTAAGGAGGGAATGGAGTTATGTCAGAAAAAATGAGATTTACATATGAACCTTGTTCGGAACATCTTGACTGTTATGGAATAAGCTATACCGCATACGGTATTTTTCTGAATAAGAACGGCGAGATGGTCGCGGTGCAGCATGATGTAACGAGGCAGCTTGAGGAAGCGGAACGAATTTGTAAGCTGTTAAATAAGCATGAGCTTGATCCGGAACAGGCGAAATATGTGATCGAGGATTGTATTGTGGAAGGGTATCTTGTATAAAGCGGATAGGGGAAAAGTGGGACAGAGCATCGGTATTCGATGGTTCCGTTTTTTGGGACTTTACAGTTAGCCTGATATACAGACCGATTGTCAGAAGGAAAAGACAGACCCTCCGGCGGCTTGGCAGTGCCGCCGGAGGGTCTTGCTGTCACGGAAGGTAGAATTCCCGAAGAAGTGTGCTTTCCCCGCTTTCTGTATTGAACCGCAGCAGGAAAGTATTATACCATTCGTTGTCCGGTACATTACCGGATATTAAGCAATACAGGTTATCCCCCTCCTCCATGATCGGGGTAATGCCGTATGGCTGTATGTGCTCCGGCAGGGATAATTCGAACGGAATCCAGACATCCTGCTTTTTATCCAGCTGGTACAGCATGCTGCCTATACCGCAATAGGAAGATTGGCCGGAAAACAGTTGCCCGGTCTGTCCTTCAAAATTCCCATAGTCCGTAACGCTTTTGTCCTCACTGACGCGCAGCAGCGTGAGATTATCATTATTGCCCAACAGCAGCAGGATGCCGTCGTCCGCAACACAGTAATTTTCCAGAAAATAGCCCGTACAGCGGTACAATTCTTCGGATCTGCCTGTGTCCAGGTCATGTACATAAAAGATTATTTCCCTGTTTCCTGCAAATGCCCGGGTATAGGCCCGGTTCTTATAGAAAAGGAAAAGTCCACCATAATCCCCGGCCAACGAGTACTCCGTCAGGTTTTCCCCGGAAATGGATACCTTGGTGACGATGCAAGCATCATCGTCCTCGGTCTTGATGTAACTGCAGTACAGGGAATCATCCCGGAGCACCATGTCAAAAATAGAATAGATTTCCGGTATATCTAATATTTTTTTCTGGTCTGTCCCGTCCAATTTGCAGGAATAGATGGTCAGATGTCCCCCCGTTACGTAATCTATTGTCCGGTCGATTTCATCCGTGGAGTAGTACAGCCTGTTTTTGTAGATGGCACAATAATTGGTGGTGACCGGCAGGGCAAGACGAGTATCTGAAATCTCATCTTCCGGGAAATTCATGTACATCGCCCCGCCTGCAAGTGTAAAGTCGCCAAAATATACCGGTGCTTCCTGCGGTTCTGCTGCGCGTTTTCCCGTGTCCGGGATGGTCATGAAAGCTACGGCACAAAAGACTGCCAGCAAGATGACACCGCACAGGACAATAAGGTTATTTTTTCTTTTCTTCATAATGTTTTCCACCCGCCTTTCTGTATTGGACTCCCCGAATGCCGGGCCGATGGTCAGACGGCTCTGGCGGCTTGCACAGGAGAGAAGGGTTTTTGCGTAAGCTTTCCGCTCGCTGAGGTCTGCATGCTCGAGACTGCTCTCATCGCAGAACATTTCCATATCCTGTTCCATAAGCCGGGCAGCATACCATACGAGGGGATTCCACCAGTGAAGGCATACACAGATCAGGCTGATTAGCCGCGCCAGCGCATCGTGATGCCGTATATGGGTTCTCTCGTGTAGCAGGATATGTGCTTTTTCCGACTCTGACAGACCGTAAGGCAGCAGGATGCGGGGCTTTCGGATTCCGATCACAAATGGGGACTGCACCGCTTCACACAGCCAGACATTCCCGCTTTCGCGGATGGCAGTTGCGATCCGGCGGTGTACCCGCAGATATTGCGCAAAGCAATAAAACAGGACTGCGCCAGTACCCGCCAAATAAAATGTGCACAGAAACCAAAGTAAAACGTCCTTGCTGTCCGGTTCCGTCTGATTTGCGGTTGGGACTGCGGCCTGTGCAGCGCCGCCCGAGAAATTGCCGGATTCGCCATTGTTAGCGGGAATCCCGGGGATGGGAGCCGTATCGGCATCCGTGCCGGAAATGTCCATAAGGTCGTGGATGTTTCCTTGCAGTGTTAAGCTTTGTGAGCCGGATCTTTGCCCGCTCCCCAGAAAATCTGCCGTATCCGGTAAAGCCGGCTGAAGGCTGAACGGGGAACGTATGGAGATCGGGCATAGCAGGCTGATCCCGACAAGTATCCAAAGACTGTAGCTATAAACTTTTGGATAGCGTTTCAGGAATGGGCGTACCGCCAAAACAAATAAAATCATAACCGATGCCTGCAGGCTCATGCGCCAAAGCCTTCCTAACATTTCAATCATTGATCCGACACCTCCTATTATAATCTATTGCAATAGACTATAATTAGTTTATCACGGTAGACCAAGAATGTCAATAGGAAACAGCGGTGATTTTTAAGGATGGTCACTGTAAATATTCTAAAAGTGTGTCAATATCCGCGTTGATACAGATGGACTGTGTTTTAATTTCTTGCGGGGCGGCAGCCGCCCCATAATTGATGCAGGCGTATACAGCATTTGGGTTTTGGTATGTCATCTGCCAAAACGGGAATTTGATGATTCCCGGGGTATTGCTGCCCACACCCAGTTTCAGGTACAGGATATGCTGCCCAGTATGGCGGCGCAGAAAGTCACGGTATCTGCCGGCGGCCTTGTGCCAGCCCACGTCCTCCGCAAAACTGGTATCCGCCCGCAGGTTCATGGACATTGGCGTGCCGCAGATAGGGCAGAGGGGGACAAGATCCGGTGCAATCCGCTGCTTGTCAATCCCGTTTTTTGGAAGCAGTGATCAACATTTGTTGTCAGAACAAAATAATTTTTGCCCCGCATCACCAACAATAAGTTGTCGTAGACAGGTTTTGGGATGCTTTGGTAACGGTTCGCCAAAATGTAGCGGCTCCAGTAAGCCCAATGTTCTTCCAAGGTAGGAAATGGGTAAAAGCCAGCAAAATACATATCATGGAAACCATATTTTTTTATAAAGTCCGGAAAGATTTCCTGAAACCGCCTGTCGGAGTACGTGAAACCTGCGGAAGCGGACAGTCCCGCCCCTGCACCGATGACAATGGCATCCGCGGTTTGGATTTTATCTTTCAGTCGTTTCGCTTTATTGTAATAATCGCTTGTAGATTCCAAAATCGTTGTCTTTGAAGACATTGAATATCACCTCCAGGCTGTTTTTATTTTGTTTTATGAAATCTTGTACTGTTTGTATGGCGATTTCTGCCGCCCTCTTGCTCGGAAAGTGGAATTCACCCTTGGAAATGCAGCAAAACGCTATGCATTTTAAATGACGGTCAGTGGCAATTTCCAGACAGGAACGGTAGCTGGAAGCCAGCAGTCTGCAGTCTTTTTCCGTTACCTTCCTCATATGAGCGGTCCGACGGTATGGAGGATATAGCGGCAGGGAAGATTGTAGGCAGCAGTGATTTTCGCCCTGCCGGCTGTTTCCGGCTTTGCCTGCTGTTCCATGATGCGGGAACATTCCAAGCGGAGCTGTATGCCGGCAGCCGAATGGATCGCGTTGTTGATGCATCCGTGGCAAGGGATAAAGCATCCGAGCATGGTACTGTTGGCAGCATTGACGATGGCATCGGAGGATATGCGGGTAATATCTTCCTTCCAAAGATAAATACCCTGTTGCAGTGGGGTCATGCCAGACAAAGAAACAATACCTTTTTCTTCCAGCATGGCATGCAAATATGCGTCTTGTACATTCAAAATTTCTTCCGGGATGGGTTTTGGGGGACGGAATATAAAAGGAAGAATGGTGGGTAACAAAAAAATTAAAATTTTTTAAAAAAAATGCTTGCATTTTTTTAAAACATGGTATATAATCAATCTTGCGTTGAGGGAAAAGACCTTTTCGCACAACAAATAAGCGCGATTAGCTCAGTTGGTAGAGCACCTGACTCTTAATCAGGGTGTCCAGGGTTCGAGCCCCTGATCGCGCATGGAAAGTACCAGTTTTGGGGGATTGCCCCCCGGGGCAGGTGCTTTTTTTTGCTTGTGGGGGGATAGCCTTTCCAGTACATTTATGAAGATGATTTTGTTCTGGAAGGACGGTTTCAGGACAAAATAAAGATGCCTGCAAAGCCAGTAACCAAGGGCTTCCGCGCATGTTTTACCCTGTAGGTTCAGACCACGTATTACAGGAACGTGGTGTACTGGGGCAGGACGGCTGAATGGATCTGCTCAATGAGATAAATTTTCTGCAGGTACTACAGCGCTAAAGCACAGCAGCACCTGCAGAAAATTTCTTGTCCCCTAGAGCATCCCATTCTTATTTCGCCTTCCTAAGATTTATTCGTTACTCTTTACACCGAGGGAGCGCGCTTTCTGGGATGGGGCAATGGCATAGAACCCCAAAGCACGCACACCAAGAAATCTGGGGATTGATACGATGGGGAAGGTATGGACAGTTTCTTCGCGCTATCGCTTGTCAATACACTGGTTCGCTTCGCGCCCTGCGTGTGGGTTTCCGTTGTAAAGCCCGGTATGTGTAGGGATGCGCTAACCTACCCGCAGGGTATCAGACGGCATTCCCGCGACAGGTAACCCCGGCATATCAACTGCACTAGAGGTTGTACTGCTTTCGCCGTTCGCCGACTTCTGATAAAAACTATATCGGAGTGATTTTATATACTGGTTAACCACGTAGGAGCAATTATCACACAGCAGCGGAAACCAATCTTCAAACCGATCTGACATAGCATAATCAACAAGCTGCCAATACTCGGTAATGTTGTTGTCCCCGACAAAACCTAATATATCACGGATTATGGTATAACGTTCAGAGGACGACGGGCGGAGCAAACTGGCAAGATCAATACCGCCATGGGCGATAATACTATCTTTGCTATACTGTGCCTTTTCCGGGTTATCCAAATGCGCCATATAACGTACAAGCGCCTTTGCATTATGACACCGTTCTGGTATCGGACAGTTAAGCTTGTCTGTGATTTCTTTGACCTGCTCAAACGATTTTACATTGCCAAAAAGCACAAGGATATGGATATGGGGCTTTTTCGCTTCCCCATTGGCGTTAATGTCCTTGTCATGTAACGGACTCTCTATCCACTCAAGATGCATGTCATTGATTATATCCCTCCAATCCGTTGGTGCACTTTCTGGGTATAAAACAAATGTCCAGTTTCTAGTTCTTGTCTGTTTTTCGATAGTCAATATCCGACCTCCTTTTCCAAGATTTGTTGTTTTTAGTTTTCGTGAACACTGAACCCAATAGGGGGGGTCGTAGTCTCCCCCCTATTGGGTGGAACACTTTAAACCTCCGTTTTACCAAAATTTTTTAGTTCCGGAACTTGGTTGAAAACCTGTGTCATGTTCACTTCAAATAGTCCTGGCTCGTTAACTTGTTCTGCCATGGAATATACAATTTCATCCAAGAACATAATTTTCATTACTGGAAGCCTATAAAGGCTTTCAATAATCTCCGCGATTTTCTGGTACTTGAATTCATAATTGCCGTCCTGATAATTCTTGTCCTCAATTAACTGAAAAATCAGGTGCGAGTTTTCATTATCCATGTAACCTCCATATGTTCGTTTTTCTAAACACGTGCTTTAGATATATAAACAATACTACATTTGTAAAGTGTTGTCAATAGTTAATGTTTAAAATATTAAATATTATTTTCAGTTGACTAAACATTAAAAAGCAAATATAATAAATATTGAAAGGAGAATAAGAAATGATTCGATATTATAAACTATTTGATTTGTTAAACAGAAAGCATATAAAATTATCTGATTTACGAAATATATTGTCATCCGCCACTGTTGCAAAATTAAGAAAAGGTGCATATATAAGTGGAGAAGCAATAGAAAAAATTTGTCTTTATTTAGAATGTCAGCCCGGTGATATTATGGAAATAACTCATGATGAAAAAGAAGATAATGATTTGAAGATGTATACTACAAATAACATTTATGAGATAAATGACGAAGAAAACATAAATTACAAACAAATAAATATTCGTGATGAAGAAAATGAAATTATTTATCAAGAAAAAAACCAGATGTCGATTTAATTTAATGTAAGAATAATTTTTAAAAAGAAGTTAAGATTTCTAATATCTAGCACTATTTACCCTATTGTTTCTTGTCAACGGGGATTTTGCCCTCTGTACCAGATTCCCGTCTCCCTGCTCCGCAAGGAGGAAATCTGGTACAGAGGGCAAAATCCCCGTTCCGATTGGCGGCGACCATTACCCGTATGGTAAAGGTCGCCCGGAGGGTCCCACCCTTGCCGCCTACACTATCTGCCGTTTTTGATTCCCTGCGATGGATGGGCATTCATAAACAGCAGCGTATAGACGCTGCTAATCACGCTGGCAGTAAAATCCCGGAAACCAAGCTCTTAATCAGGGTGTCCAGGGTTCGAGCCCCTGATCGCGCATGGAAAGTACCAGTTTTGGGGGATTGCCCCCCGGGGCAGGTGCTTTTTTTTGCTTGTGGGGGGATAGCCTTTCCAGTACATTTATGAAGATGATTTTGTTCTGGAAGGACGGTTTCAGGACAAAATAAAGATGCCTGCAAAGCCAGTAACCAAAGGCTTCCGCGCATGTTTTACACTGTAGGTTCAGACCACGTATTACAGGAACGTGGTGTACCATGGGCAGGACAGCTTTTCCCGCAGCTCCCGGCAACGACCAGAAAACCAGGAGGGGGTACAGCGGTAAACCGCCGCACCCCCTCCTACGCATCAGGGATGCTCCGTGGGAAGGGGTTCCCTCCCGGGGTATTGCGGGCTGGGTTTCCATGCTCCGCAAATGGGGCGGGGACAGCAAAAAACTGCAGACCCAGAAAAAGGCGGGCGGTATTACGCCGAAGGGGCACGCTTTCGGGGGCGGGACAATGGCAGAAAACCCAGGAGCGCGCACACCAGGAAATCTTAGGTTTGTCCCAACAGGGAGGGCATGGGCAACTTCTCCGCGCTACCGCTTGTCAATACACTGGTTCGCTGCGCCACGACAAACGCATGAATCCTTCCGTCCTCTTCAACCGATCCGGCACCTGTTTTAAAAAGATAATACTTCTTCCAAATATTTTATCGGACGAAGGCTGATTACGAATCGTT
>CAMRSM010000019.1 GCA_947053345.1 uncultured Lachnospiraceae bacterium
AAAAGGAAGACCCTCGTGGAAGGGAGAGGAAGGAAAACTTCCGCCGCGGTAAAGAGAAAGAAGACCCTCGTGGAAGGGAGAGGAAAGAACGTTTCCGCAGCAGGCAGCAGGAACATGAATTTTCGGCAGGAAATCAAAAGGAAAGCTTTAAGACCGGAAACGGAAGGAAAATCTTCCCTGCCGGACAAAAGGAAGGAAAATCCCGCACAAAAAAATAAGGATGGTGCAGTATGGAAGAAAAGAAAAAACGCATCAGGGAACTGACGGAATTATTAAACCGCGCGGCATTTGCCTACGAGCAGGAAGACCGCGAGATCATGAGCAATTTAGAATATGACCGGCTTTACGACGAACTGAAAGCCCTGGAGGAAGAGACCGGTATTGTCATGGCAGACAGCCCGACGGTACGCGCAGGTTATGAAGTGCTTTCCGAGCTGCCGAAGGTGCGGCATGACAGCCCGATGCTCTCGCTTGACAAAACAAAAGAACCCGCGGCGTTGTCCGATTGGCTGGGGGAGAAAGAGGGTGTGCTTTCGTGGAAGCTTGACGGGCTGACGATCGTTCTGACCTACCGGGAAGGGAAACTTTTTAAAGCCGCGACCAGGGGCAATGGAGAAGTCGGCGAGATCATCACGAACAACGCGAGGGTGTTTAAGAACATCCCGCTCTCCATCCCGTTTGCCGGTGAGCTAATCCTACGCGGCGAGGCCGTGATCAAATATTCCGATTTTGAAAAGATCAATGCTGGGATTGAGGATGTTGAGGCGCGCTATAAGAACCCGCGCAATCTGTGCTCCGGTTCAGTGCGTCAGTTAAACAATGAAATCACCGCAAGGCGGAATGTTCATTTCTTTGCGTTTACATTGGTTAGCGCGCACGAGAAAGAGGCATCCGCTGCGCCTGTGACCAGAATGGAGCAGATGCAGTGGCTGCGGGGGCAGGGGTTTGAAACCGTCGAGGAATGCCTTGTCACGGCGGATACCGTGGAGGATGCGGTCGCTGCTTTTGCGAAGAAAGTGGAGTCAAACGATTTTCCTTCGGATGGTCTGGTGCTGACCTTTAATGACATTGCCTACGGAATGTCCCTCGGGCGCACATCAAAATTCCCGCGCCATTCGATCGCGTTTAAATGGCGGGATGAACTGCGCGAGACAAAGCTGCTTGACATTGAGTGGAGCCCGTCGCGCACGGGGCTGATCAACCCGGTGGCGATCTTTGAGCCGGTGGAGCTCGAGGGTACGAGCGTCTCCCGCGCGAGCCTGCACAATATCAGCATTATGGAGGGACTTGCGCTCGGGATTGGGGATATGGTCACGGTTTATAAGGCCAATATGATCATCCCGCAGATTGCGGAAAACCTGACGCGCAGCGGCAATATCAAAATCCCGGAAACCTGTCCGGTGTGCGGACAGAAAACCCATATCCGGGAGGAGAACGAGACGAAGACCCTCTACTGTATCAACGAGGAATGCCCGGCGAAAAAAATCAAGCAGTTCACTCATTTCGTAAGCCGCGATGCAATGAACATTGAGGGGCTTTCGGAGGCGACGCTGGAAAAGTTTATTGACGAGCATATCCTCACGGAGCCGGCGGATTTGTTCCATCTGGACCGTTTCCGCGAAAAGATCACGCAGATGGAGGGCTTTGGGGAAAAATCCTACCAGAACTTGATGGCTTCCATCGAGAAGGCGCGTGAGGTCAGTGTGGCAAAATTTGTCTACAGCCTTGGAATATTAAATATCGGACTGGCAAACGCGAAGTTGATCTGTAAGCAGTTTGACAATGATATCGAGGCCGTGCGCCGTGCAACCAGGGAAGAAATGGTGGAGATCGAGGGCATCGGCGGGGTGATCGCGGACTCGATGGCAGCGTTTTTTGAGAAGCCGGAAAACGGGCGGATTGTGGATGACCTCTTAAAGGAGGTACATTTTGCCGCCGAGGAGAGCGTGGGTGAAAAGTTTGCCGGCAAAGTTTTTGTCATCACAGGTTCGGTGGAGCATTTTGCAAACCGCAATGAGTTAAAGGAAACAATCGAGCACGAGGGTGGCAAAGTGACGGGATCGGTGACTGCAAAAACAAGTTACCTGATCAACAATGACAGCCTGTCCAATTCCTCGAAAAACAAAAAGGCGAAGGAACTTGGCGTGCCGATCCTGACGGAGGAAGAATTTCTTAAGATGCTTGGCTGAGCGCTTCCTTGGGAGTGAACGGAAAATGTGGATTTATCAGGGCGGGACAGCCAATTTATTTCTGCCGGCCGGGGTGGTTTTTTCAAAAAAACATCCCATCCGGCAGAAATCCCGGTGCGGCTGCACCGGAGAAAAAAGGGAGGTAATCATGCCGATTAAGGTGCAAAGCGATCTTCCGGCAAAGAAAATACTGGAAGAAGAAAATATATTTATGATGGATGAGACGCGCGCGATGCATCAGGATATCCGTCCGCTGCAGATTGCGATCTTAAATCTGATGCCGTTAAAAGAAGATACAGAAGTCCAGCTTCTGCGCAGTATGTCCAACACGCCTCTGCAGCTTGATGTAACATTTCTCACAACTTCAACTTATGTGGGGCATAATACGGCGACGAGCCATCTTGACAAATTTTACCAGACCTTCGCGGATGTTGCGAACCGAAAATTTGATGGATTGGTCATTACCGGGGCTCCGGTGGAGATGATGGAATTTGAGGAGGTTACATACTGGGATGAGCTAAGGCAGATTATGGCGTGGAGTCTTGCAAATGTCACCTCCACACTCCATGTCTGCTGGGGGGCACAGGCAGGGCTTTACTATCATTTTGGAATGAAGAACAGGAAGCTTGACAAGAAACTTTCCGGTATTTACAAGCACCATGTGCTATTGCGCCGCGAACCGCTGGTGCGAGGTTTCGACGATATATTTTATGCACCGCACTCGCGCTATACCGAGGTAGCGAAGGAGGATATCGCGGCGTGCGGGGAGTTGCGGATTCTTGCGGAATCGGAGGAAGCGGGCGTGTTTTTATGCATGACGCATGACGGCAGGCAGGTTTACGTCATGGGGCACCCGGAGTATGACCGCATGACGCTTGACAAAGAGTATCGGCGCGACACCGGCAAAGGGCTTTTCACCGCGGTGCCGCAGAATTATTATCCGGGAGACGACGCGGCGAGCCGCCCGCTGTTGATGTGGCGCGCGCACGCAAACGCACTCTACACGAATTGGATCAATTATCTTGTTTACCAGAATACGCCATATGAGTGGAAATAGGGGTCTTTCGGATGGCATAGAGGGGTTGCCGCACAAAGGGATTAAAATGCAGGATATGGTATCTTTACGGAAATATACCTGCGGTATCTTGTACCCTGCTTTTTTCATGCGGCAGACAGAGATTTTGGGTTGGTTTTTTGAGGCAGGAGGTGTATATGGAACGGTGTGCATGGTGTCTGTGCAATGAAAAGATGATAAAATATCATGATGAGGAATGGGGTGTCCCTCTGCATGATGATAGGAAACAGTTTGAATTTCTGATGATGGAAGCGATGCAGTGCGGCCTGAATTGGAATATGATGATACAGAAAAGGGAGATATTCCGCAAGTGTTTTGACGGCTTTGATTATCAGAAGGTGGCAGATTATACGGAAGCGGATATTCAGAGGATTATGGATACGGAAGGGATGGTTCGGTCCCGGAAGAAGATCGAGGCCGTCATCCATAATGCAAGATGTTTTTTGAAGGTACGGGAAGAGTTCGGCACATTCAGTGATTATTTATGGGAATTTTCAAAGGGTAAGAGCATTTTGTATATGGGGCATCAAAAAGGCGGACTTCCGGCAAGGAACGGGCTCTCGGATGCGGTGAGCGGGGATTTGAAGAAGCGGGGATTTCAATATCTTGGCTCTGTCACGGTATATTCCCATCTGCAGGCCTGCGGAATTATCAATGACCATCTGCAGGGGTGCTTTCGGTATCTGGAGGTTATGTCAGGGGGCAGGACAGTCCGTAAGCGGAGGGATAAAGAAAATTAGATGGCCGGGGGAGGCACTGCCCCCGAAAAGGGGAGGCCGCATTTTACAGCCTCCCGAACATTTTTGGTATGTTATTGTTTCCGGTTCCACACTACGGACAGAAAGCGACGAGTTTTTGCTGAATAGAAAGTACTTTATTCCATTATTTCTTTACACCATTTTTCCCATAAACAGTCGTATATCTGGTTTAATGTATTTACTATTTCTTCATTGACATCTATCTTTTTGTCACCAAATTGCATTCCGCGCTCACCCATAAAGTCAACGACGAAAAGCAGGGAATAAAACAGAAAAGCTTTCCTTTCTGAATCACTGTACCCCCTCTCCTCCAAAAGATATTCAACATAATCGGTTTCATAACCCATATTCATAAGTGCAACGTATGTCATTGCAATAAAGGTAAGATTATCTCCTGCGCCCATCCAGTCAATATCAATAATTCCGGATAACTGCCCATTGTGGATAAGCAGATTTTTCGTACTTATGTCATCCAGATAAGCAATCGGTTTTATACTGGAAAAATAGGTATCCAAATGGCTTATTTGCTTTTTTAACTGTTTGACTTTTCCGTTATCAAAATAACCGTTCCGTGTGATTCTCATGTCGGCTCTTTCAAGCATTTCATCTAAAAAATTGTACCATGACCATCCGGCATTGATATGGCTTGGCTGCAAACGGGAAACTTTTCTTTGGATTTCCATAACCTCTTTCGCTATTTTCTTTTTCTCCGGCTTTGTAAGATCCGGGTATATCAAACCGATATCTTTTCCCTCAAAATAATTCAAAATGAGATAATTGTATTCCTCGTATTTCCCATAAAACAGAATCTTTGGAACCGCAATATCCAATTTCGATAATTCTGTCAGCCAATGAATCGTATTCACATATGCATTTTCGTCCTGGCTGCATCGAATTACATATTTTTCGTTATTACATTGTGCAATGTAAACCTGATTCCCGATTCCGACTGCACAGCGCTCCACATGTTGTGGGGTTTGATGGATGTGGGATAAAATGATATTTGAAATAATGTGAGTATCCATAGGATCCCCTTTCATAATCACATTTTGTTTGTATGCGAAATTCCAATCTGTCTTTTGATGATACCATATTCTTTGGAGAGGGATGAAGGATATGATATCATGTTCTCCGAACATGGTGCCCCCGGCGGATGCACACGGTTCGCCATGGAAGATGTCCTCCCACCGGTCGGACGGCGAACCGGCGCTGGTATAACGTCTGTTGACATTATACCATACCAACCTGTCAAAGTCTATTTTTCCCGTCTTTTTCGGACGGCGGATTGACGAAAATACATAACAATGGTATCATGGAAAATAAACAGTAATCAATAAGGGAGGTTTTTGATGGAGAAGCAGGACAGACTCAGCGTGTTCATCAGTCTGGTGCTGCGCCATGATCCGGGCGCGGCAGGCATCCGTGTGGATGAGCATGGATGGGCGGATGTGGAGGAATTGATCAGGGGGATCCGCGGCACGGGAAGAATGATTGACAGGGGGATTTTGGAGGAGATCGTGGCAACAGATAAAAAGCAGCGTTACAGTTTTAACGCGGACAAAACCCTGATCCGTGCCAATCAGGGACACAGCATCCCGGTGGACGTAGAATTGAAGCAAGAGAAGCCGCCGGAACTTTTGTATCACGGAACGGCAGAGCGGTTTCTTGACAGCATCCGCAGGGAGGGATTAAAGCCTATGAGCCGGCTTTATGTCCATCTTTCACGGGATATCCAAACGGCGGAAGCAGTCGGAAAACGGCATGGGAAGCCTGCCATATTAAAGGTGCACAGCGGGAAGATGCATCAGGACGGGTATCCGTTTTATTTATCGGAAAACGGTGTATGGCTGACTAAGAAAGTAGGGACAGAGTATTTTGATATAGAAACCGGAAAATGAAACAGGCTGGGGAAGCTTATATTACAGGGGAATTTTTATGGAAACAAAGTTTTATGATATTGGACTGAATCTGTTTTGCAGACAATTTCCGGATCCGGAAAAAGTGATACGGGATGCGGCACAGTGCGGTGTTACCTGTATTTTAACGGGTACGGACCGGAAGGAGAATGAGAAAATCCACGTCTTTGTCAAAGAGCATCCCGTTTACGGGACGGCAGGCATCCACCCGCATAATGCGGATTCGGCAAAGCAGGAAGATTTTGCACGGATGGAACAGATTGCTTCGGAAAACGGGAAGATTGTTGCCATCGGGGAATGTGGCCTGGATTACGACCGGATGTTTTCTACAAAGGAGAACCAGATCCGTTGCCTGGAAAAGCACATTGCCCTTGCGGAAAAATTAAATAAGCCCTTGTTTTTACATGAGAGGTCAGCGGCGGCAGATTTTCAGGCGCGGTTTCGAAGGCACCCGGAAATTTGTAAGCGCTCCGTCGTGCATTGTTTTACCGGAGACCGGGCGACGGCGGAGTGTTATCTTTCGATGGGATTTTATATCGGGGTGACCGGCTGGATCTGTGACGACCGCAGGGCAGGAAAACTGCGCGAGGCAGTGCGCGCCATTCCGCCGGAAAGGATATTGCTTGAGACGGACGCGCCGTATTTGGTGCCGCGTAATGTGCCGGGGCTTTCGCGGACAAACGTGCCGGAAAATATTGTCTATGTCGCGAGGGAACTGGCGAAATATATGAAGATTTCAGAGGAGGAACTGATTGGCGCGGCGAAGGAGAATACGGAACGGCTTTTTGGGATTCCGTGTGCTCTGTGAGTTTGGGAAGGTGTCGTGATAGCGGATTTTTCCGCTGCCTGAGCGGGGAGATTATGGGTGAATTAGAAAAATGCATGGCGGGCGATTGTTATGATTGCCATGACCGGATTTTTTAAAGTTCAAGGCAACGGCGAGGGAGCTGCAGCAGGAATACAACGCGCTTGCATATGGAGAAAAGCAGAGAAGACGGGATATTCCGGAGCAGCTGTTTTAAATTCTGCAGCCGTGGGAAATCCATGCCGTGTGCTCCGCAAGATCAACGGGGAAGAGGAAAAATGTTAGAACCAGAGTCCGTGCGGGAAAATATTGACCCGCAACATACAGGAAATGCGGAAATTATGGAGGATGGGTATCAGAGCAGGGCAGAAGAGCTTTATGCTGCCTGTCTTGCTTCCCGCAAAATCCCGGGGGCGTGGGATGCATGGCGCGATTACCGGGCACAGGTGACCGGTTATGTGATACAGAACAGTCTGCCGGGAACGAGCCTTGCTGTCTTCGGCGCGGGACGCTGCAATGATTTTGACCTTGGGCTGCTTTTGAATCATTTCTCGCAGGTGACGCTTTTGGACGTGGACGGGATGGCAATGCGCGAGGCAGTAAAATTCCAGCTTCTGCAGGAATTTGGGGCGGTGCGGGAAAATCCGCTGCGGCTGAAGATGTTCCCGGTGGATTTTGTCGGGATTGCGGGGGAAGAATACGTCGCGTTTGCGCGTGCGCTGCTGCGGTATTTTGATGGACAGGAGAAGGCTTCTTTCCGTGCAGCGGCGGATTGTCTGTCGCGGATGTACGATAAGAGCCGTGGACATACGATACGGCTTCCGGAGGGACAATACGATTATACCGTGGCGCTTGGTGTGCACAGCCAGCTCGGCAATGTGCCCGCATGGCTTTTGCATGCGGCAGGGGCGCGGGTAAAAGCCATGGAAAGCCAGGGAAGGGAGGGGGCATGGCCGCAGACAGCCGGCCTGCTTGACCGGATGGAACAGGAGAGCACATTTTTATCGGAGCGTCTGAATGCAGTGATTTTGTCCGCCAGCCGAAAAAAAGCGTTTATTGGCTGTGAGGTGAGCCGCGCAGTTCCCTCGCCGGACGGATGGTACGCGGTCCGGGATTCCGCGGTCACGGGTGCATGGCAGGCAGTCATGGATGTGGAACGCCTGGCAGAGGCGGGGCGTGTACGGTTTGGGCATTATCTGGATATTGTCTGGCCGTTTTGCGCGTCGGAAAATAAGGCGTACCGGATGATGGTGATGGAAGTTGCGCGGTGAGGACTTTGAGTCCTTACAATATTACTGTGTCCCGGACAGTTCCCCTCTTTTGCATACACCGGCTGCAAAAAAAAGTAAAAGTACAGAGAGTGTGAACAGGCAGCCGCACAGGGCAAGCAGCAACAAGTGCGGAAATGCAGTCTGTGCCGCGAGGAATTCGTAAAGCCGCAGGAAAAACGAAGCGGTGGCAAGCAGAATGAGAGAGGGCTTTAGCAAGGTATTTACCGCATCAAACGGAAAACGGATACTCTTTTTTACCAGGATCAGCTCAAGCAGTGTGAGGAAGAACTGGCTGATGAGAAGGCTTACAAAATACCCGTAGATACCAAGGCGCGGGATGAGTGTGGCAAACAGTACCACGCGCAGGGACAAACCGAGCACGGAGGAGAGGAAGGTAAGGTTCATTTTGCCCAGCCCGTTTAAAATGCTGGAAAAAGTGGTCGAGACATAGAGGAACGGACAGAGGAAGGAAAGGTTGACAAGGTAAATGCCCGCCCGTTCCTCCGAAAATACCGTAATACCAAGTTCTTTCCCGAAAAAGAAAAAGGCGAAGCCCGCGCAAATACCGAGCAATACGCTGTATTTGACAGCGGCGGCAGTGGAGCGTGACAGCGCGCGGATATTGTCCCTTGCAGCGGATTCGGAGACGACCGGCAGCAGCAGGACAGAGAGGGAGTTGGTCAGGGTTCCCGGAAACATCAAAAAGGACATCGTCATACCGGAAAGAATGCCAAAAATGCTCAGGGCTTCATCGCGCGAAAGTCCGAAACGGCGCAGTGTGAGCGGGACTAAAAATGCCTCAAAGCTATGTAGGATATTGATAAAAAGACGGTTGGTCGTCAGCGGGAGGCTCATGAGGAGCAGCTTTTTTAGGACGTACCGCTCTTTTTTTGGCGTGTGTGCGGGCAAGACAATGTTTTGCCCGCTATGATTTATTGGGAAAGTTTCTTTGCTTTTATTGGTATGGGAGGCTGTTTTGGTGCTGCCTGTTTCTGACTGTCTGTTGTTGCTGATCTGCCCGCCGGGCGGGTTTTCTTTTATGGCAGAAGATAATTCTTCCGCTTTTTTTTGTTTTCTGTGCAGCAGTTGGTTTCCGATAACGCAGTAGAGGCAGGAGGCAAGTTCTCCGAGAACGAGCGCTGCGATAGCCAGCTCGCAGGTGACCGGGATAGAGACGGAAACCGTATAAAGAAAAACCACGCGCATGCTTTGTTCTGCCAGCTGCGACGTGGCGGGCAGAAAAGATTTTTTCAGGCCAAAGCAGTAGCCGTGGATGCAGGAAGTAATACCGCAAAGAGGGAAAGCAAGGGCGAGGATACGCAGGCTTTTGGCGCATTCCGGTTCTTTTAAGAGAGTATCCGCGAGGAAGGGCGCGCCAAAAAACACCAGAACCGAGGTGAGCAGGGCACTGGTGAAGGAGAGAAGGATGCCGGAGCGTAGGATGCGGCGGGTTCCGTGGATTCCGCCGGTTGCTTCCCGCTCCGCGACCTGTTTTGAGATGGCGGTTTGGATACCGGAAGCAAATAGTGTAAAACAGATGCCGTAGACGGGAAAAATAAGCTGATAAACGCCAAGCAGCCTGGCACCGAGTGCGTTGGATAGGAAAATCCGGTAAAAAAAGCCGATGATCCGCGTGATGAAACCGGTGATGGTAAGAAATAATGTCCCTAAAATCAGTTTGTTCTTCATATGCCCTCTGCCGGGGGAATGCCCACCGCGAAACCAATCCTGTTTGGAAGCAGTATATGATTATGGCGGGGGCATTATGCCAGGTCGCTGCGGCATGCATCTTCCTGCCGGTGAAGTATTTCCGCCGGCAGGAAGATGGCAGAGTAGTGTAAGAGAACAGGCCAAGGTCAGTCCTCTGCCTCGAACCGGAAATCCGCAAAAGCCGCGTGACCGCCGGTTTCTTTTGTGGAATACAAAAAGAGGCCTGCCCGGCAGCCGGTAAAATGGTCAAGCGTAAAATAAAGTTTGTGCGGCTTTCCGAGGGCGGTAAAGCTTTCGCCGGCGATATCCGGCAGGATGCCGTCTTCTGTCCCGGACAGACCGGTACTTGTGTCCGGGTTTGGGGCAGGGGACATGCTTGCAGGGAGGGCTTTGGGTTTAAAAGCCGGACAGGTATCCGCGCCCGGGATATGTTTTCCCGGGATCCGGTAGAAGAATGCAACGTTGTCCTGCCTGTCGCAGAAATCAGCGATAGCCCGCAGTGTGACAAACGGGGAGTCTGTCGGGATTCTGGCAGTCTCCTCGCTGTCATAGTTTTTCTTGTCCTCGAAAGGAGAATCCGTGCGGTTGCGTTCATGCACAACAATATAATACTTGCCATCTTCTTTTGTCAGGCCGATAAAAGCGTAGTACCCCTGCAGGGCGCACAGTCCCGCAAAATCCCCGTCTTTTAGATCGGTGCCGTTGAGCGTGACCGTCACAGTGCTGACCGAGCCGGAAAAGCGCTGCGTCAATGTATTAACGGCCTGCGTAAGATTTTTGCACAGCGCCCCGCTTTTGATGCGGTAACAGTATACGCTGTGGAAGACGGCGGGAACGGGACTGCCCACATCGGCTGTCAGGGTATGTTCCGCGTGTAAGGACATGGAAATGATTTCGTCCGGAAGCTGTGTCATGCCGATCTCCCAGAGAGCATCCTGTGGGATGTGGTTCCACTGCCAGAACGTTTTCAGCCGTACTTTCCCATCCGTTTCCTGTGGATAGTGGAAATCATCCCCGCCGTAGAGCGGGGCATAATGGTAGCCCGGTCTTGTGCTTATGGACTTTACTTTTTTGGGAACTTTGCCGAGCCTTCCGGATAGGTGGCCAAAGACCGGAAAGCCGTTTTTGAAGGTGACCGGGATTAGGACTGGTATGCGGCCGAGCGCGCCGTAATCCTGAAACAGCATGGAGTACCAGTGCCCGTCCGGTGTGTCAACAATGCCCCCCTGCGCCACACCTGCGTTAAAATAATCCATATCGTCGTCAACCACATCCCTGCCGATAAAAGTGCCGTCCAAGGAGTCGGAGACAAAGCATGCTTCCGTGCGGCGGCGTGTTCCGTGGTTTGGCCAGTGGATCAGGAAGAGATAGTATTTTCCGTCGATTTTATAGATATGCGAACCTTCGTACCCAAGCCCGACTTTGCCGCGGTTGTCGGACACGAGCAGGCGGGAGAGACCGCCCTCTTTCGGGGCAGTGAGGTCATCGTTTAGTTCTGTCAGATAGATGTCGGTATTGCCGTAGACAATATAGCTGCGGCCGTCATCAAAAAGGAGGGAGCAGTCGTGGTAAAATCCTTCGATGTACTGTTTCGTCCACGGTCCCTCGATATTGTTTGCGCGGTATAGATAAGTTTTATGTGTGTCGTTGGCGACAAAGCAGACGTAAAAGGTTCCTTTGTGGTAGCGCAGTGAAGCGGCCCACATGCCCTGTCCGTAAATGTTCTGCCCGTTCGAAAGGCGTGCTGCGGGCGTATCCTCATGTGCATCAAAAACGTAGGATGCAATCTCCCAGTGGACTAAGTCATAAGAACGGAGGATTACGCCGCCCGGCATGAAATACATGGTCGTGCTGATCATATAGTATGTGTCCTCGACACGGATCACGTCGATATCCGGGTAATCAAGCTTTAAAATTGGATTAAATGCCATAGGATTTCACTTCCTTATTTGAGTTCCGCATGTGCCCTCCCCGCACCCGGAATGGGCGCAGGGGTTTCGGTCCAAAATGCGTCCCAAAACCCCTGCGGGGCGCGGTCCGCGCACATGCAATTCTTAGTTCCGCATGTCTATTGGAAATACCAGTAATCAAGTTCGTAGCCCTCGCCGTAGAATACAAGGCAGAGGTTGTGGGTGCCGGAAAGGGCAGCAGTCAGGTCACAGCTTTTTTCAGAAAATTCTTTTGTGCCGTCAGGGGTAACTTCGAGGTAGGCGACTGCCTCACCGTCCGGCGCGTCCAAGCAGACTTTGATAATGCCGTAAGCGCCTTCGGATGCGCGCACGCTTGCGGTAAAGCTCTTTGCGCCCGTCTCGCCGAATTCTGCGCCGGATACCATCAGCCAGCTTCCGGTCTTGATTTCGGTGACTACCATATTGCCGGAGCCGAAATACGTGCTCTGGGAGCCGTACTGTGTCGTCTCAATGCCGCCCATGCTCTGCATGGTTTCCGCTTCCACCTTCTCATACGGGTTCAGGGAACCGGTGTCTTCCGCGCCCGTCCTTGTCATGGTGATCGGGGCAATCACGCCGTCCTCCCCGATGGAGACGGTGTCGATCTGGGTGCAGCGGTAACCTTTGTCAATGCCCATATCGCGCTCTAATACCTGCGTGTGGTAAGTCATGTACCACTGCCCGTTGAACTCGAACATGCAGTGATGGTTATTGCCGTAGCAGCCAAAAAACTCGCCCGGGTTCTTCATGATAGAGCCCTGGTAGGTAAACGGCCCTAACGGGGAATCGCTGGTCATGTAGGCGATGTGCGCGTTCTTGATGCCGTATTCCGCAGCACCCGCCGCATCAACATTCCAGTTTGTGCAGTAAGTGTAGTAATATGTATCCCCGATCTTATTGATACCGGAATCTTCAAACAGGTATGGCGGGTCGATGGAGACCGGGGTGCCGACGATGCTGGTCATGTCGTCCCCAAGCTGCACGGCGCGCCCGGTGTTCGGGTGGGCAAACTCTTCGCCCGGGATGCCGCCGCCAAAGTATAGATAAGCGCTGCCATCCTCCTCGACCAGCACCGCAGGGTCAAACAGCCAGGTGACATTGCCGCAGTTTTCGGTTTCGCGCGAGATCAGGGGATGTCCGAGCGGGTCGGTGAACGGACCGGTCGGGGAGTCTGCCGTCAAGACACCAATGCCCCCGGCACTGTTTGCAAAGTAGAGGAAGAACTTCATCTTGCCGTCAATCTCTTTGCAGGCTGCGGCAGGTGCCCAGGAATTGTTTGCCCAGGTCGCGGCACCGTCACGCCCCGCGGCGTAGATTGTGCCGTGGTCCGTCCAGTTGACAAGGTCGGAGGATGAGATAACGCAGATCGAGCGGATCTTCCCGTAGGAGTTGGTCTTTAAGTCGCCGTTTGACTCGTATTCAAAAATGTCTCCCGTCATGTAGAGGTAGACCCTGCCGTCGTAGACGAGCGCATACGGATCCGCGCCGAAGCGCTGTGTCATGACTGGGTTATTGTGGAGTGCTTTTTTGTAACCCTCCTTCAGGGTAATGCCTTCAAATTTGGCGGCGAGGGGATCGGTCACTGTGTTCATATCATTCTCTCCTTTCGGTGGTTCTTCCGTCGGCGACGGGGTGTTTGTCGGGACAGCGGTCGGTGCCGGGCTGTCCTGCGCCGGTGTCATGGTCGGCGTGGGAGTTTCTTCCTGCGGATTTTTTGAACTGCAGCCGTTAAGGCCGGAAAAACCAAAGGTAAGTATTGCGGCCATAATAGCAAGGCCTGCTTTTTTCCTTAAAATATCGTAGTGCATGATAACCTCCATTTCCGGTAATTATACCAGCTACTGGCATGGCCATAGAGCCCTGACCGTAACTTATGTTCATTATAACAGCTTGCAAGAATGGGAACAATGCGGTATAATTCCATTTAATTGATTTATTCTGTTGTTCTTGCGGCGGTATACAGGCGGAAAATTGCGGGGCCATGTGGAAAATAAATGAGGGCGGAGCATATATTGGATAGGAGGGAACCACGCGGGCTGCAGGCTTTGCGCGGAATGAGAAAAGAGTCGGGGAAGGATGATATTTTATGGCGGATAAAGTGATCTATTTGGATAATGCGGCAACGACTAGGGTGAGTGACGGGGTGCTTGCGGCGATGCTCCCGTATTTCGGCGATACGTACGGAAATCCTTCCAGCATTTATGAATTTTCGATGCAGAGCAAGAAAGCGCTTGTGGCGGCGCGGGAGGAGATCGCGGCAGCCTTAAATTGTGAGCCGTCCGAGATTTATTTTACATCCGGAGGGTCGGAGGCAGATAACTGGGCACTTTACGGCACCGCGGAGGCACTTAGGGAGAAAGGAAGGCATATCATTACGACAAAGGTTGAGCACCATGCCGTGCTCCATGCCTGTGAATGGCTGGAAATGAAAGGATGGCGCGTGAGTTATATCGGTGTGGACGAGAACGGGATCGTGAAGCTTGACGAGTTGAAGAGGGCGGTCTCTTCCGAGACGGTGCTGATCTCCGTGATGGCGGCAAACAATGAGATCGGGACACTGCAGCCGGTCGCACAGATTGGGAAGTTTGCGAAGGAGCGCGGGATCTGTTTCCACACCGATGCGGTGCAGGCGTTTGGCCATATTCCGATGGATGTGCGCGCGATGAACATTGATATGCTGTCCGCGAGCGGGCATAAATTAAACGGTCCGAAGGGAATCGGATTTTTGTATGTAAGGCAGGGCACCGCGCTGCCGTCCATGATCCGCGGGGGCGGACAGGAGAGGGGAAGACGTGCCGGCACGGAGAATGTTCCTGGGATTGTGGGGTTTGGGCAGGCCGTGCGCGAGGCGGGGGCGGCAATGAAAGAGCGCGCGGAATACGAGTGTGCCCTGCGGGATTATTTTATGGATGAAGTGCTGCGGCGCATCCCATATGCGAGGGTGAACGGAAGCCGGAAGGACCGCCTGCCAAACAATGTGAATTTCAGTTTCCAGTTTATCGAGGGTGAATCGCTGCTCATCATGCTGGATATGCAGGGAATCTGCGCATCCAGCGGTTCGGCGTGCACGGCAGGGTCGCTTGAGCCCTCGCATGTTTTGATGTCGCTCGGACTCCCAGAGGAGGTGGTACATGGTTCCATCCGTTTTACGCTTTCGCGGGATACGACGAAGGAGGAAATTGACTTTGTCATAGACCGGATGGAGGAGATTGTTGCAAAACTGAGGGAAATGTCACCGTTTTACAGTGAAGTTGCGGGGCGGATACGGAGATGAGGTTACGATGAAAGAGAAAATTATTGTTGGGATGTCGGGCGGCGTGGATTCGTCCGTGGCGGCATATTTGTTGAAGGAAGCAGGATATGAGGTGGTCGGTGTCACGATGAGGGTCTGGCAGTGGGAGGATGCCAGACGGGATTTTGGGGCGGACAAAGACGGGGTTCCTGAAAAGGGTACCGGCGCGCCGGACAGCGCGGCAGCGGATGCAGCGCGCGTCTGCGCTGAGATTGGCATCCCCCATCATGTGGTTGATTTCCGGAAAGAATTTGAAAAGAACGTGGTAGAATATTTTGTGCGGGAATATGCGGCGGGCAGGACACCGAACCCGTGCATTGCCTGCAACCGCCATGTTAAATGGGAATCGCTCCTGCACCGCTGCGAAGCCGTGGGTGCGGATTGCGTTGCCACGGGCCATTACGCGGGGGTAGTAAAGCTTGAAAACGGCCGTTATGCGCTGAAAGCGTGCGCTGCGTCGGGCAAGGACCAGACCTATGCGCTTTACCGCCTGACGCAGGGGCAGCTTTCGCGCACACGGATGCCGCTTGGGGACTACTCAAAAGAGGAAGTGAGAAAGCTCGCGCGCCGTGCCGGGCTTTCTGTGGCGGACAAGCAGGACAGCCAGGAAATCTGTTTTGTTCAGGATAATGATTATGCGCGCTTTATCGAAAAATATTCAGGCAGGGAATTCCCGCCCGGAAATTTTGTGGACAGGCAGGGCAATGTGCTGGGACGGCACAGGGGAATCATCCACTATACCGTTGGACAGCGCAGGGGGCTTTCCCTGTCGCTTCCGGAGCCTGCGTATGTGCTTGCAATACGCCCGCAGGAGAATGAGGTGGTTCTCGGCTTCGGCAGGGAGATTTTTGCGCGGGGGGCAGTGGCAGGACAGTTAAATTTTATGGGCTGCTCACATGTCACTAACGGGATGCAGGTGACGGCAAAAATACGTTATAACCACGCAGGGGCGGCGGCGCGGCTGTACATGCGCGGGGAGGGGGAATTATACTGTGAGTTTGAGGAGGAGCAGCGCGCCGTCACACCGGGACAGGCTCTTGTGTTTTATGACGGGGAATATGTGCTTGGCGGCGGGACAATTGTGAGGGCGGACGGATGAAGAAAAGAAAATGCTGGCTGGCGGTTGCGGTAGTTTTGCTTATTTGTTGCTGCGGCTGTGGTTTTGGGACGGGGGAGAAGGATTACGAGCGCGGTGCAGAGGCCTACGAGAGGGGATCTTACCGGGAGGCGGCACAATATTTTGAGCAGGCAATCGAGGCGAATGAAGACCGGGCAGAATATTATCTGTATTATGGTTTTACCCTGACGCAGCTCGGGGAATACGCCAAGGCGGTGCAGAGTTTTGAGCGGGTCATCCTTGACAAGGATTTTGGGAAAGTGAAGGAGAATAACAAAAGAGCCTGCCGGGGGGCGGGCATTGCCCACTATCTCGCGGGGGAGGAGGAGGAGGCGCTCGCCTGCTTTTATGCAGCTCTTAACATCCCGCTGCTTTTCGAGCTTGATGAGGATATCCGCAGCTATATCGTGCAGGTGAATGCGGCGCTGGTCGAGCGCTACCGTGCGGCAGGGGATCTTTCGCGCGCGCGCGGGATTTGCGATGGACTGCTTGAAGATTATGGGGAATCTGCGGATCTGTTCCGGATGCGCGCCGATTTATGGATGGAGGAGGAAGCGTATGAGGCGGCGCTTGCAGATTTTGACGCAGCCATCGAGGCGGGGGATACGAGGATGGGCACGTTGCTCGGAAAACTGATGGCGCTTTCGGCACTCGGACGGGAGGAAGATGCGGCTGTGGTTTCGGCGAAGATTGCGGTGATGGAGCCGCACGATGACGAGGAAGCTCTCGCCGGGGCGGTCGCCTTATTTTCCATCGGGGACTATGCCGCGGCGGCAAAGGCGTTCGTAGCCCTGGCAGGCAAGGGGGTACTGCAGGCGGATCATTACCTTGTGCAACTGTACATGGAACAGGGTGCGTACACGCAGGCACTGGAGCATTTGCGCGTGCTGGAAGGAAAGGGCACGGACGGCGCAGAGCTTTATTACCGGACGGCGGTCTGTCTGCTCATGTCGGGGGATACGGCGGGAGCGCTGCAATATTACGGGAAGCTGGAGCAAAAAGGGGATGCGGCTTATCTGCGGAAACAGGAAAAACTTTATATTGTGATTTTGGAGAAGCAGGGGGATTATGCGGCGGCATATGAAAAGATGGGACAGTATCTGTCGGAATATGTGACGGAGCAGGATCCGGAATATGAGGAAGCGCACAAAGAATATGAATTTTTAAAGAGGGTGACGGAAAAATAATAAGAAGTCCGGGATGGGACAGTAAAAAGCCGTGGATGTGCCGTTTTACATGCGGATCACAGGGGTGCGGGCGCAGCAATGAAGGAGGGAATATGGCAGATTTGTTTGAGATACATGAAGAGGCGGAGCGGGTGGTTTTGGTCGGTGTACAGACCACGGAAAATGATGACACGGCAGAATCGCTTGAAGAGCTTGGGGAACTGGCAAAAACGGCGCATGCAGCGGCGCTTGGCGTAATCGTCCAGAACCGGGAGAGCATGCATCCGGGAACTTACATCGGCAAGGGGAAGATCGAGGAGGTAAGGGAGGCGGTGGAAAGGCTTTCGGCAACGGGGATCATCTGTGACGATGAACTCTCCCCGGCCCAGATGAAAAATCTTGAGGCGGCACTTGGCTGTAAGGTGATGGACCGGACCATGCTGATCCTTGATATTTTTGCACAGCACGCGGTGACGCGCGAGGGAAAGATCCAGGTGGAACTGGCGCAGCTAAAATACCGCCAGACAAGGCTGATTGGTATGCATGACGCGCTGTCAAGGCTTGGCGGGGGCATCGGTACGAGAGGACCGGGCGAGAAGAAACTGGAGATGGACCGACGGCTGATCAAATCGCGGATCGCACAGCTGAACAAGGAACTTGCCGACGTGAAGAAGAGCCGTGAAGTGGCGCGCTCCCTGCGCAGCAAAAGCCCGGTTCCTGTGGCGGCGATCGTCGGCTACACAAACGCGGGGAAATCCACGCTCTTAAATTATCTGACAGATGCCGGGGTACTCTCGGAAAATATGCTGTTTGCGACGCTCGACCCGACAACGCGGAATTTAAAGCTTGAGAGCGGAGAGGAAATTCTTTTGACGGATACCGTGGGATTTATCCGTAAGCTGCCGCACCATCTGGTCGACGCGTTCCGCTCGACCCTTGAGGAGGCAAAATATGCGGATATCATCCTGCATGTTGTCGATGCGGCGAACGGGGAGGCGGAGGCTCAGATGTATGTGGTGTACGAGACCCTGCGGCAACTGGGCATCAAGGAGAAGACGGTGATCACTGTATTAAATAAGCAGGATCTTCTGACGGAAGAAAAGACAATCAAAGACCTGAAGGCGGACCGGATCGTAAAAATTTCAGCGAAGACCGGGGAGGGCGTGAAGGAGTTGTTATCCGTGGTTGCCGAGGTTCTGCGGGAAAGCAAGGTGCTCGTGGAACGGCTGTTTTCTTATGGGGAGGCGGGAAAACTCGCGTTGGTGAGGAAGTACGGGCAGCTCCTTGGGGAGGAGTACCGGGAGGACGGTATTTTCGTGCGGGCGTACGTGCCGAAGGAGATTTCCGGGGCGCTGTAGCTGTTTTGGTACACCGGCATAAAAACACAAGATATTGTATACAGAAGGGAAAGGACAAAATATATATTGTAGTGCTCCTTGACGGAGCGGGGAGAATCTGCTACAATAAATTATGGACGGACTTGATGCGGGGCGGCAAAGAACATCCCGCGTGAGTCCGTCCGCGCAGTTTATGCGGTTACAAAAAGGCGAGGGTTCCACCTTGCGGAAATGAGGGGAATTATGTTTCAGGTAGTGAAAAGAGACGGGGAGATCGCAGAATTTGATTTAAAGAAGATCGGGGCAGCGATTACCAAGGCATTTGATGCCACAAACAAAATGTATAATTCGGATATTATTGACCTTTTGGCGCTCCGTGTGACATCGGACTTCCAGGGTAAGGTGAAGGAGGGCGCGGTGCATGTCGAGGACATTCAGGACAGCGTGGAGCATACCCTGGAGCAGTCCGGTTATACCGATGTGGCGAAAGCCTATATTTTATACCGCAAAAACCGCGAGAAGCTGCGCAATATGAAATCGACGATCCTTGATTACAAGGAGATCGTGGACAGCTATGTGCGTGAGGAGGATTGGCGCGTGAAGGAGAATTCCACGGTGACTTACTCGGTCGGCGGCCTGATCCTGCATAATTCGGGTTCCATCACGGCACATTACTGGCTTTCTGAGATTTATGACGCGGAGATCGCCGCGGCACACCGGGGGGCGGACATCCATATCCATGATCTCTCCATGCTGACCGGGTACTGCGCGGGATGGTCGTTAAAGCAGCTGATCAAGGAGGGCCTTGGCGGGATTGCGGGCAAGATCACCTCCGCCCCGGCAAAGCACCTGTCGACACTCTGTAACCAGATGGTCAATTTCCTTGGCATTATGCAGAACGAATGGGCGGGCGCACAGGCATTTTCCTCTTTTGACACATACCTCGCGCCGTTTGTAAAGGCGGACAGCCTTTCCTACGCGGAAGTCAAGCAGTGCATCCAATGCTTCATTTACGGTGTGAATACGCCGAGCCGCTGGGGGACACAGGCTCCGTTCTCCAATATCACACTTGACTGGGTCGTGCCGGAGGATCTGGCGGAGCTTAACTGTATCGTCGGCGGGAAAGAGGTCGGTTTCAAATATAAGGACTGCAAAAAAGAGATGGACATGGTGAATAAGGCGTTCATCGAGACAATGATCGAGGGCGACGCGAACGGCAGGGGGTTCCAGTACCCGATCCCGACCTATTCCATCACGCAGGATTTCGACTGGTCGGATACGGAGAATAACCGTCTTTTGTTTGAGATGACCGCGAAATACGGTACGCCATATTTTTCGAATTATATCAACAGTGACATGAAGCCGAGCGACGTGCGTTCTATGTGCTGCCGGCTGCGCCTTGACCTTCGCGAGCTGCGCAGGAAGACAGGGGGATTTTTCGGCAGCGGCGAGAGTACCGGCTCGGTCGGGGTAGTCACCATCAACCTGCCGCGCCTCGCATTTTTGGCGCTGGACGAGCGGGATTTCTTCCGCCGCCTCGACCATATGATGGATCTGGCGGCACGCTCTTTAAAGGTAAAACGCGATGTGATTACAAAGCTTTTGGATGAGGGGCTTTACCCGTACACGAAGCGCTACCTCGGGACATTTTCCAACCATTTTTCGACGATCGGCGTGATTGGCATGAATGAGGTGGGGCTGAATGCGCGCTGGCTCGGTGTCGACATGACGCACCGGGAAACACAGGAGTTTACTGTCAAGGTATTAAAGCATATGCGTGAGCGCCTGAGTGACTATCAGGAGCAGTACGGCGATCTTTACAATTTGGAGGCGACACCGGCGGAATCGACGAGCTATCGTTTCGCAAAGCACGATAAGAAGCGCTGGCCGAACATCAAGACCGCGGGCAGGGAGGGGGATGCCCCGTACTATACGAACAGTTCGCATCTTCCGGTGGACTATACGGAGGATATTTTTGAGGCGCTCGATATTCAGGACGAGCTGCAGACACTTTACACATCCGGAACCGTCTTCCACGCGTTCCTCGGCGAGAAACTGCCGGATTGGCAGGCGGCGGCGAAGCTCGTGCGGACGATCGCGGCCAATTATAAACTGCCGTACTATACGATGTCGCCGACTTATTCCATCTGCCGCAGACATGGTTACCTTGCGGGTGAGTTGTATACCTGTCCGGACTGCGGTGCGGTGACGGAAGTCTACAGCCGCATCACGGGGTATTACCGTCCGGTGCAGAACTGGAACGCCGGGAAGACACAGGAGTATAAGAACCGCAAGGTATACGATCTTTCGCGCTCGCGCGCGATGGCACAAAAACCACAGGCGGTTTTAGGGACTTTCGGGGAACTTTCCTGTGAGGAGGCATCCTTGAAGGATGGTGTTTATCTTGTCACGGCGAAAAACTGCCCGAATTGCGTGACAGCAAAAAATTTCCTGAAAGATAAGGATTATACGCTGCTTGACGCGCAGGAGAACGCGGAGTTGATGGAAAGCCTTGGCATCATGCAGGCACCAACGCTCATTGTCGTAAAGGACAAAACTACGTCGCTGTACACAAACGCGTCAAATATCCGGGCATATGCGGAGCGGATGTAAGAGCAGAAAGGAGCCAGGGCGTTGGGAAAGATCGTGATTTTACCGGAGACAACGAAAAACCCGGTCACGCTGATCGGCATGCGCGCGGGGGTGTGTTGGGGCGGGGATACAAAAGACCCGCAGAAGAATTATAACCGCGGCATGGACTGCATCCTGTCAAACCACGGCCGCACATTAGAATATGTCAATGTCGAGATGATCTTAGACGGCTACAGCGCGCGCGTGGTCCGCGAGTGGTATACCCACATCGGTGGTGCGCCGACAAGGCTGCAGTCGAGCACGCGCTATATCAATTACCAGAAAGGCTTTGACTACGTCATCCCGCCGGGTATCCGACGGGATGCACAGGCGAGGGATGTCTATGAGGAAGCGATGGGGGAAATCCTCGCCGCGCTGCAAAAGCTTGAGGGGCTTTCGGTTCCGCGCGAGGACTCGGCGATGCTCCTGCCGCTTGGCATGGCGACAAAGATCGTGGATAAGCGCAACCTGCGCAGCCTTGTGGACATGAGCCGCCAGAGGATGTGCGCGCGGGCGTACTGGGAGTACCGGGAACTGTTTTCTGACCTCTCGGAGGCACTTTCCGTATATTCGGAGGAGTGGGCTTGGGTTGTAAAAACACTTTTTATGCCGAAATGCGAGGCACTTGGTTACTGCACGGAAAAAAAATCGTGCGGGAGGAAGCCTGGCAGGGAGGGATAAATTTCCCCTGTGTGATATGGGGTTCATCGGGAGTGAGAAGCTTTTTGGAGTGCGGTAAGGAATACATTTGCCGGGCGCGGTTCGGGCGCGGCGGGAAGGGGACGGGCGGCGGAGAGCCGCCCGGGCGAAAGGCGGGGAAGAGGCTATGAGTGAGATCACAACGCTATGTTATATTGAGCAGGACGGAAAATACCTGATGCTGCACCGCACCAAGAAAAAAGCGGATATCAATGCGGGAAAATGGATCGGCCTGGGCGGACATATGGAGGAAGGGGAGAGCCCGGATGATTGCGTTGTCCGGGAGGTGTTCGAGGAGAGCGGCTTACAGCTTATTTCCTACAAGATCCGAGGGATTGTTACGTTTTGCCAGACGGGCGGGAGTGCGGAGTATATGTTTTTGTATACGGCGGATGGCATTTCCGGGGAGCTTGCCGATACCTGCGTGGAGGGGGAGCTTGCGTGGGTGGAAAAGGAGCGGGTTCCTATGCTGCCGGTCTGGGAGGGAGACCGGATTTTCCTCAAGCTGCTTTTGGATGGGGAGGATTTTTTTTCCTTAAAGCTCTGTTATCGGGGCGATGCGCTTGTCCAGGCCATATTAAATGGGAAGGAAACTGCGCTTGTGCCAAGTTCTGACGCTTAAAAAGACAAAAAGACTTCTTCTTGGCTTCCGAAAGAGCAAGTAACAAAGAAAATTTTATACGTCCATAAGTACCTCTTCTGCTTTTTCTTTCAATTTTTCTTCTGCAATGCACTCACCTGCACAGCTGAAACGGGTCTCCCCAGGGCTTCCTTTGTGCCCGGGGGCGGACAGGTTATATGCCTGTGAATGGTTCCCGCAGGAATGCAGGGAGAAGAGATGGCTTATGCCATAGGGGCTTGACACCGGGGGGATGAGCCTGTAAAATATGGTTGGTATATCTGTGGGCTGAAACACTTCGGCAGGATTGCTGCCGGGGTGTTTTTATGTACAGCGGCGCAAATGTATATGGGAAATAACCGCCGCGCAGATCAGTGCACACAGGCACAGGAAAAACTCCCTTCCCGGTGGTCTGGCAGGGAAGGGATGGATTGGCAATCGGAAAGAGGGATAGTAATGGAAGAACAATATATGGGTCTTGAGAGGGTCATGCAGGAAATAAAAAAAGTGATCGTCGGCAAGGATGAGATCATTGAGAAGGTGCTGATGACGATTTTAGCGGGTGGGCATGTCCTGATTGAGGATATTCCGGGGGTCGGCAAGACCACACTCGCGCTTGCATTATCCAAGGCGATGCAGCTTGACTACCGTCGGATGCAGTTTACGCCGGACGTGCTGCCGAGCGATGTTGTCGGTTTCCAGATGCTTTCGCGGGATGGGCAGACACAGTACCGTCCGGGAAGTATCATGTGCAACCTGTTCTTGGCGGACGAGATCAACCGCACTTCGTCAAAGACGCAGTCCGCGCTGCTTGAAGTGATGGAGGAGGGCAACGTGACGGTGGATGGTGTTACGAGACCGCTGCCAAAGCCTTTTGTCGTCATCGCCACGCAGAACCCGATCGGGTCGGTCGGGACGCAGATGCTGCCGGAATCCCAGATGGACCGCTTTATGGTACGTCTGACGATGGGATATCCGGATATCACGAGCGAGATCGGAATGCTAAAGGGCAGGGAGGAAGGGAATCCGTTAGACCGGGTTCAAAATGTACTTGACGTGAGGGAACTGCTCATGATGCAAAAGACCGTGGAGGATACTTATATCCACGACGCGGTGTACAAGTATATTGCAGCGCTTGTGCAGAAGACGAGGGAGAATGACCTGCTGGCCTTAGGTGTCAGCCCGCGCGGGACGATCGCGCTGACGAATATGGCAAAGGCGGCGGCTTACATGGCGGGCAGGGATTATGTGATACCGGATGATGTCAAAAGGGTGTTTTGCGATGTCACAAAACACCGGATGCTGTTAAGCCCGAAGGCGCGGATCGGCCGGATGACGATGGACGGCGTGGCGGGCGGGATCCTCGCCGCGGTCGGTGCGCCAAGGCTCCAGCGCAAAGCGTAGTGCACCGGGGGAGGCAGCTGTATGATAAAGCATAAACTGGCTTATCTTGGCCTGTTGGCAGTGTTCTGGATGGTGATGCGCCTTTATTTATTCCGCGAGGCGGCGGTATTATTTTACATGCTGCTGTGTTTTTTGCCTTTGCTGTTTCTGGTATTCCGGCTGGGTGCGGTGCGGATGCGGCTTTCCGTGGAGATTCCGAAGCAGGTCATAAAAAAGAATGAAGAATTTTGTGTGAGGTTGACGGTGCGGGGCGGCGGGCATATCCCGAACGGACCGGTGGTGGTATGGTTCTGGCACCGCAACTGCATTTCGGAAAAATGGAATAAAAAGAAAATTATTTTGGATGGCGCGGGGCGGGAGGGTTACGAACTTTATGCCCGGTCGGATTATTGCGCCCGGTATATGTTCCGGATCCGCAGGGCGCGGGTCTATGATGTGTTCCGGATTTTTTCGAGACGGGTCAGGGTTTTAGTGGATCCTTCCCTGCAAAGCGGGGTAACGGTACTGCCGGAGGGCTGTGAGATCGTGGACTGGCCGGTGCGTGATAACCCGAATGTCATGGTGGAGAGCGAGGTTTATTCGGATACGAAGGGCGGGGATGATGTTTCGGAAATTTTTGATATCCGGGATTATGTGCCGGGAGACCGTTTTAACCGGATCCATTGGAAGCTGACAAGCAAGTTGGACAGGCTGATGGTGAAAGAGCCGGGGCTTCCGGTTGATTGCTCGGTGCTGATCTTTCTGGAACTGTCGGGTTATGATGGAGGAATTTCATTCCTGAAATACCGGGATGCCCTGTTTTGCGCGCTTCTCTCGCTGTCGGAACGCTTGGTTGCACAGGGGCAGACCCACTATATTGCATGGAATGCGGCGGATGGCAGGAACGAGAAATATGCGGTCACCTGTGAGGAAGATCTCTACGAGGCGATTGGGGCTTTGCTTGGCGAGCCGGTGGGACACCGGGCAGATAACGCGGCGGCGGCCTATCTTGCGGAATATAGTACGGATCAGTATACAAATATTTTCTGTCTTCTGGCATCGGAACGGCCGCAGGAAGAGGTGGGGGTAATGGTGGAACTGCGTAAATCGGCATGGCTCACGATCCTGCTCTTTGACGGGCATGAGGAGATGAGAACCGCCCAAAAAGCATACCCGGCGGACATTGACATTGTATATATGACCCCGGACGGCGCGCAGGAGGAGATAGAAACTGCTTTTTGCAGGAAAGAGAGTTGGCGATGGCAGGAGAATTAGTATTTCATGAGGGTGAGAAGGCGGAGGGGGAAAACGGGCGCAGGAAGGGCTTGCGAACCCTGCCGTACCGTCTGTTGCTGCTCTGTGCGCTGTGGCTCGAGCTTTTTTTGGAGCTTGGCTGTTTCATAAAATTAACCGGCACGGCACCGGATGAGCGGATTTTAATTGTGGGGGCGGCGGTGTGCGGCGTGTTCTGGCTGTGTTTTTTTAGCGGAGGGAAGCGCCTCCGTTTTCTGCTGCTCATAGTTTATCTGGCGGTGGCGGCATTTTTATTGTGGCAGTATTTTTACCTTGCCAGGGACGGCTTTTTTGAACTGGGGAATTCGGTGAGCGACCTGATTTACAATTATTATAAGGTGTCCATCGGATACGCACAGGTGACAGAGAGTGCGGCAGCCTCGACTGCTGTTTTTCTGGCATTTGCTGTGCAGGTTACCGGGGCATGCCATGCGTGGGTACTCTTTCGAGCGAAGGGTGTCGGCCTGTCCGTCCTGATTTTTTCGGTCGTGGCACTTTCAGGGCTTGCAGTTGGGATCGTACCGGAAGGCGCGTATTTTTCCGGGCTGGTTTTTTGCGCCCTTTTCCAGTACGTTCTGAGGAGATATACGGAACATTTTCCTGCCAGGGGGCAAGAGAAGCAGCAGGCGTGCTCCGCCCTGTTTTACGGGGTGCTGGCCGCGGTGCTTGGGATTGTGGTCTCGTGCATTTTAAGTGAGGATGTCTACCGGCATGATATGGGCATGAAGGAAAAAAAGCAGTTGCTCCAGCAAGAGCTTAACAAGCTTGCCGCCATGCCGGTCTGGGCGAAAGTCTCGGATACGGTGGCGGATGCGCTCGGCCTTCGTGTACCGGATAGGGGGGACGGCAAAAAAACAGAAAGTACGATAAAAATCGGGGGCTTAAACAGCGGGCATTTCAGCCGCGCGGGGAAGCTGGTCTTTGACAATGATACGGCATTGGTCGTCACGATGCCGGAGTACGACCGCGCGGTTTATCTCAAGGGCTATACTGGGGCAAGGTATACGAGAACCGGATGGGAGCGGCTTTCTTCTTCCGCGGGCAAGGAGTATGAGGTGCTGTCCGGGCAGTACGGGATGAGCGCACAGGAGCAGGGATACCGGCTGATGGATTTGTTTTACAACGGCATGGGAGCCGTGATGTGGAGGGATTATAATTGGGGGGAAGCCCCGATTCTCCGGCAGGGCAGCATGCAGGTAGAGTATGTCACGGCAAACAGGCGCTACGTATACATGCCATATTACACAGATCCGGGGGAGTTTGGGGACTGCCGGTATGAGGAGGACGGGTATTTGTCTTCGCTCAGTCGCAGGGAATCTTACTGCTTTACGTTCCATATGCCTTCGCAGGAATTTTTGTTCCGCTTTGCGGATTGTTCGGAGCGGCAGATCATGAATTCCCGTTTTGCCGCATTTTACCGGTGGTATTCGGGTGACGGGACGGATCGGCAGCGGGCATTCGAGGAATCGTACCGCGAATTTGTGTACCGGTATTACACGGAGATGCCAGAGGGGTTTGAGGAACTGGCGGATCTGGTTGCCGGTGCGGCGGATGCCACGGTTGACGGGAAGATCAAAGCGGTGCAGCGCTATCTTTCAGACTATGAATATACGCTTGAACCGGGGGAGATGCCGGAGGATGCCGATTTTGTAAAATACTTCCTGTATGAAAACCGAAAGGGGTACTGTGTGCATTTCGCATCGTCCGCCGTCCTGTTGCTGCGCAGCCTTGGGGTTCCGGCGCGTTACGCGGAAGGTTATATGATTACCGCGGGGGATATCAAGCAGGCCGCTGACAGTGGGTCAGAGACGTTGTCCCATCTTTGGGAGCCGTATGATGCGGCGCACGAGAAGATGGAAGATGCGGTGTACTCCCGAACCGTCATGCAAAAGCGCATCGAGGTACGGGATTATTCGGCGCATGCGTGGGTGGAGGTGTACCGGGATGGCCTCGGCTGGATTTTGGTGGAGGTGACGTGCGGCTACATGACGGATACAAAGGCGGGGGCACGCCCGCGCGAACATGAGGAGGCTGTGGCAGGCCTGCCGTCGCCGACCCCGGTGCCGATCCGGAAGATAACCCCGACACCGCTTCCTGAGAATACCCCGGTACCGACCATGCCGCATGAGGAAAAGCCGACCAATACCCCTGCGGTAATCATTACCCCGCAGCCTTCCCCGGTGCAGGAGCCGACGGTGACAATCCCTGTGCCGGGCGGTAAAAATCCGCAGGGAGGGCAGGGGGAAGGTGCGGGCAAAACATTTGCGCAGCGCTATCAGGAGTTGCCGTCATGGATGCGGGCGGTGTTTTTGGCTCTTTTGGCCGGTGTTTTTGTCCTGCTGCTTATTTTTGCGCGCTACCGGATCGCTTGGTCTGTGAGGGCGCGTTCCGGGAAGACGAGGCGCGGCAAGGTGCTGTGGTATTACCTGCAGATGGAAAAGATTTTGTCGC
The DNA here is from genome assembly GCA_947053345.1 of uncultured Lachnospiraceae bacterium. Taxonomy (GTDB): domain Bacteria; phylum Bacillota; class Clostridia; order Lachnospirales; family Lachnospiraceae; genus RGIG4057. The sequence continues at coordinate 27,662 of CAMRSM010000019.1, forward strand.
GGCAGGGCATTTCGGTACTTCCGCAGGAGGCGTATGAGGACTTTGCGAGAAGGGTGGAACGGATGGATGGCTTTGGCACCAATGATTTTGTGCGCTGCCAGAGGACGGCTTTGATGGCGGGTTTTGGCAGGGGGCATGTCACGGCAGAAGACACCCTTGTGCTTGCGGATAATTACCACAAAATGCGGGAAGCGCTGTTTGGCCAGGCATTCTGTGTACAGCGCTGGTATTTAAAATTTATAAAACTTTATTAAATCCGGTTTATTTTTCTGACTATTTATGGTATAATGTCCGCAAGGAATTATACCTGTGCCGGTTCGCTGTCCGACGGAGGAGGAGATCTTCATGGCGAACCGTTTGCATGCCCCGCAGGGAAGCATGTCGGAACGGCATGGTATAATGTCCGCAAGGATATTATACCGGCGCTGATTTGCCGTCCGACCGGAGGGAGGACAATTTCCACGGCAAATCATGCGCATGCCCCGCAGGGAAGCATGTCGGAACGGCATGGTATAATGTCCGCAAGGATATTATACCGGCGCTGATTTGCCGTCCGACCGGAGGGAGGACAATTTCCACGGCAAATCATGCGCATGCCCCGCAGGGAAGCATGTCGGAACGGCATGGTATAATGTAAAAAAGTTTTGAGGAGGGTCTGGTATGGATAAAGTGATTACGATAAGCAGGCAGTATGGGAGCGGGGGCAGGGAGATCGGCGCGAAGCTCGCGGAAAAGTTCGGCATCCCGTTTTATGACAATGAGCTGATTACAAGGGCGGCAAAAGAGAGCGGTTTTGCGGAGGCGGCATTTGAGAACGCGGAGAGCAAGGCATCGAACAGCCTTTTATACTCGATTGCGATGGGGATGAATTCCTATGGTAATCAGGAACTTGGCTTTTCCCATCTCTCCCTTGACGACCGGATCTATCTGGCGCAGTCCGATGTGATCCGCAAGGTGGCGGCGGAAGGGCCATGTGTGATTGTCGGCCGCTGTGCAGACTATATCTTAAAGGACATGGACAATGTCGTGAACGTATTTATCTGGGCGGACATTGATTTCCGCATCGAGCGTGCCGTCCGCATTGACGGGCTCTCACCAAACAAGGCGGAAGAAAATATATTAAAGATCGACAAACGGCGTGCGAATTACTATAATTACCATGCGAGCGAGAAGTGGGGCAGGGCGGAAAATTACCATCTCGCAGTCAAGAGCAGCTACGGCGGGATCGACCATGCCGTGGCGTGCATCAAGGCATACATTGAGGGCAGCGGGGACTGATCATGAAATGGAAAGATAAGATCAATAAAAGATACGTGCGCATGGCAGTGTTCTTTGCGGTGCTGATTTTAATCTACAAAGTGATCGAGCAGCTGGCCGACCATGCGCCGGAGATCTTTGCATCGGTGATGGGCGGGCTGAACTGGCTGCTCAAAGTGGCAAAGCCGATCATATTTGGTTTTGTGATGGCTTACATCCTAAAGCCGCTCAACGATTTTTTTACCAACCGTTACGCGAAGGTAAAATTCTTAGGAAAGCGCAGCCGCCTGCTCGGCGTGGTGACGGTGCTGCTGCTGATTATCCTTATTATCACGGCGATCGCCTCGGCAATCGTCTATAGTGTCACGCACCAGCTGCAGTTCGCGAACATTGATGAGACGTTAAAAGCGCTTACCTCGATCACAAACAGCCTGGCGAAATTTTATGAGTCCCTGCTTGCAAAGCTGAACAGTCTTGATATCGGTTCCGAGCAGCTTACCGATTCAGTCAGTGAGATCTCGGGGGCGGTCATGGGTTTTGTGCAGAATATTGCAAACGGCGTGATCGGGTCAGTGTCGGATATTGCGGGCTATGTCACAACCGTGATGTTCGGCCTGATCATCGGCATTTATTTTATGATTGACGGGCAGCATATGGTGGGATATTTTTCTGAGGTGGCGGACGCGGTCTTTTCGGAGCGCGCCAACGCAAGGATCCGTCATTTTTTAAATGATGTCGATGAGGTATTTTCGGGTTATATCCGCGGGCAGCTGATGGATGTGGCGTTTATGATCGTGGCGACGAGCACGGCGATGATGCTCACGGGCATCAGTCTTGCACCGATTATCGGTCTCTTAACCGGGCTTGCGAACCTTGTGCCGTATCTTGGTCCCTTTGTCGGGTATGCCAGCATTATCCTGATCTCCGTTGTGGAAGGGAAATATAAGGTCATGGTCGCGTCGGCGATCGCGCTATGCATTATCCAGATGTTGGACGGGAATGTGATCGAGGCGAAGTTCATCGGCAAGAGCATCAAGGTTCATCCGCTTTTGATCGTGATCTTCCTGATTTTTGGAAATGCGATCGGCGGGCTCTGGGGTATGCTGTTGGCAGTCCCGGTCGGCGCTTATTTCCAGAAGGTATTCACAAATTATGTCGAGAGGCGCAAGAACGCGAAAAAGCTTGCGCGCGCAAAGCGGGATTCGGTCGTAAACGGCACCGACCAAGGGGCGGAGTATGTGGATCAAGCGGACGGGGAGGAAGTTTGACAAAGAGGAATATTGACAAAAGAAGTTTGGGGAAAGGAAAAAAACCGGGCAGATAGCGAAATCAGCCGCGCTGTCAGCCCGGTTTTGCATATGTAACAATCTGTAACATAAAATTAAGAGAAAAGTAAGAAAATTAAAGTAGATTTTTAATATTTATATTGTATTTTATTAGAGGATGTATTGACACGGAAAGAGGGTGAAATATTGGAGAAAGTGTTGCAGAAAAAAACGGCGGAGAATGACGGGAAGGCAGTCCCTGTAATCGAGATCAAGAATGTAAAAAAAGTCTATCGGATGGGGAGCGAGCGCATCTGCGCCGTGGATGATGTGAGCTTTGAAATCAATAAAGGTGAGTTTTGCTGTCTGCTCGGTACTTCCGGCTCCGGAAAATCAACCCTGTTAAACCTGATGGCAGGAATCGAGAAAGCTTCCGGGGGGCAGATCTTAATCAAGGGGAAGGATGTCCGCAAGATGTCGGAGAAGCAGCTTGCGAAATTCCGGCAGAGATATCTCGGCTTTGTTTTTCAGTCGTACAATCTCCTAAATTCCATGACGGCCTTGGAGAATGTGGAATTTCCGCTTGTGTTTAAGCGGGTTCCGGCAAGAAGGCGCAGGAGAATGGCGAAAGATATGTTGGTGAAGGTCGGGCTTGGCGGGCGCATCAACCACCGCCCGAAGCAGATGAGCGGCGGCCAGCAGCAGCGCGTCGGCATCGCGAGGGCGTTCGTGGCAAAGCCGGAAATCGTGTTTGCGGATGAGCCGACCGGAAACCTTGATACAAGGACAACGATGGAGGTTATGAAGCTGATCAAGCAGATCGCGAGGGATAACCGGCAGACGATCGTCATGGTCACGCATGACCCGCGCCTTGCCGATTTTGCGGATAAGATCATACATATTCTGGACGGCAAGATACAGAGTGTTGAGCTGATCGAACACCCGGTTGATGTGTTCGGGGAGGTGCAGGCGGAAGGCGCTGCCGCTTCGGAGGAGGGGCAGGGAACAAAAGAGGAGGCTGCAAAAACAGCCCAAACGGAATCCGGGCATGAGAATGCACAGACCGCGCAGACGGAGGGGAAAACCGGAGCCGGAAAGGCGGAAGGGGCAGTTGCGGCACCGGCACGGGATAAGAAGAAAACAAAGGAGCGGGAGCAGAAAGCACCTGCACAGGGAAACAATAATAACGCAGTAGGGCAGAAATGAGGGGAAGTATGAAAAAGAGTAGATTTTTAGCATTGCTCATGGTTCTGGCAATGGCGGTATCCTGTTTTTGGGGCAGGGTGGCAGCAAGGGCGGAGGAGGGCATCGTCATACCGGTTGCCGGCACGTCCACGATTTATACGATGGCAGCCGGCGAGGTGCGCCATATTGTGATCCCGGTTCGTCTTTCCAGCTGGGAATATTCCATTGATACGGCGAGCATCATTGCGATGGTGAAGTCGGATGACGAGATTTTCGAGATGACGGAAGCAGTCCTGACGCGCGAGGGTACGCCGGAAGGGAATGCGGTCGGTTTAAACAGCTACATGACGACCAACATCGAGTTCGACCTGAGAATCAAGGACACCGCGAAGATCGGCGTTCACAAAGGGAAGGTGGAATTTACTTTCACCGGTGTGAAATATACGGAGTATGAGACGCAGCCGATCACGGGTGCGGAGATTTCGTTCACGGTCCGCATCAATAAAGAAAAAGCCCCGGCGCAGATTGTTGTCGACAAATTCACATACGATGAGCAGGCAGCGGCGGTTGGTTCAAATTTCAACCTGGAGTTCGATGTGAAGAACGAGGGTGAGATTGCCGCGATGAATACATATATGTCGATCGACTACGGCAGCACGGGCATCGTGCCGAATTATACGATCAAGGACATCAAGGTCGGTGACATGGCGGAAAAGGCAAGCAAGCACCAGTCGTTATCCGTGCGTGTCCTGCCGGACGCGAAGCCGGGTATGTACCCGGTCACCGTGACCTATGATTACAAGAACGCGGACGGCGAGAGCAAGCAGGATACCTGCACGCTCTACATCAATATCATTGCGGTCAGCACGGCGGCATCGGACGACGCGAAGCTTACCGCGCAGTCGGTAAAACTCAACGATGAGGTTGAGGTGGACAATACCTACAATGTGGTCATTTCCCTTGAGAACATCGGCAAGGAGGCAGCAAAAAATATCGTGGCAAAGATTGCCGAGGACGGCGGGATCGGCGCGACGACCGGGATTTTGCCGGACTATGCGACGACCGGGGTTTCCGGGGGCAGCTTAAAGGCCGGTGCGAAATCAGAGCTCACGCTCCCGCTGTCCGTGACCAAGTCGGCTTCCGCGGGGCTGCACGAACTGAGCGTGCAGGTGAGCTACGAGGACAGCAAAGGAAACACGGTTACGGCGGTGGCGAAGGTTTACCTGACCGTGCGCGTGCCGGAAAAGCAGGAAGTGAAGAACGATGTTGTCATCAGCCGGCTGACGCAGAATCCTGCGGCACCGATGCCGGGGGATATCCTGACGGTGGATTTTGAGGTGACGAACAACGGCAGCAATGATATCAAGGATCTCGTGATCTCCGGAGACGGGCTTTCAAGCGCCAGCTTTGAACCGCTGACGGCGGATGCAAAGCATGAGATCGGTGACCTTGCAGTAGGGGAATCCCGTCCGGTGACGATGCAATTCAAGCTCGGCAGCGGCATCCCGGAGGGGATGAACGAGTTAAAACTCGCCATTTCCTACGTGGACGCAGAGGGCGCGGCACAGAGTGAGCCGAAGACAGTTTACATCTTAAATGTGACAAAAGAGACGACGGAGCAGTTAAAGAACAACATCGAGATCACGAACATTTCCCAGAGCCCGGCGAGCCCGGTGGTCGGTGAGAATGTGACCGTTACCTTCACCGTGGAGAACAAGGGGACAAAGGGGATCACCGATTTGAAGTTTTCCGGCACGAACCTTGGCACAAGCGGATTTGAGCCGGTTTCCTCCGAGGTATATAAAAAGGTCGGTTCCATCGAGGCGGGTTCCTCGAAAAATGTTTCCATGACCTTTAAGCTTGGGGACAGTATCCATGAGGGCTTTAACACGCTCTCTCTCGAGTTTTCCTACAAGGACGGGAACGGCGATGTCCAGACGGAACAGACGGCGGTGTATGTGTTGAATGTGCAGAACCAGAATTCTTCCGTCAACAGCCGCCCGAAGCTGATCGTGGATTCCTTCACGCTCAGCGAGGAGGAGCTTAGGGCAGGCTCCAGCTTTGACTTTACGTTCCGGCTGCGCAATACCCACGGGAGCAAGGCGGCAAAGAACATCACGGTGACCGTGGTGCAGGCAAATGATGTGTTCTCGGCGACAAAGGGCAGCAACAGCTTTTATATCGACTCCATCAAACCGGGCGAGACATCGGAGAACACCATCAACTTAAAGGTGAAGTCGGATACGGCGACGGGTTCATATGACCTTACGATCAAGGTAGCGTATGAGTACGAGGATATGTCCCAGGCTGATACGGAAAAGGGCGGCGTGCAGGAAGATCTCCCGGTGAAGCTGCAGGCGGTGGAGAATTCCCGCCCGGCACTGCAGAACCTTGCGCTCGGCTATGGTTGGGATACCCCGACGGTCAACCAGCCAACGACGCTGATGTTTGATTTTTATAACATGGGGCGTTCTTCCCTGAACAATGTTTACATCACGATGGAGAGCGATTATCTCCAGTTTGAGACAGGGACCTCGGTGATCATCGGGACGGTTTCCGCAGGAAGCAGCAATTATCAGGAAATTTCGGTCACACCGATCATGGAAGGGCAGGCGACCGGAAAGCTGATCGTCCACTTTGAGGATAGCAACGGTGACGAGGTGACGAAAGAATTTGATATCCCGGAAACTTATATCCAGGGCGAGCCGAGCCCTAACTGGGGCGGGGATATGGATCCGGGCAACTGGGGTGGCGACGATCCGGTAAACGGCGGGGATCTTGTGGAGGCCAAGAAGCCGCTGATGCCGGTGTGGGCATATGTGCTCTGCCTTGCCGGTGCGCTTGTGGTCGGCACGGTCGCTACGAGGGGCATTATGGTGAAGGTTTATAAGAAAAAGCATTTCGGGGACGATATGTAAATCTCAATGGGTGGGAGTAGAATGTGCCCCGGCATGACCGGGAATAGGAAGGAGGCAACAGAATGATGTATATGGATGGGATCATTTCCAATGTCGAGGTCATAGGAGGCGGCGGTATTTCGGTCGACGGCGGGAGTATATCGTTTGGGGATATGGGCGGAGGTATGGACGGGAGCGATCTGGGGACGGAGACCGGTGTGAAGAATCCGGTTCTTTCCAGTGTGCCGTTTGTATCTGTCACGATCAGCGCGGCGCTTGTAGTGGGCATTGTGCTCGGAGTTCTTCTTGGCAAGAAGAGAATCAAAAAAGGATTTGATCTGTATGAAAATTAGTGACTTAATCAAGATGGGTCTGCGAAACCTTGGCAGGCGGAAGGCGCGTACCGCGCTGACTGTCATCGGTGTAGTCATCGGTACGATCTCCATCATGCTGATGGTTGCCATCGGGCAGGGCTTAAATTATAATTTCGAGCAGCAGATCATGGAGAACGGCAGCATGACGATCATCACGATCTACACAAATTCGTGGGCACCGGACTCGGACGGCAATTACCAGCAGTACACGCAGAAGCTTGACGACGGGCTTGTGAAGAAGATTCGGGAGATCGACCATGTGCGTGCGGTATCCCCTGTCATTGAAAAAAGCCTCCAGTTGATGTGTGGGAAGTATTACACCTGGGGACAGATGAAGATCATGGACTGTTCTACCTGGGAGGACTTTGGTTTCCCGGAACTGGAAGCGGGAACCTATCCGACACCGGAGAACAATGAGGTTATTGTGTACGGCTTTGACTCGCTGAATAATTTTTATTATTATCAGGGACGAATCCGGAAAACGAAAGAAATTGACCTGACAAGGGACCGCATTTCTTTCAAGTTTGATGATTATTATGAAGAAAATCAGGGTTCAGGAAAAAAGCAGTTCAATTATGTGATCCGCAATTACGGAAAGATTGCGCCGTGTGACGACTGGCAGTATTCGTATTACTGCTACATGGATCTGGAGTTTTATAAAAAACTCTATAAAGAGTACGCGTATACATTAGGTGCCGCGAACCGCAAGAAGGCGCTGAAAGCACTGGAAGAATACCAGAGTATCCAGATCAATGTGGACAGCATGAAGAATGTCACGAAGGTGCAGGAGGAGATCGAAGCGCTCGGTTACCGCACCGAGAGCGACATGCAGTACATACAGCCAATGCTTGATACTTCCGCAATGCTGCAGAAAGTTTTCCTTGCCATTGGGGCGGTGGCGTTTGTGGTGGCGGCGATCAATATCGCGAATACGATGATCATGTCAATCTATGAGCGCACAAAGGAGATTGGTATTATGAAGGTGCTCGGGTGCTACATCCGGGATATCAAAAAGCTTTTTCTCTTTGAGGCGGGCATCATCGGGTTTATCGGCGGTCTGATGGGCGTGGGGCTAAGTTATCTGCTCGCGCACCTGCTGAACAAGTACGGCGGGAAGTTCTTAGGGTCGTTAACATCCCTGATCGGCGGCAGCGCGCAGGAGGGGGCGGCATATTGTATGATCCCGTTCTGGCTTCCGTTTGTAGCGCTTGTCGTTGCGGTGATGGTCGGTGTCTTTTCGGGTTATATCCCGGCGAGGCGCGCGACAAAGATCAGCGCGATTGAGGCGATGAAGAGTGAAGGGTAGAATGTAAAGGGGCGGAAGGGGGGACGTGGTTTTGGGCGTGCCCCCTTTCGCATCCGGGCTGCGATGACGACTGCTGCGCGAAATTTTTACTGCATGTTCAGGCTGCGATGACGTGTTGGCCTGCGCGTGGGATTGGTTGTTTGGCCGGGCTGCGGCATGGGATTGCCGCGCGAGGCGTTTTGTTATTTGTTTTGGCAAAAGGCCGGGAGGTGAGCCTAGGAAGGTTTATTTCCCGGTTTTGTTGTTGCGAGGCTAAGTGGTTTGCTGGCACGGAGACCAAGAAATATTTTCCATAAATAATTCCGGAAGGAGGGAGAGGATGTTAAAGAGGGAAGAAGGGAGGGTTTTTGTGCCCATTGCGCATGTCCGCAATGCGTTTTCGTCAAAGTTTGGGATTCCAAGACAGAGCGGGCTGGTGGATGAAGTAGTCTCGCGGGTGGAGTTTGAGCGGGAGTTCCGGGATCCGAACGCGTTCCGCGGGCTTTTGGAGTATTCGCACCTCTGGCTTTTATGGGAGTTTTCCGAAAATGCGGGGAAAGCTTGGTCGCCGACCGTCAAGCCGCCGCGCCTTGGGGGGAATACGCACATGGGTGTGTTTGCGACGCGCTCGCCGTTCCGGCCGAACCCGGTCGGGCTTTCCTGCGTGCGGTTGGTGGATGTGACCTTTGACAAGGAGGCGGGACCTTTGCTTTTTGTGGCGGGGGCTGATCTGATGGACGGAACCCCGGTTTATGACATCAAGCCCTACCTTGCGTATACGGACAGCCATCCGGATGCGCGGGGCGGTTTCGCAGACCGGGTGAAAGGGCACAGGTTAAAGGTGCATTTCCCGGAAGAATTGCAGCGAAAATTAAAGGAGGAACATATCGCGGCGGTCCGCGGCATTTTGGAACAGGATCCGCGCCCGGCATACCAGCGGGATAAGGGTCGTATTTACGGTGTTACATATGCGGGCTGTGATATCCGATTCCGGGTTGAGGGGGAAGAACTGACAGTGTGTGAAGTTGTCTTGCTTTAAAGTTTGGCATGCGAAAAATTTCCGAGAATCAGCCGGCATAAATGCAGCCGTAGCAAAAGCGATGGAAAATGATGTTTCCGGATACCGCACACAAGCGGATCCAACTGAATAAAAAACCTGTTTTCCGAAAATACTGAAAAAAAAGGAAGGCGGGTTTTTGTTATGATCGGTATTCTTATAGCGATTTTATCGGGGGCGATGATGAGCGTCCAAGGGGTTTTTAACACCGGGGTTACAAAACAGACAAGTATATGGACGGCGGCAACTTTCGTGCAGTTTACCGCGTTGTTAGTCAGCCTCGCGGCGTGGTTCATGGCGGGAAAGCAGGCTCCGTTCCCAAGCTTGTTCAAGATTGACGGGAAATATATGCTGCTTGGGGGTGTGATTGGGATCGCGATCACCTACACGGTCATCAAGAGTGTGGCAATGCTTGGACCGGCACAGTCGGCGATGGTCATTGTCACCTCACAGCTGATCGCGGCTTACCTGATCGAACTGTTTGGGCTGTTCGGGACGGACAAGGTGGAGTTTTCGTGGCGCAAGCTGATCGCGCTCGCACTCGTGATCGGCGGGATCATTTTGTTTCAGTGGTCAGGAAAAAAGGCGGGCTGACGGGGAAATGATTTATTTTTGAAATTCCCCTTGTAAACGCAGAAGGAATCCAGTACAATAGATATAGTTGTATTGAGGGTACAATGCGCGGAAGCACCGGAAAGGAATAAGGTGTTTTCGTATGAAGAAAAATGGTTTGGCAAAGGGGCTTCTCGCTGTCCTTTTTGTGTTTGCCGCGGGCGTTTTTTATCTTGGCATAGCAGGCGGGGAGGAGGAGTCCGGGATTTTGACGCGGGAGCAGGTGGCTGCCGTGCAGACAGCTGCCAATCTTACCGTGCAGGCAGATATTGCCACCGCGGGGGAGGAAGTGGGGCTTTTGGTGGGTTCTTCCCGCGGGGAAGAGGATGAGGTTTTTGTCTATGTGCATGTCTGCGGCGCAGTGAAAAATCCTGGTGTCTATGCGTTGACAGAGGGTTCGCGCACGGCGGATGCCGTACTTTGCGCGGGGGATTTCCTGCCGGGGGCGGCAAAGGATTATCTAAATCTTGCGCAGCCGGTTCGGGACGGGCAGAAAATTTATGTTCCGAACCAGGAAGAGGTGGAGCAGATGCCACAGGGGAGCATTTTTTCCGATGTGGTGAACACGGGGGATGTTTCCGGGGAGCCGCCTTATGTGAACATAAATACGGCGGCACAGGATGAGCTGATGACACTGCCCGGCATCGGGAGGGCGAAGGCGGATGCGATTGTAGCATACCGGAAAGAACACGGGGCATTTTCAGCCTGCGAGGAACTGATGCAGGTTCCGGGGATTAAGGAAAGCATTTATGAGAAGCTGCGTGATGAGATAACGGTTGGGAGATGAAGATTTTAGGGGAAAGGAGCAGGAATCTGTCATGGGAAAGCAAGTATTGGTAGTGGACGATGAGAAGTTGATCGTAAAAGGGATCCGCTTTAGTTTAGAGCAGGACGGCATGGAGGTGGAATGCGCCTACGACGGGGAGGAGGCGCTTGCGGCAGCGCGCAAAAAGGAGTATGATGTCGTGCTTTTGGATGTGATGCTGCCAAAGATGAACGGGTTTGAGGTATGCCAGCAGATACGTGAATTTTCGGACATGCCGATCATCATGCTGACGGCGAAGGGCGATGATATGGATAAAATTTTGGGGTTGGAGTACGGGGCGGATGATTATATCACAAAGCCGTTTAACATCCTGGAGGTTAAGGCGCGCATCAAAGCTATCATAAGGCGCAATGACAAGAAAACTGCCGAGGCGGAGCACGGGAATAAAGTGAAAGAAATGACGGAGTTTGGGGAACTTCGGATTGATAAGGAGGGCAGGCGTGTCTATATCCGTGGGAAGGAGATCAACCTGACCACGAAGGAATACGATGTCCTGGAACTGCTGGTCTTTCACCCGAATAAAGTGTATAGCCGGGAGAAACTTTTGAATATGGTATGGGGATATGATTATCCCGGGGATGTCCGCACGGTGGATGTACATATCCGGAGACTTCGGGAGAAAGTCGAGGATAATCCAAGTGACCCGAAGTACGTGCATACCAAGTGGGGGGTCGGCTATTATTTCCAAAGTCTGTAAAGGAGCTGGGGCGTGAAGGGGCTAAAAGAAAAACTGGAGCGGCTTGTGAGCGTGCGGGTCGTTTTTCTGCTTTTGATTCTTGCCGTGACGGGTGTGGCACTTGCCGGGGTGACGGTGGGGACGATCTCTGTCTGCCGGCGGCAGGCGGTTTCCGGGCGCGTGCAGGAAGTGGAAGAATACGCCCTGATCTTATCGAACCAAATGTCGGCATCCGGATATCTGGCGGCGCAGGGGACGGAGGTTACAACAGAGCTGAACGCGGCAGCGGATATTTTCGGCGGGCGGATCATTGTCGTGGACGGAAATCTGAAGGTAGTTGCCGATACATACAATTACGAAAATGGAAAAATACTGCTTTCAAGGCAGGTGATCGAGTGCATCCGGGGGATGGTGAGCCGCAGGGTGGAGCAGAAGGATGCATACATTGAGCTGACGATCCCGGTCAAAGGGGGAACCGGAAGTGAGAATACGAACGCGGGCGCGATCATTCTTAGGGCATCGCTTGACAAGGAGAATGAAATCGCGGGGCGCGTGGAGCGGACGGTCATTCTTTTTGATTTTGCCATGTTGTTTTTTGCGGTACTCGTGGCATTTTTTGTTTCGGGAAGGCTGACGAGGCCGTTCAAGGCCGTCGTTTCCTCCATCCAGCACGTGACGGACGGGTATCTGGAAGACACGGTCTCCATCGGCGGTTTTTATGAGGTAAAACGTATCTCGGATTCATTCAATGAGATGCTGTTGCAGATGAAGAAGGTGGAGGAGTCCAGACAGGAGTTCGTGTCCAATGTGTCACACGAGCTGAAGACCCCGATGACCTCGATCAAGGTGCTCGCGGATTCCCTGATGATGCAGGAGGATGCCCCGGTTGCGCTGCACCGTGAATTTTTGGTCGATATTACGGATGAGATCGAGCGTGAGAACAAGATCATCAATGACCTGCTTTCCCTGGTACGTTTGGACCGGAAGGATGCGGAGATGCATATCGCGCAGGTTTCCATCAACGAGCTGATGGAGATCATCTTAAAGCGCATCAAGCCAATCGCGCAGCAGCGCAACATTGAAGTGGTCTTTGAGAGTTTCCGTCCGGTGCTCGCGGAAGTGGATGAGGTCAAACTTTCACTGGCGGTCTCAAATTTAATCGAAAATGCGGTGAAGTACAATGTCGAGGAGGGGAATATCCGTGTTTCGCTGAACGCGGACCACAAATATTTCTATATCTCGGTTTCGGATACGGGGATCGGCATACCGGAGGCGGCGCAGCCGTTTATCTTCGACCGCTTTTACCGTGTCGATAAGGCGCGCTCGCGCGAGACCGGGGGCACGGGGCTTGGCCTTGCGATTGCCAAGAGTGTGGTACTGCGCCACAAGGGTGTGATCAAAGTGTACAGCAGGGAGAATGAGGGGACAACCTTTACGGTGCGCATCCCATTAAGTTTCATTGCTTAGGAAGGGGGACATTATGGGACGAAAGGGAATCTGTGGGTTTGCACTGTCATTTCTTTTGTCCGTACAGGCTTTTTGCGGCTGCGGGAAGGACGGGCAGGAAGAGACCGCGAGCGGAAAGCTTTATTTCCTGAACGAAGCCGAGACACAGCTGGTCAGTGAGGGATACGATGCGAAGGCGACGTTCCTTGAGGCGCAGGTGCAGGAATATGTGGACGCGCTGGATAAGGAACCGGACGGGCGGGCTTGCAAAAGGCTGCTTCCGGATAATGTGACGCTGCTTGGCTTTTCCTTCGGGGAGGCGGATCAACTGATCTTGAATTTTGATACCAACTACAGTACGCTCACGGGGATCACAGAAATTCTGGTTCGTGCGGCGCTTGTAAAAACCTTCTGTCAGGTGGACGGGGTGGACTATGTGGAGTTTTATGTTAACGGCATCCCGTATATGATCGGGGAGGTTCCGGTCGGCATGATGAAAGCGGAAGATTTTATTGATAACATGGCGGATTCGGACTATTACACACAGGCGGCGAGCGTGTCCGTCTATTTTGCGAACGAGGATGGGACGGCGCTCAGGGAATCGCACCGTCAGGTCAGTTATAACGGGAATATCACAATGGAGCAGCTTGTTATCGAGCAGCTCATTGGCGGGCCGATCGAGGAGGAGATCGCGGCGGGTATGTACGCGACGATCCCGGCGGGGACACAGTTGAGCAAGATCAGCACGAAGGACGGGATCTGCTATGTTGACCTGAATGATAAATTCCTCGACAAGCTGGACGGGGTGAACGAGCAGGTCGTCCTGTACTCCATTGTAAATTCGCTTGTGGAGCTTCCGAATGTCAATAAAGTCCAGATCCGGATCGGCGGGGAATTACGGAAAAATTACCAGTCAGTGGACATGCCGGAAATGTTTGAGCGCAATCTTGACCTGATTGAGACCGAGATGTAACGGCGGTGCGGCGGATTGGCAAGCCGTGCAAATAGCAGCAACATGATTTTTAAGTCCGGCATCAAAGCCGGCAGAAAGGCGGGAATGGTAAAACGTCCAATGGTTTTACTGACGCTTTTTTATCTTTTCGGAATTCTGGCAGGGAATGGGGGCGGACGCTTTTTTCTCCTGTTTCCTGCTCTTGTCATTCTTCTTTTTCTGTTTCCTTATTTGATAAAAAAATACCAGGGGGAGAGGCTGTTTTTTCTGGCACCGCTATTTTTTGCTGCGGGTTTTTTCCTGACAAGGCAGGCGCTGCTTGCAACACCGCTTGAACAGTATGCGGCCTCGGGAGGGAGCGGGAGTGTGTCGGGAACGGTTCTCTCATCTGTGGAAGGGCAGAATTCGGGGCGTATGGTGCTTTTGATCCGCGCGATGGAAGGCGCGGGGGAGGGCGTTATCGGCTGCCGGATCCTGGTTTACACAAAGAAGGAGGAACTTGCCGCACCGGGAAGTGAGATTTCGGTGTACGGGGAGTGGATGACATTTTCTGTAGGGGATAATCCGGGTCAGTTTGACGAATATCGCTATTATAAGGCGCAGGGGATCAGCGCAAAGCTTATGGCAAAAGAAGTGTGGGTGACAAAGGAGAAAAAGGGCGGGGCGGGTGTGGTGCTCTGGCGGCTTCGCTCCAGAATGAAAGCGGTGTACCGCAAGGTGCTGCCAGAGACCGAGGCAGGGATTTTGGAAGCGATGCTGCTTGCCGAAAGGGGCGGGCTTTCGCAGGAAATCAAACAGATGTACCGGGATGCGGGCTTTTCCCATATCCTGGCGGTCTCCGGGCTGCACCTCTCCCTTCTTGGCATGGGGTTTTATAAACTGCTAAAGCGCCTGCGGGCAGGGAGTAACGCGGCGGTAGTATTGGCTTGCGTGCTTGTGGTACTTTACAGTATGTTCACAGGGCTTGGCATCCCGGTTGTCCGCGCGGCCATCATGCTGCTGCTCGCACTTTTTGCCGCCCCGGCAGGAAAAACGTACGATGCGCCCACGGGACTTGCGGCATCGGCGCTCGTAATTCTGGCAAGACAGCCGCTGCAGTTGTATATGGCGGGATTTTTGCTCTCGTTCGGGGCAGTAGCGGGTATCCTGCTATTTTCGAATGTTTTTTTGCAGCTTGGCGTAAGAAAATTTGCAGCGAGCTTAGGGGTACAGCTGGTGCTTTTGCCGCTGTTACTTTGGTTTTATTATGAAGTTCCGGTCTATTCCCTTTTGCTGAACCTTCTGGTCGTGCCGTTTTTGAGCCTGCTTTTGGTTCTTGCGGTGCTTATAGGGGGACTCGGAAGCATATGGCTTTTCGCGGGGAAATTTTTTGCGGGCGGGGCGTATGTGCTGCTGAGGGGGTATGAGGCAGTCTGCCGGATAAACGAGAAATTGCCGGGATATCGGTTCTGCTATGGGAGACCAGCGGTTTGGCAGATGTTTCTATACTATGCGCTGCTGATCGGTTTTTATTTCCTGTGCCAGTACTATGTGAAAAAGCAGCGGGGCGGCAGGAAGTGCTTTCTTTTTCTTGGTGTTTTCCTGATTTTTTTGTTGCCGGGCGAAAAAGAACTCACCGTCACGCAGCTTGCCGTCGGACAGGGGGACTGTGCGGTGCTGCAAAAGGGCGGGATGACCGTGCTGGTGGATGCCGGGAGCTCCGTAAAAAACGGGGCGGAGCGCATTTTAATCCCATACCTGCAGTATCACGGGGATACGGTGGTGGAATATGTTTTTTTAAGCCATACGGATGAAGATCATTGCAGTATGCTGTTGGAACTGCTTGACCGGATGGCGCAGGGCAAGCGGGAGGTGGTGGTCAAAACGCTGGTCATGACAAAGGCGGCAGAGAAAGAGGAGAAATATGCGCTGCTGTGTGAGAAGGCGGAGGCGGCGGAAGTTGCCATGACGAGCTTTGCAGCGGGGGATATGCTGCCTTTGGGAGGGGAGTGGCTGGTCTGCCTTTCGCCGGAAGAAGGGGAGGATGCCGGTGGGACAAATGAGAATTCGATGGTACTTGCGCTCTCGGGCGAAGAAGTTTTCTGGCTTTTTACCGGTGATATTGCGCAGGCACAGGAGAAAAAAGTTGTGGAAAAGTTAGGGCAGTATGCTGATTTCGCGGAAGGGAAACAAAAGTATCTGAAAGCCGCACATCACGGCTCGAAATACTCAAACAGTGCGCAGATTTTACAACATTTTACCGGAGGCACCGCCGTGATTTCCTGCGGACGGGGCAACCGGTACGGGCACCCGCACGCAGAGGCGCTTTTCCGGATGGAAGAGGCGGATATACATCCCGTGCTCACATGGGAGAGCGGTGCAGTGCGGTGGCGCGGCGGCAGGCTTTACCTGTGGAACGCGTACTCAAAAGGGGAGGGGGAGTGGCGGTAAAGATTGGCAGGATGGGCGTTTTTCGGTTTGACGGTGAATCGTCGGAAATGTAAAAGCGGGTCGGGGAAACCGAAAAAGGGAGCTTCGGAATATTAGAACAAGGCGGTTAGTGTACAAAAAATCCCGCGGGCACCGGGAAAACAGGTGTCCACGGGATTTTTGCGCCTTTCCGGATGCTCCCGGGCACCGGAAAACCAGGACGTGGATGTAAACTGTATGCCCGCACGGGGAGCTTGGCATCCGGTGAAGCGGCAGCGGGTTTTACTTGGGACATGCGGATTCAAAGGGGAAGTGGCGGTAAAGATTGACATAATATGATATAAAATGATATTTCACAGTTTTGATTGACAACAAAACGAGAAAATAGTATACTTTACAATGCAGATAATTTTTGGGTAACGCAAACAAGGCTTATTGTTAAGGAAGGTAACTGAGGGGATTTTATGATAGGATTTTATAATTATACGGTAATCCTTACATATATTGGCCTGATGTCGTCGGTGCTCGGCATGACACAGGTATTTGAGGGGCATTACCGTGCAGCATTGTTGTGCCTGATCATTTCGGGCACCTGTGATATGTTTGACGGAAAGATTGCGAGGGCAAAAAAGAACCGGACGAAGCAGGAAAAGGTATTTGGGATCCAGATCGATTCCCTGTGTGATCTGATCTGTTTTGGGATGTTCCCCGCGACCATCGGCTATTCGCTGACGGCAGGACAGAGGGGGCTTTCCGTTCTCGGTATGGCGGCTTCGGTTCTTTTCGTGCTGGGGGCGGTGATCCGCCTTGGTTATTTCAATGTTGTGGAACAGGAGCGCCAGGAACAGACAACCGAGCACCGGTCATATTATCAGGGGCTTCCGGTCACTTCGGTCGCGCTGATCCTGCCATGTGTTTATATCCTGAGTGTATATTTTGATTTCCTGCCGTTGCCGCAGACGTACTGCGCCTCGATGCTGATCATTTCATTTTTGTTTGTCCTCAATATCAAGGTGAAAAAGCCAGGGAATCTGGGGGATGTGATCATGACGGTCGTAGGGCTTATCGTGCTTGCGGGTGTACTGATTTTTTGCGAATAAAGGAAGACGGATCCCGGGGCGTGGAAGAGATACCGGAAATGGACTCTTTGTTTATGGGAGAAAACAGGAACGGGGTTAATCCGAAGGGTAGATTCCTGTTCTTTCGTACGGATGCAGCCACCGCCCGGCAAAGCTTTGGGTATGGCTGGAATTGTGGGGATTAACGGGCTAAGGGGTTTGTGGCCGGAAAGGAGACGGGATGGATTATAAGGATCGTGAGGGGAAGCTGTTTCATAATGTGACCGGGCAGGATAAATTTTTGGATATGGTATATTCTAATGTGTGCGGACGCTTGGCGATGAAACTTCTCTCGGCACCGGTTGTTTCAAGGGCGGTCGGCCTGTTTATGGACACTTGGCCGTCGACCTTTATGATTGGGCGTTTTATCCGGAAAAACCACATCCGCATGTCCGACTATGAGCGCAGGAAATACCGTTCGTTCAACGATTTTTTTACGAGGCAGGTAAAGGAGGGGAAGCGCCCGGCAGACAGAGAGCCATCCCATCTGATTGCGCCGTGTGACGGGGCAGTGACGGCGTATCCGATTGATCTGCGCACGAAAATCTATTTGAAGCATTCCTGTTATACGGTGGCTTCGATGCTTCGGGACGAGAGATTGGCGGCGGAATACGCGGGCGGTGTATGCATCGTTCTGCGGCTTTCCGTTGACGATTATCACCGCTATTGTTATGTGGATACGGCGGTCAAAGGGCGCAACCATTTTATTCCGGGATGTCTTCATACCGTCAACCCGGCTGTCCTTGACCACGTAAATATTTATAAAGAAAATGCGCGTTCATACTGCATCCTTGATACGAAGAATTTCGGGAAGGTCGTGCAGATGGAGGTCGGGGCGATGTGCGTCGGGCGCATCCGCAATTATCACCGGGAAGCGGTAGTGCGCCGCGGGCAGGAGAAGGGAAGGTTTGAGTTTGGCGGCTCGACGGTCGTACTGTTTTTGAAGCGGGATGAGGTGGCGGTCGATGATGACATTTTAAGAAATTCCGCGCAGGGCATCGAGACGAAGGTGAAGCTCGGCGAGCGGATTGGAAGGGCAATGTTTCCATGAAGACGATAAAAGAGGACATTAAATCAGGAAATTATCGGCGGGCATACCTGCTGTACGGCAGCGAGGGTTACTTGAAGCGGCGGTATCGGGACAGGTTAAAGGAAGGCGTGCTCGCCGGGGGCGATGAAATAAATTTTTCCTATTTTGAGGGAAAGGGAATTGACGGGACGGAGGTTGCCCATATCGGGCAGACTCTGCCTTTTTTTGCGGAAAAACGGTTGATTCTGATTGAAAATTCCGGATGGTTTAAAACGGCGAACGATATGGCGGACGTGGTCGCAGGACTGCCCGAGACGACAGTTATGGTCTTTTGTGAGGAGGAAGCCGATAAGCGGGGCAGGCTGTACAAGGCCGTCAGGGAGCACGGTTATGTGTGTGAGTTCAAGCCGATGGGGGAGCGTGACCTGAAGCTCTGGGCGGCGGGTCTTTTGAAGGCGGATGGGAGGAAGATCACGGACGCGTCGATGACCTATTTTCTTGAGAAGGTCGGGAATGATATGGAAAATATCCGCACGGAAATCGAAAAACTTATCGCCTACACGCAAGGGCGCGAGGTGGTGGAGGCGGCGGATATTGACGCAGTCTGCACGCAACAGATAACTGGAAAAATCTTCCAACTCATGGATCAGATTGCGATGCAAAAGCCGAAGGAAGCGCTGGGACTTTATCATGATTTGCTGCTTTTGCGGGAAAAGCCGATGTCGATCTTATTTTTGATGCTGCGCCAGTTCAATATCTTAATGCAGGTAAAACAGCTGTCAAAGGAGGGGATGTCAAACGCCGATATTGCGCAGAAAGCAGGGATTCCGCCGTTTGCGGCGGGAAAATACCTCGCCCAGGCAAGGGCGTTTTCGGCGCAGGCACTGCGGGATGCCGTACAGTTCGGGGTCGATACGGAGGCACGGGTGAAAAGTGGGCAGATCAATGAGCAGATTGCAGTGGAATTAATGTTGGTTCATTTGTCGGCGCTTTAGCGGAGGTTCGGAAGCGGGAAAGCCAGAAGGGAAGGGAATCGTTTGCTTTTGTCTGACGGGACTCACATTATACGGACAAGACATATGGTAGTACAAAAATAATGCTTGCAATATTAAGAAGAATATGGTATGCTAATCGTCGTGACAGAGTTTATGTTACACGGAGATGTACCCAAGAGGCTGAAGGGTCCGCACTCGAAATGCGGTAGGTCGGAAACGGCGCAAGGGTTCAAATCCCTTCATCTCCGCTGGCATGAACAGCCGCAGATCCAAGATTTCTTAGTGAAATTAAGGATTTGCGGCTGTTTTTGTATGATTTACAATATAGAGGCTGCTCCGGTTCAGCACGATGGGCTCGCGCCAAAAATTCTATGTTTCAGTGGGCTTAAGGCGTGTAGGAACACCAGACCGATCACGGCACATACGATTACTTCCCCCAACCCTACGGTGAGCATCATGTACGGGATCGCTTCCTCCGCGCCGTACCCGAATTTCAGTATGAACGGTACGATCAGTGTGTTCGCTGCGATCGGTGGGAGCGGAACCAGCCATTTGTGCTTGCGGAGCGCGTAAGATCCAAGTGCACCGATCAGGGTTGCGAGGCTGCCGAAAACAATGTCGGCGGGAATCGCACCGCCCAAAAGGTTCGCGAGGATGCACCCGACAAAAAGTCCGGGTATCGCGGCAGGTGTAAAAAACGGAAGGATGGTCAGAGCCTCCGCAATGCGAAACTGGATGGGTCCGAAGCTCCAGTAGTTAAAGAGGACGACCAGGATGACATAGATGGCAGCGATCGCTGCGCCCTGCACCATGTGCAGCACTTTCTTGTTTTTCATTTTTTTCTCTCCTTTAGTTTTGTTTTACGAGTGGAAGGTCTCGAACACTCGGATAAATTTTGCAGCGCGCCTGGATCCGGCATATGATTGTGCCGGCACAGACCCGCGGCTTTAACAGCATATCACAGCAAATACCAAAATGCAAGCAAAATATTAACGGAATAACTTTGGCCTGCAGGGACGGGAGAATCCGCTTGAAACCGAATGGACAACGTGCTATTATGGGAGCAAACCGAACGGAACTGATAGAACCGGGGAAATGCGGGCATGCTATACCGGATATGAGATGACGGGAGCGCCTTCGGTTAAGGATGCTTGGTGCGCCAAAAAAGAAGGAGAAAGACACTATGAATATCTTGGTAACAGGAATTACCGGACAGTTAGGATATGATGTAGCCAAATGTTTGAACGCAAGGGAAATTCCCTGCGTCGGAGCGGGGCGGGCAGAGCTTGACCTTGCCGACGGGATTTGTATAAGGCAATATATACAGAAGGTGCGCCCGGATGCGGTAATCCACTGTGCGGCGTACACGGATGTCAACCGCGCGCAAAGTGAGAGGGAGCTTTGCCGTGCGGTCAATGTGGAGGGGACGAAACACATTGCCGCTGTATGTCAGGAACTTGGCGCAAAGCTTTTGTTTGTCAGCACGGAATACGTTTTTCCGGGGGAGGGGGATGGTTATTACCGGACGACCGACGCGACAGCACCATTAAATGTATACGGGGAGTCGAAACGTGACGCGGAGCTTGCAGTGGCGGAATGTATGGAACGCTATTTTATTGTACGGATATCCTGCGCCTTTGGGGCACATGGAAAAAATTTTGTGAGCACGATGCTGAAACTTGGGCGGGAGAAAGAGGAAATCCGTGTGGTCTGTGACCAGATCGGTTCCCCAACTTATACCGTGGATCTGGCAGAATTGCTCTGTGATATGGTAATGACCGAAAAATATGGGGTTTATCACGCTACAAATGAGGGAGTGTGCAGTTTTGCGGAACTGGCGCAGGAAGTGATGCGTCAGGCAGGGCTTTCCGCTAAGATCATACCAATCCTGGCAAAAGATTATCCTTCCCCTGCCATCCGTCCGAAAAACTCCCGCCTTGACAAAAGTTCGCTTGACTGCGCGGGGTTTTGCAGGCTGCCTGAATGGAAAGATGCCTTACGGCGCTATCTAAAGGAAATCGGTGTATAAAAATTTTGGGGCGAACCCGTATGCCGCAAAATTTCCTTTTAGCATTCATCCACAACAAAAGAATCTTGCATGCGGTTTATGGAACAGCATGGTATAATATCTTTTGATATTATACTAACATACCAGAGGGGATGAAATGTCTTATATAACATTGGGGAAGCTGATTTATCAAATACGGACGGAGCAAAAAATCTCATTGGAGAAGCTCGGGAGGGGCTTATGCTCAAAACAGGCATTGAGTGACATTGAGCGCGGGAACGTGCAGGCGGATAAGTTATTATCGGATATTGTGCTGCAGCGGTTGGGTAAATCAACGGATAAGCAGGAAGTGATATTGCCCTGGGATGCTTACCATATGGAGGAGACGCGTGACCGCCTGGAACAGTTTATACAATGGCGGGACAGGGAAAATGCCGGGAAATATCGTCAGGAATTTGCCAGATTATTGGGGAAGGAAGAGAGTGTGGAGGCACGGCGGCCGGTAAAACAGGAGAAAGAGGGGCGGGTTCGCGAAATGTATTGGCACCGCATCCTGGCGGAATGGGCATACTGGCTGGATATGGAGCCTGACAGGGCGAGAGAGGAGCTTTGTATGGCAGTGGATCTGACACTTCCGGACTTTTGGGGGCAAGATCTTGCGTGCTATGTGATCTCAACCGTGGAGATGGAGAATCTTCTGGCACTTGCAAGGCTGGAGCTTGAGATGCGTATCCCAAAGTATGGGAAGATGACAATGGCATTGCGCCGGGAAATATGGAATGAGCGGTGGCAGCCGGCGGACAGGAAAGTTTTGGGCGACGCGGGGTGGGCAGTGGAAAGTATGACACTGCCGGGCTTCTTGCGGGAGTGCCTGCGATACATCCGGAAGCATTTTACGGATGCGCAGGAGCAGGCAATAATATTTGCGAAATGTGCATGGTTATTATCTTATATTGAACTTGACCAGGGAAATGTGCTGGAAGCATATGGCATGTGTGAGGAGGCGGTGGAGGGACTGCGCGACCAGGGGATATTTTCATTTATGATGCCCTTGCTTGAGCGCATCATTGTATGCTGCGAACGGGCAGAGGAAATCTGTGCGCAGGCCGATCTGGAAAAAAGAATGCTTACCTATGCCTGGCAGAGGGATTGGAATGCGCGCGGGGAGCGCTACGGGCACTATCTTGGGGCATTGAAGCGCGTGCGTGTGAAATGCGGGCTTCCGCCGGATCCCCCGGTTTCGGTTTTTATGAAATGTTATCAGAAATCGTATCATCTGGATTATGAGTTTATCCGCAGTGAACGCATCGCGAAGGGAATGACAAGGGAGGAGATGGTCGAGGGTATCTATCAGAGCCAGAAGACGCTCTGGCAGATCGAAGTGAAGCGCAATTCGCCGCATGAAAGGAATTTCCGGCTGCTGATGGATAAAATCGCATCAGATAAGGGGCGGTATAATGCGTTTGTTGTTTCGGATTCGTTTGAAGTGCTTGAACTAAAGGATGAGATTGACCGCTGTATGAATAGGAAAGAATATGAAAGGATGGAGGAACTGATACGGCAGTTGGAAAAACGGCTTGATATGGAGAATGCCGAAAACCAGCGGATCATTCTGCATGCGAGAAATATTCTGGAATTCCGGCAGGGGAATGTCCTGTATCAGGACATGCTGAAAAAATGCTGGGAGCTGTTGGGGGAAAGTTACCATATTGCAGGCGGGATCGAGAGGGCAGGTGTTCCCGATCTTGGGAAATTGCGCGGGGAATTGTTTTACCGCGCACCGATGAAGGCGGAGATGGGGATCATCAACCAGATCGCGGTGTTGCTGTGCCGCCTGAAGTACAAGGAGGAAGCGGAGGCCATTTATGAGGCAGTGCTTAAGAGTATGGACAAAAGCGATGTGGCTCCGTGTTACCGTTACCGGATCTACGCCCTGCCACTTGGGAATCTGGCGAAACTTCAAAGTTCCGTGGAACTGAGCAGGAGGGGGATCGCTTACGAACTGTCCTGCGGAAAAATGGGAAGCCTTGGTTACGCACTTATGGTGTGGGCCTGTGCGATAGAGGATGACAGCCCAGACAGGGCAGAAAGCCGGGAAATGGTTTTAGACTCATATTATCTGTGTGAGCTGTCAAAGAATTATAAATATAGAGAGGATATCAAAAAATATTATAATGAACGGTATGGTTCGCTATAATAGAATCAGTATATCTCATCCATTTCCTCCAATGGGCTCTGGTTTCCCTTACATATGCCATGAAAGGAAAGCACAGCCTTGCACTTTTTTACCCATTTTTTCATGAATCAATACCTCCTCTTTTGACGTGGTTAAGTATAGCGGAAAAACGGCGGAGAAAAAATGCCTTTTTACTTGAAAAACACGCGGAAAAATCAAGGAAAAAAAGAAACTGTGCGCAATGCCTGCAAATGCCGGCTTTTTGATTCACAAAAACAAAAAAATGCGTTGTCAAGTGAAAAGGGGTATTCATAATAGAACAGTTGGTGTATAATTATGAAGGGCAGCAAGTGTTGTTCGGAAAAGCGGAAAGATGAAAACATAGATTGACTGCCCGCCAAAAAAAGAAGTGCCATAAAAGCAAAGATATTTTTGTGTTCCTTGCTTTGTGGCACTTCGCTGTTTGTGTTATATAAACAATGGCGTTTTGTGAGATTATGACCCGGATGTGATATGCCCATCCGCCGCTCCTGTGGTCAGGCATTCCGCAATTTGCCAATCCGTGATAGACCAAGCGGACATTTTACCGTCCGGTGTGCCCGTATCCTGCGGGAGAGTCACGCTGGCATCCGGTGCGCCTGTATCCGGTGGTGCAGGTATGTTACCACCCGGTATGTCCATATCCGGAGGTGCAGGCATATTGCCGTCCGTCGTACTCCGGTCCGGTTTCATTGGGGGATTTGTGTCCGGGTTTTCCGATTCCGGCCGATCTCCCCTGCCCGGACGGTTTTTGCCGCCAAAACCGCCGGAATTTCCCTCTCTAAGACCGTAGGAGATCGTCGTCATGGTGATTTCCGAAACTTCCGTCCCTATTACTAAGCGGTATGTGCTGCCGAGCGTAACGGAAGGGGCACTGACCACGACCGAGCGGAATGGTTTTGCAGCGGTATAACTTACAATCAGGCTGCCAGAAGCATCGAAAAGCTCTACTTTAGTGCCTGCTGCCTGCGTGGAGGCGGCATTGACCAGAATGCAGCCCTGCGTGGAGGCGGAATCGAAAGTTTCCGCCATGCCCGCCGCGCCCACGGCAACCAGCGTGCCGCCGTGTATGAGCGCCGTCCCGTTTTTGTCAAGGGCACCGTCGCCGTCATTGGTCGGTCCGTCCACGTAAATGGTTCCGCCCGTCACGGTCAGGTCGCCGTTGGAGTCGATGCCGTCGCCGCCCGCGTCAATGTGGAGATCGCCGCCGGAAATCAGGATGTACACACCTTCCTGCGCTGCAAATGAATCCCTGCCGCGTCCGCCGCCAGAGCCATTTGAATCGTTTCCGCCCGCTGCGTTCAGGCCGTCGTCGCTTGCGGCAAGACGGATGCTGCCGCCGGAAATCTCGATTGTTTTTCCTTCAATCCCCTCATAGCTGTCCGTGATATCGATCGTGCCGGAAAGAACCGTGAGGGCATCGTCCGCATGGAAACCGTCATCCCCGGACGCGACGGTAAATGTTCCTCCTGCGATGGAAAGGCTGCCGTTCGCGTGAAAGCCGTCGTCCGCAGAATTGACAGTGAATGTACCGCCCAGAATGGAGAGATTACCGGATGCTTTCAGTCCTTTGGTGCTTGTGGAAGTTTCTTTTGTGTCTTCCTCCACGCTTCCGGGAAAAGCCCATCCCCGTCCGCCAAATCCCTCCTGCGCGTGTGCTTTGGCGTGGTCTATGCCGCCGCCCGCCGTGATGGTAAAGCTGCCGTCTGCAACCATGAGGTCGGAGGAGGCATCCATACCGTCGCCCTCTGCCGTGACGGTAAAGCAGCCGTTCGCGATGTAGAGGAAACCGGAGGAAGCATCCTCGCTGTTATCCGCGTGAAGCCCGTCCTTGCCGGAAGTGATCTCAAAACTGCCGTTTTTGATGCGGATGCTGTCCTTGCCCGCCATGCCGTGCCCTTCCGCTGTGATATAGAGGCTGCCGCCTGTGACGGCAAGGTCGTTTTTGGAGACGATCCCGTGCCCTGCTGCCGCGGTAACCAATAGGCTCCCGCTACCGTTTATGGTCAGGTCATCCTTTGAGAAAATGGCAGCATCAATGTTGTTGTCATCAATGGCGACATAACGTCCGCCGTTGCTAATTTCATTTTTCGTACCTTCGGCGAGTGTGAGGAATACTTTATCCGCTTTTTTGATATAGAGGGCAGCGGAGGCGGAATTTTGGATATGTGCCCCGGCGAGGACAACCTGTACCTTTGCGCTTTTGTCCGCATCGACAATGACCATGCCGTTATCCAGCGTGCCGGAGATGACATAGGTTCCTTCCCCGCGGATCGTGATGGTGCTGCCGTCCACCGATACGGCGGAGGAAGCGCAGGAGGCGGAGGTTTCGGTTAATGTGATGTAAATGGCTGTGGTTTCGTCGTATCCGGTGCGGGAATCCCGGTCAGTAAACATATCGGAGGCGTTTATGACGGGTACGCTGTTGTTTTGTGCGGACGGTGGGGCAGGGGAAGAGGTCACTACAGAGTTTTCCCCCGTGCCGGTTTCTGGCTTTTGTCCAAAAGAAGTTTCGTTTGCCGAGCCCCCGGAACCGGTTGTGCAGCCGCCGAGGAGCATCGCGGTACACAAAAGTGCCGCCATTGCTTTTTTTGTCATATTTGGATTCCCCTTTTCTGTATTTTTGCTGAGGGTATTTTAGCAGGAGATTATGAAAGGAATTTGGTGAAAATGTGAAAAAAGCTTGAAGAAGGGGTCTTCCCGCCTGTTCGCCGTGCGGTTCCGGCGGCATGCTTCCTACGGGGCTTTTCTTGCGGATGTGCGGGTCTGTGCAATCGGACAAGGAAGGGTATTTTCTGCCTGTGCGGGGACGCGCGCTGTGTGATCCGCCATGACCGTTGTGCGTCCATGTGCATAAAAAAAGCCGGCTGCATTGGCAGCCGGCCAAGGTTTATTCTTCCGTATCGTCCTCATCGAACATCTCGTTGAATTCTTCGGAATCAAGCCATTCGTCAAAAGCATCGGAAACTGCCTCAAATTCCTCGTCGCTCTCGATGTTGATCAGGTTTGGCTCATCGCCGTCCTCCTGGAACTCGTAAAGATATACCTCGCCTTCCTCCTCCGAATCCTGCGGTAAAAGTGCAATGTATTTCTTGTCGCCGCAAGGGAAGATCGTGATCACATCGCATACGATCTCCGTGTCGTCATCGAGGGTGAGGGTCACCGTATCGTTTTCTGCGTAGTCCAATGGTTCATCGCTCATGCTTCATACCCCTTTCCTGCAAATACAGACCTGCCTGTATTGCCATGCCGGCAACCGGTTTATCCGGATGGCCGCCGAATGACCTCGTCCATGCCGTAAAATTCCCATGCATATTTTGGACAAAAGCTTTATATGATTGACTATAGCAGAAAGCGTCCAAAAATGCAAGCGAAGTTTTTCACGAAGATTTGAAATTTCCTCTTGAAAAAAGCAGGATGGGATACTAATATATAGATAGCTTTGGTTTTCGGTTTTTGGACGGCAGGAGTCTTGCGGATGAAAAACCGGCCATGAAAAAGTATTTTTAAGGAAAGAGGGAAAACGTATGCTAAATATCAAGATTGAGAAGACAACCAGCCCGAAACCGCTTCCGGCGGCGGACAACCCACTGAAATTCGGCACGATCTTTACGGATCATATGTTTATCATGAATTATGAGACCGGCAAGGGCTGGCACGATGCCCGCATTGTGCCGTACCAGCCGATCTCGCTCGATCCGTCCGCGATGGTGTTCCATTACGGGCAGGAGATGTTTGAGGGCTTAAAGGCGTACAAGGCGGCCGACGGGCGCGTGCTATTGTTCCGCCCGGACATGAACGCGAAGCGCACGAACCACACCAATGAAAGGCTCTGTATCCCGCAGATTCCGGAGGAGGATTTCGTGGATGCGGTCAAGGCGCTCGTGAAGATGGATGAGGCGTGGATCCCGACGAAGGCGGACACCTCACTTTATATCCGCCCGTTCATTATTGCGACCGACCCGTTCCTTGGTGTCCGCCCGTCGGACACTTACCTGTTCATCATCATCCTCTCCCCGGTGGGACCTTACTATCCGGAGGGGCTTGACCCGGTAAAGATCTGGATCGAGGACGATTATGTGCGCGCGGTGCGCGGCGGTATCGGTGAGGCGAAGACCGGCGGCAACTATGTTGCTTCGATGGCGGCGCAGTTAAAGGCGCACGAGGAGGGCTATTCCCAAGTACTCTGGCTTGACGGTGTGGAGCGCAAGTATATCGAGGAAGTCGGAGCCATGAATATTTTCTTTAAGATCAGCGGCACGGTGATCACGCCAATGTTAAACGGCAGCATTCTTCCGGGCATCACGAGAAATTCCGTGATCGCACTGTGCAAGGAGTGGGGCATCCCGGTGGAAGAGCGCAAGGTATCGGTGGATGAACTTTATGAGGCGGCGAAAAACGGCACGATGGAGGAAGTATTCGGAACCGGCACGGCGGCAGTTATCTCCCCGGTCAGCCATTTAAGGTTCCAGGACCATGTGCTTAAGGTGCAGGACGGTGGTATCGGCGAGCTCTCCCAGAGGCTTTACGACACGGTGTCCGGCTTGCAGCGCGGGCAGATCGCGGATACGAGGGGCTGGGTCGTTGAGGTATAATAAGAGGTGGCAGATGGTGTTTTTTGGAAGTGCCGGCGGTTTGCAGCCGTTTACGAAAAATTAACATCCTTTTTGGAAAAAATGCTAGACTATTTTGGCATTTTATGAGAAAATAAGATGAATGCAGCCGGGATCCTTCCCGTTTTACGGGGGATACCGGTTACAAATATGGAAAGATTGAAAGGAGTTTCAACATGATTTATTCACGTGAAGTAGAAAACATGTGTACGGTAGCACAGGGTGTTCACCACGGTGCTGCGCCGATCCCGGAAGAAGCGAAATGGGTACAGTCCAAAGAAGTGAAGGACATTTCCGGTTTGACACACGGTGTGGGCTGGTGTGCACCGCAGCAGGGTGCCTGCAAGCTGACGCTCAATGTCAAGGAGGGTATCATCCAGGAGGCGCTCGTCGAGACGATCGGCTGTTCCGGCATGACTCATTCCGCGGCGATGGCGGCGGAAATCCTTCCGGGTCTCACGGTGCTTGAGGCACTCAATACCGACCTTGTCTGCGACGCGATCAACACCGCCATGAGGGAACTGTTCTTACAGATCGTTTACGGCAGGACGCAGAGCGCGTTCTCCGAGGACGGCCTTCCGATCGGCGCTGGTCTTGAGGATCTTGGCAAGGGCTTGAGAAGCCAGGTTGGTACGATGTACGGCACGTTGAAGAAAGGACCTCGTTATCTGGAGATGGCAGAGGGCTATGTAACCGCGATCGCGCTGGATAAGAACAATGAGATTATCGGTTACAAGTTCGTAAATCTTGGAAAGATGACAGATTACATCAAGAAGGGTGACAACCCGACGACGGCATACGAGAAGTCCGCAGGCCAGTACGGCCGCGTGGCGGATGCCGCAAAGCTTATCGATCCGAGAACTGACAAAGAAATCACACAGTAAGGGGGAACAACATCATGGCATTATTCGAATCCTATGAGAGAAGAATTGATAAGATCAATTCGGTATTAAACAGCTATGGTATCGCTTCGATCGAGGAAGCAGAAAAGATTACCAAAGATGCTGGACTTGATGTATATGAGCAGGTAAAGAAAATCCAGCCGATCTGTTTTGAGAATGCGTGCTGGGCGTACATAGTCGGTGCTGCGATCGCAATCAAGAAAGGCTGCAGGAAGGCGGCGGACGCTGCCGCAGCGATCGGTGAGGGTCTGCAGGCGTTCTGTATTCCGGGTTCCGTAGCGGATACCCGCAAGGTAGGCCTTGGCCACGGAAACCTCGGCAAGATGCTCCTTGAGGAGGAGACGGACTGCTTCTGCTTCCTCGCGGGACACGAGTCCTTCGCGGCGGCGGAAGGTGCGATCGGTATTGCGGAGAAGGCAAATAAGGTTCGCCAGAAGCCTCTGCGCGTCATCTTAAACGGCCTTGGCAAAGATGCGGCAAAGATCATTTCCCGCATCAACGGTTTCACGTTTGTGGAGACGGATTATGACCCGTACACCAACACGGTTAAGGAAGTGGAGCGCATTCCTTATTCTGAGGGGCTGCGTGCAAAGGTAAATTGCTACGGCGCGAACAGCGTGTCCGAGGGCGTTGCGATCATGTGGAAGGAGAACGTGGACGTGTCCATCACCGGAAATTCTACGAACCCGACCAGATTCCAGCATCCGGTAGCAGGTACTTACAAGAAGGAGCGCGTTGAGGCGGGCAAGAAATATTTCTCTGTTGCTTCCGGCGGCGGCACAGGACGTACCCTGCATCCGGATAACATGGCAGCGGGTCCGGCTTCCTACGGGTTTACGGATACGCTTGGCCGTATGCACTCCGACGCGCAGTTCGCGGGTTCTTCCTCCGTACCGGCGCATGTTGAGATGATGGGTCTGATCGGCATGGGTAACAACCCGATGGTCGGCGCTACGGTCGCGATCGCGGTTGCGGTACAGGAAGCGGCGGACGCTGGGAAGTTCTAACAAATAGCGTATTTATAAGGGTTTCCGTTGACGTGGATGGTTGACGGAAGCCCTAAATTTTGCCATGTAGCACACAGGAGTTAGCACACAAATATTTTTTGAAAAAGACCGTTACCAAAAGTAATCAGGTAGCGGTTTCTTTTCGGAATGAATAAAGGGCATCTGCATTTTACAGACACCCTTTAATATGGTTCTATGTAACGGTTACTGCTTTTGCGGTGCCAGTTCTATTCATCCGTTTTACCACTATTTTCTTGGTAGATATAAAGGTATTTTGCGAGCTGATAAATGCGTTTAAGAAATTTATCAGATAAGCGGTCAAGGAGTTATGCGAGTAATGTTCTGTAATCTGTCATACCATAACACCACCTTTCTTTGTTCTCTGGCCTTTCAAGCAACCGAATTAGAACGCGGTCATTATTCTGTCAAAGTTGCTGTCAAGTTCCATAATTTCATTCATGTTAGGTATTGAAGCTAAACACTTAATTTTCCAATTATGGCTAAATAGTGACGAGCAGGGGGGCTGATGGTGTCAATGCCGGAAGATGGGCGAGCAATCGCAGTATAGGGGGAGAATTATGGATAATAAGAACAGTACAGCGCAAAGGCAGCAGGAACACAAAGACCGCCAAACACTGACAGCGGAAGAATTGGCTGTAAAATCGGCGAAAAGAAGAGGGAACGAGCGGGCAAGGCGTGAAATTATTAGCGGCTATGCAAGCGGAAAATGGAGGTAGATCACATTATGGATAAGGACACACTTATAAACAATCCGCTTGCAAATTATGGAAAATATGGCGTTACCAAAGCTGAATTAGAGCCGATTATAGATGATGGCATACAGAACTATGATTTATCAGTTAGAAGCTATCTACAGCGGGTTGAGAATGAGCCTGCATCCGCATTTAATGAGCATGAGTATTTCTCTTTAGATGATGTGATGGCGATAACCGGGGAGAGTCGGGAGGAGCTTTTACAGAGGATAGAGAAATGCAGAAAGGAATTGATAGAAGTTGGGGAAAACCCGGACGAGTATTTCAAGCCCATAGAGCCACAGAGGGCAGTAGTCTATTACTTTCCTAACGGTTTGCATTTACAAAAATTTTTCTTGAATTTGTTCCGAAGTTGTGCTATAGTAAATACAAAAGAAGGAACAACCGCCCACAAAGTGGTTGACCTCCTAGGTTTGATAAAGCCTACCTAATCCGCCAAGATTACAAGGTAGGCTTATTTATTTGTGCTTGTTGTTCCTATCGTCTAAATAGGCAAGCAATGCGATCAAGAAATTACCACCCAAAAACAGCAGGGTTAAAATCTGGTATGTATCCATCCGCACCACCTCCCTTCTCTTTTGAAGTTTAGGGAGGCTACCACCTTGCAACACGATTGTTCCTTCCCTATATTCTACCATATCCCTCCCTTTATGACAATTCCCTATTCGGTTTTTTGACATTTTACGGCCGTGAAAACCGTCAAAAGATCTTAGTTTATTTGGCAAAAGAAAGGCGGTATTATTATGTGTAATGTATATAGCTATATGAGGATAAGCACATCAGAGGAAAGAGAATTACAGAAGTTTACCCGTCAGGAAAGTGCATTGCAAAGATATGCAAAAGAAAATGGTATTGAATATCTGTTAGAGTTTAGGGAAGATAAAAGCGGAAAGAATTTTACACAGCGTAGGCAATGGCAAAAATTAGAGAGCATAGTACAGCCGGGAGATATGATTGTCTTTAAGGA
Source organism: uncultured Lachnospiraceae bacterium (assembly GCA_947053345.1). Classification (GTDB taxonomy): domain Bacteria; phylum Bacillota; class Clostridia; order Lachnospirales; family Lachnospiraceae; genus RGIG4057. The sequence goes on from CAMRSM010000019.1 coordinate 59,531, forward strand.
CATATGCCGATTTACAAGAGAAGCAGAAGTTGGGGATATGAAGTATATGGAACTCTTGAATAAAGGCATTGAACTGATTTTTATTGATAATCAGACAGTAAGCACATCATATATCAAGCAGTTACTGAATGTGGCAAAGGCACAAAATTTAGTAGCGGGGACGAGCCTTGAAAGCACTGTAAAGCTATTGCTGATTGTGGAGCTGGACAGGGCAGAGCAGGAAAGAAAAATAACAGTTCAAAGAATTAAGGACGGAATGGAAGCCAGCAGCAAACGTAGCGGCAGAGCAAAAGGAAAACATAATATAAGCAGAAATACATTAAAGAAATATATTGAAATGGTTAAGAATGGGAAATAAATAATACTTCATTAAGGGTACGCGATTGGTGCGTACCCTTTTATTTGCCTTAAATAGCATGCATATCAATCACCTGAAAACTGGAACAACAGATTCGGGCGGACGGCATACGCCGCGGGACTGCCCCAAAGATTGTAACGATTCACAATCTTATATCAGTTCTTTTAAAACTCAAAAACTGACAAAATCTTTGGGAAAGCCCGATGCAATCGCCGAACGTACACATCCCATCATTTTCGATCAACCGCAAAGCGAAAGGCTAAAATATTATACATGGTATCTTTCCTTCTGTCTAATCATAAAATTTGTATCAGAGACACATTTTTTGTGCAAAAACAAGCCCGATTTTACAAGCGAGGATCCACCGGTTCACTCTCAAAGGCGAGCACCCCGAACGAGCATTCGTGCACTTTGTAAAGCGGCGCGCCCTGCACAAACCTCTCCAGTGCTTCCATACCAAGGGAAAATTCTTTTAGCGCCAGCGTGCGCTTTCGGCTTAAGGAACGCTTTTTCAGGCGCTTTAAATGGTCAGGCTCCAGATATTCTGCCCCGTAAATGATGCGCAGATATTCCCTTCCCCTGCATTTGACCGCGGGCTGTAGAAGGGAACCGTTCTGTTTTGCGATATAGGTTTCGGGTTTGACGACCATGCCCTCGCCGCCGTTTCCGGTGAGGGTAAGCCACCATTGAATCCCTTCCGCCACGCTGTCTTCCTTTTCGGTGTCCACGCACAGATACGGTGTTGCCATGAAAACAGGGTCTATCCCTGTAATGTATTTTTTGATCGTCTCCATATGCCACACATGTTTCTCCCCGGAGAATGTCCTGCCCTCACACGCCAGGATGTGGAACGGGGCAATGCGGAAGTCGTCCGTGCTTTTTACCGTCCAGCAATATTCGCGGTACGCTTTGATATAGCGCGACATATCTTCCTGCTTTTTAAGAAATCGCTCCCGCAGCGCAGTAAGATCGACGTTTTGCGGGTTTTCTTCCTGATTTGCAGAAATGACGGCATTTTGTCCCGCGCAGGCTTTGGCAAGCGCCTGTACCGCCGAGGAAAGCCCAGCCATACCGGCGCTGCCGGTCGCCGCGTACTGGGTGCGGATCAGGCTCTGGGCCTTCTGTGACCATGGCATCAGTTCTGTGTCAAGGCATACCCAGTCGGTCGCAAAGTCCGTCCAAAAGTCTGTTTTTTCCAGCACATCACCAAGGCGGCAAAGCAGTTCTTCTTCCGTGCACAGGTCATCAAAAAAGCGCCGTCCCGTCCGGCTGTAGATGATCCCGCGGGTGCCGTCGGTGATACCAAAACGGTCTTTCGCGGTTCCTGCATTGCGGCAGAGAATGATCACGGCGCGGGAGCCCATATGCTTTTTTTCACATACCACGTTTCGTATTCCCCTGCTTTTGTAGTAGGAAAAGGCCTGCAGGGGATGTTCCAGATAGCCGTCAAGTTCGCTTGTCTCACACGGCGACATTGTCGGCGGCAGGTAGATCAGCCAATGCGGATCGGCCGCGAAGCGCGACATGATCTCCAGCGCGGCAGACGCATTGTTTTCATGGATATCAATGGAAGGCAAAAGCCTGGTTGTGATATGCAGCTTATGGTTAAAATCCCCGACAGTGAGCAGATCCCCCATAGTTTCTTCGCTATGGTCTGCAAGTGGTTTTTCCGGTGCATAATATTCCGCCAGCGCATCCACCCAGACAAAATCCCGTTCCGGGTAGCGGTATGCGGTCAGCTTCCCGCCGTACACGCAGCCGGTATCAATGCAGTAAGTGCCGTTTTGGGCTTTTACTTCCCTGTCCGCGATATGGCCGTACACGACCGTGGCGCGTCCCCGGTAATCCGCTGCCCAGTTAAGCCGGACGGGAAGGCCGTAGGAATCCGTTTCGCCGGTCGTTTCGCCGTAGAGGCAGAATTCGCGTATCCTTGAGGACGTGCGGCCGATATATTCCTGCTTTAACCCCGCGTGGGAGATAACGAGTTTTCCGTCATCCAATACATAATGGCTGATCAGACCGTCAATGAATTTGGCGGCTTCCGCCTGAAAAGCTTCTCCTTTTGCTTCCAGTTCGCCGATGGTTCGGTCGATGCCGTGCGACATGGAGACTGTTTTGCCCTGTAGATGCTTGAGCAGCTTTGCGTCGTGGTTGCCGGCAACGGCAATGGCATTCCCGGATGTTACCATGTCCATGACCAGGCGGAGCACCTCAGCATTTTTAGGACCCCGGTCGCAGAAATCGCCGAGAAATGCTGCTTTCCTGCCGTCCGGATGTGCCCAGCCGGATTCCGTCCTGGCATAACCAAGTTTTGTGAGGAGCTGCACAAGTTCGTCGAAGCAGCCGTGGATATCCCCGATGATATCCAAAGGTCCGTGTTCGTCCCTCTTGTCGTTCCATAGTTTGGTGCGGATGATTTCCGTATGTTCGAGCTGTTCCAGGGAATTGATGATGTAGACAAACCGGAAGCCCTCCCGTTTCAGCCCGCGGATGCTGCGCTTTACCTCGCGGCAATGCTGGCGGATAACGCGATCAGGGAGGTTGCGGTCCGGGCGCAGCTTGTTCCGTTTTAGCAGCAAATCTTCCGGCAGATTTAACACAATGGCGGCGGCATGGACATTTTGTTCTCTGGCGAGGGCGACGATGTGCTTTCTTGCCTCTGTCTGGATGTTTGTGGCATCGATGACCGTCAGTTTGCGGTGGTCAAGCCGCTTGCCTGCCGCGTAGTACAACAAATCGAATGCGTCCGCGGAAACATCCTGACTGTTTTCGTCGTCGCAGACCATCCCGCGGAAGAAGTCGGAGGAAAGCACTTCGGTCGGCAGGAAATGCCGGTTGGCAAAGCTGGTTTTTCCCGAGGAAGTTCCGCCGATCATGGCGACAAGGCAGAATTCCGGCAATTCTATTTTATAGTTATCCATTTTTCGTAAACACCCCCATCTGTGTCGGATTGCCGCAGGCTTCGTCATAGCTGCCGATCCCTGTTATTTCGCAGCGGTAGCCAAAGCGCTCGCAAATATGTTTAGTCCACTCCGCAAATTCCGCCCTTGTCCACTCAAAGCGGTGGTCGCCGTGCCGCAGGGTATTTTCCTGCATCGCCTCGTAATTGGTGTTATATTCTTTGTTCGGCGTGGTGAGGATCACGGTGCGCGGCGCGGCAAATTCAAAAAGAACGCGCTCGAAGGCGGGAATGCGCATCGGCTCGATGTGTTCGATCACCTCGATCACGCATGCGCAGTCAAAGCCCTCAAAACGTTTGTCCTTGTAGGTCAGGGAAGCCTGCATTATCGTCAATTTATTTTTGCGGAAGGGCTGCATCCGGTCAAGGCGCAGTCGTTTCGCGGCTTTCTCCAAAACCGCCACGGACACGTCGCAGGCTGTGACCTGTTTGATCTGCGGTTCATTGAGCAGAAGGGAGGTCAGACGGCATTCCCCGCAGCCGAGGTCAATCACGGTAAAAGCTCCGCTTGCAAGCACAGCGTCCCTTACGGTGTTCAGGCGCAGGGTGTTGAGAGGGGAGTGTGCCGTCTTCCCGGCTTCTTCATCGCCTCCGCTGCCGTTTTCCGAAAGTGGGCATGTTTCTTTGTCCGCATCATGTCTGCCGTGTTTTCTTGCGGCAGCAGCCTTCCCGCCGTCCGCACTGCTTTTATCACATTCTGCCGCGGCAGTTTTGCTTTCCCCATCTATATTATAGTCCTCGTCCGGCGCATCGCATTCTTCCCGGTATTCCTCCGCGAGTAAAATATCAATTGCCCTTCTTGCATAGCTTCCCCGCGCGGTAAAATAACGGCGTGCAATTTTTTCTTTGTACGGATGGCCGGCCAGCCAGCCCTCCCCGTGGTCGAGCAGTTTTTTAATCTCGGCCTCCGCGATAAAATAATGTTTTTGCTTATCAAAAACCGGGATCAGCACATAGAGATGGTTTAACAGCTCGGACAGCCGGACGGTCCCGCGGATGGTAAGGTTGATGTAGGGGGACATTCCCCATTCCGGAAATTCGGTATCAAGCAGCGTGCGCTCCGTAGTTACGGTGTAGCCGAGCGGCTCAAACAGCTGCTGGGCGAGGTTGGTTTCCCCGTTGTCTTTCAGGGAAAACAGCTGTGCGGTAAGGGGAATCGGTGTGTCGGCAAGTTCCTGTCTATCGTTGCACCGGCCGCCCATTGCCGTTCCAAAAACGCGGGAGATCGCCGTGCTCAGAAAGGAAGTGGACGCGTACGGCCGGTCATTGACATAATCAAATAAGCCGCCGTCCTTGCTGTCCGGTTTGCCCCTTGCAAGGTCAATGGGGTCGATGTCCAGCAAAAGCGCGGCAGTGGTGCGCCCGCCGCTGACTTCGGGGTAAAATACATATGCTTTGCCGTAGCTCAATTCAAACTGTTGTGCCCTGCCGGGATGTTTATGCAGCAGGTATCCTAAATCCTGTGTGTTTTGTCCTTCGTATGTGATGGTCAGTAACAATGTTGATCCCTCCTTTCTTGTGGTTAACACTATATTATAATACAGCAGAAGAATTATTGCAAGAAAAATGTATGAGATGTAAGAAGCATATTCTTTTAGGGGATGCCGGACAGTATTACCGGCACTGTTGCCATATTCGATTACATATTTTGTCATATAGAATAAAAGTAAAAGATTAAAAAATAAAATATTATATTATAAATGTTCCGGGTCGCAGTTTATCTGCAATCTTCTTTTTTCCGCAAATTTTCATAAAATCAGTCCATTCGATTTCGGTTATTATAGTTTCATTGTATCAAAATATGCAAATAAGTTACAAAAAATCCATGGCGCAGTCCTGCAATTCGTGCACGCCAGGAAGCAATTCGTGCACAAACATTCTCTTTTTCCGGAACGTCATGCTATAATACCTTCTGGATATCATAGTAGTAAGCAATAAGAAAGGGGCAGCAGCATGGGAAAACCGGAAAAAAAGAAAAATAAAATACTGGGGAAGCGTATGCGGCAGGAAAGCGCCCAAAATGAAAAACACCAGAAAACGTCCTCCCCCTATGCCTCCGTATGGAGCAATATCCTCTGGAGTATCAAAAATCAGCTAAAATATACACCTGCTGTATTTTACATGCAGATGTTCCGCGTACCACTTGATGTCTGGCTTGCCTGGGCGGGAATCTACCTACCTTCCCTCGTGGTCGCACAGGTGACAGGAGAAAAAGGGATTTCCCGCGCGGTGGCCAATGTTGGAGGGCTGTTGTTTGCGATTTTGTGTGCGACCATTTTAAAAAACGTGATCGACCGCATGATGGACGCGAAAGAAACGCCGTACCGCTGCCAGATATCCTACGAACTGAATAAAAAGTCGATGGGGTGTTTCTATCAGATTTACGAAAGGAAAGAAATGCGGGAGCTTCGGGTACGGGCAAAAACGGCAACCGAAATGTGGGAAGGTGTCCAGCCGACGAGGGATATGACAAGGCATGCGTGGGGCTTTGCCGAAAGCGTGCTCTGTTATGTATTGTTTGGCACGGTTGTCTCCTTTGTCAGTCCGCTGCTGCTTCTGTTCTTATCTTTGGCTCCGGCTGTCAACTGGTTTTGCGTGAAAGCATACCAGAAATGGGAATATTCGCACCGGGAAAAGTGGATGGAGATTGGCCGGAAGTTGGGTTACGTGCAGGGAAAAACAGCGGATTTTGCGGTGGCAAAGGACATCCGGATCTATGGCATGGCGGGGTGGATGGAGCAGACATACCGGATGCTTTCGAGGGAATACATGGTTTGGGATAAGAGGAGGATTGGCAGGGAGTACTTGTCGCATCTTGCGGATCTGGCGGTGATTTTGCTGCGGGACGGCGCGGCGTACGCGGTACTGCTTTCCATGACATGGAGGGGCGAGATTACGGTGGATGAGTTTGTCCTCTATTTTGCTGCCATTTCTTCGTTTGCTACATGGATCGGGAATATTATAAACGGGTGGAACCAGATGCGCCACACGAGCCTGCGTCTTTGCGACCTGCGGGAATATCTCGAATATCCGGATGTGGACGGTACTGGGGAGGCAATTCTTCCGGATTATAGCAAGGGGGCACCGGAGATTGTGTTTGACCATGTGAGTTTCCGCTATGACGGGGAGGAGGAAGATACGCTGCATGATATCTGCCTTACAATCCACGGCGGGGAGAGGCTGGCGCTCGTAGGCTTAAACGGCGCGGGAAAGACAACCCTTGTCAAGCTTTTGTGCGGATTGTACCGGCCGACGGCGGGTGAGATCCGCATTAACGGGATACCGGTCAGCCACTTTTGCAAAAAAGATTATTATGAGCTGATCTCCCCGGTATTCCAACAGGTAAAGGCAGCATTTTTTTCGCTGGCGGAAACGGTTTCCGGCAAAGGGGAGGAGCAGACTGACCTTAATCGCGCAAAGGAATGTCTGCGGCGTGCAGGGCTTTCGAAAAAGCTGGATTCCCTCCCGGACGGAATCCATACAAAATTGGATAAGCAGGTGAATGAGAACGGGATCGAGCTTTCCGGCGGGGAGCTGCAAAAGCTGATGTTAGCGAGGGCGTTGTACAAAGATGCCCCAATCCTGGTGCTGGATGAGCCGACCGCGGCGCTTGACCCAGTCGCGGAGAGCGCGGTCTATGAGGAATATAAGAATATGACAGAGGGCAAGAGCGCCCTGTTTATTTCCCACCGGCTGGCATCCACGCGTTTTTGTGACCGGGTACTGTATCTTGGCGGGGGACGTATCCTTGAGGAGGGCACGCACGATTCCCTTGTTTTATCGGGCGGGGAGTACGCGAAGCTGTACGAGATGCAGAGCTGCTGGTATCAATGAGAAAGGAAGCGGGAGGAAGGATGGAAAAAGAAGAGAAATTAAAATTAGGCGGGCATGCCGCCATTTTTTACCGGGCGGTAAAAATGTTGTTCCGGATGGACCGAATGTTTGCGCTTTGCACGGTTTTCAATGCGTTTTTTGCTTCGGTGATACAATATGTCCCGATTTACTTTTCGGCAAAACTCATTGATGCCATCTGGATGGGCGCGCCGAAGGACGAGATCATTTTGTATATCGGGTTGACGGTCGGACTGACATTTTTGCTCAATCTTCTCCTTACCTTGTGCCGGGTGGTGGAAAATGTCAAGACGATGAATCTGTACCGGGAGCAGGAGTGGATGTATTCCAGAAAAGAGATGGGGATGGAATATTCCAATATTGAGCGCCGCGATATCACGTTATTGCTGGAGCGCATCCGGATGGAGAGTCAGACGGGGTACAACCTTTTTTACCTGTATACCAGTGTGAGAATGCTGGTACAGCATATCACAAGCATTGTTGCCGCCGTTTCCCTGACCGTATCTTTTTTTGCGCTGGGGGCGGTGTCTGCCTACGGGAAGGCCGTTCTGGTTGCCGGGCTTTTGGTCACCGTGCTCTGCGGGATTTATGCTACGGCGAAGGAGGAGGCAATTAACCAGGCATTTTGGAAGCAGTGTGTATTCTTAAATGTCCTTGGGGAAAAATATAGTGACTGTGTCGGGGATTACGCGATGGGCATGGACATCCGGCTCTATGGGATGGATGAGAAAATAGCGGGGGATAACCGGAAAACGGACATGGAGTTTTACAGTGATTATGTGAAAAAGGATAAGAAATGCCTGCTGCTGTCCCTCCCGTCGGTACTGTTTTCCCATCTGCTGAGGTTTGGGGTCTATATGGTGCTGATTGCGGCAGCCCTCTCCGGGGCGGTTTCGGTCGGCTCCATCGCGAAGTATGTTGCCTGCATCATGCTGTTGCTGGAAGCGGTTTCCGGGCTGGTCAGCACACTCCAGAAGGTTTTTGCGAACAATTACTATTTAAGGCGCTTTTTCTCATATATTGATATCCCGAACAATATGTACCAGGGGTCGCTCACGGTGGAAAAGCGCCTGGACAACGAGTATTATGTGGAGTTTGTGGATGTTTCGTTCCGGTATCCGGGGGCGGGAAGCTACGCGCTGCGCCATGTCAATTTAAGATTCCGGGTGGGGGAGAAACTTGCCGTGGTCGGCATGAACGGGAGCGGGAAGACGACGTTCATCAAGCTGCTCTGCCGCCTGTACGACCCGACCGAGGGTGAGATATTGTTAAACGGTGTGGACATCCGGAAATATGATTATGACGAGTATATGTCGATCTTTTCCGTTGTGTTCCAGGACTTTTCGCTGTTTTCCTTTACGCTCGGGCAGAATGTGGCGGCGGCGAAGGAGTATGATGAGGAGCGCGCCGTAACCGCCCTGCGGCGCGCCGGTTTTGGGGAGCGGCTTGATGCGATGCCGGAGGGGACAGAAACTTACCTATATAAAGATTATTCGGCGCAGGGGGTGGAGGTTTCCGGCGGGGAGGCGCAGAAGATCGCGATCGCGAGGGCGCTTTACAAGGACGCGCCGTTCATCGTGCTCGACGAGCCGACGGCGGCGCTCGACCCGGTGTCGGAGTATGAGGTTTACAGCAAGTTTAATGAGCTCTCGGGGGAGCACACGGCGATCTATATCAGCCATCGGCTGGCTTCGTGCCGTTTCTGTGACAATATCGTGGTGTTTGACGCGGGGCAGATCGTGCAGCATGGTTCACATGAGGTACTGCTTGCGCAGGAAGGCGGGAAGTATCATGAATTGTGGAACGCGCAGGCACAATATTATGTCCGTGCGGATTCAAAACAGGACAAAGGGATTGCGGTGGGAAGTTAGGGTATAATACGGTGTCACCGTTGGGAAAGAGGATGTTATCATGAAAAAAGAAAAGAAAAAGCCATATACCTCCACATGGAGCAATATTTGCTGGAGTGTGAAGGGACAATTCAAGTATGCAAGGACGGCGCTTTTGGTACAGGTTTTGTTTATTCCGCTCAATGTTGGGCTGGCGTGGGCGGGTATTTACCTGCCATCCCTTGTGGTTGCGGAAGTGAGCGGGGGAAGGGGGCTTGCACATGCGGCATTCACGGTCGGCATTTGGATGTTTGCCATCCTGTGTGCCAATCTCCTTTGGAATGTACTGGATTATTATGTACATACCATTGATCAGATCTATACATGTAAAGTGCGGGATATACTCTATGAAAAAGCAATGGGGCTTTTTTACCAGACCTATGAGAAGAAAAAAACAAGAGATTTGTTTTGGCGGGCGGAGATGACGACCCAGATGTGGAACGGCGAGAAACCGGTCAAGGATATGACCTGGCACACAAGGAAGTTTTTGGAGAGTGTGATCTGTTACGCCCTCTTTGGTACAGTCCTTTCCTTTGTCAGCCCTTGGCTGCTCGTGCTCTTAACGCTTGCCCCGGCGGCCAACTGGTTTTTCGTGAGGGCGTACCAGAAGTGGGTATATGAAAATAAAGAAAAATGGGGCGAGCTTGACCGCAAGCTCTGGTATGTGCAGGGAAAAACCGCCGAGTTTTCCGCGGCGAAAGATATCCGGATTTATGGCATGGCGGGCTGGATGCGGCAGATGTACGGGCTGCTATGTGAGGAGCGTTCGGTTTGGGACAGGAAAAGAATCTGGAAAAATTATTTCTCCCGTATTGTGGATATCGTGGTGATCCTGCTGCGGGACGGCGCGGCGTATGCGGTACTGATCCTGATGGTGCGGAAGGGGGAGATCACAGCGGATCAGTTTGTGCTGTACTTTGCCGCGATTTCCTCGTTTGCCACATGGATCGGAAATATTTTGAGCGAGTGGAACCGGATGCGCGGCACAAGCCTTGCGCTCTGCGACCTGAGGGAATATCTTGAATATCCGGACCGGAACGGGGGAAGAAACCAGGATAAGGGCAAAGCCAGGGAGGAAGGGACAGGGATTTTTGATTTTTCAGGGGGCGCACCGGATATTATCTTCGACCATGTAAGCTTCCGCTATGACGGGGCAGAAGAAGATACGCTGCACGATATCTGCCTGACCCTGCACGGTGGGGAGAGGCTGGCGCTTGTGGGAATGAACGGTGCGGGAAAAACCACGCTGGTGAAGCTTTTGTGCGGGCTGTACGAGCCGACTGCGGGGGAGATCCGCATTTTAACGCGCGGGAGCAGCGGTGAGGCGGGTTTTTACGACACAGATGCGACTGCAGCAGGCAGCCGTGATTTTTGCGGCGGCAGAGAGGGGATGGATAGCGCTGCCTATAATAGCCGCGGGATACCGGCCTGCCGAATTTCCCGCGTGGAATATTACAAGCTTTTTTCGGTTGTCTTCCAGAAGGTGAACCAGATGTTTTTCTCCCTTGCGGAAACGGTTTCGGGTTGTGGGGAGAATGCGTGTGACTTGTTGCGTGTGAAGGAATGTATCGAGCGGGCAGGGCTTTCCGAGAAGCTTGCCTCACTGCCGGACGGAATCCACACGAAACTTGATAAACAGGTAAATGAGGGCGGCATCGAGCTTTCGGGCGGCGAGCTGCAAAAGTTGATGCTTGCCAGGGCACTTTACAAAGATGCCCCGGTGCTGGTGCTTGATGAACCGACGGCAGCGCTTGACCCGGTCGCAGAGAGCAGGATTTATGAGGAATACAAAAATATGACAAAGGGGAAAAGTTCCCTGTTCATTTCGCACCGGCTGGCATCCACGCGTTTTTGCGACCGGATCTTGTATTTGCAGGGAGGGAGGATAACGGAGGAGGGTACGCATGACTCGCTCCTTGCGGCAGGGGGGGAGTATGCGAAGCTTTATGAGATTCAAAGCTGCTGGTATCAGGAGGAAGGGGGGTATAAAACAGAATGAAACGGGAAGAGGAAATGATGGGACCGGGAGAACATCTGGCGATTTTGTCCCGCGCGGTAAAGATGCTGTTTACGTTGAGCCGTGGTTACATTTTGTGCACGATATTTAAGGCGGTTTTAAGTTCCGCGAGCCGGTATGTGCCAATTTATTTTTCGGCGCGGCTTCTGGATGCAATTTTGTATGGCGCGCCGGCCGGGGTGGTTGCCCGGTATGCCGGGCTTACGGTCGGGCTTGGTTTTTTGCTCAATCTTTTGCTTACTTGGGTGAGCGTGGCAGGTGAAGTTTGGGAGGACAGGCTGTACCTGGAACGGGACTGGATGTTTTCGGAAAAAGGGATGGGCATGGAATATTCCAGCACGGAAAACCACGGGGTAGCATTGCTGCTTTCGCGCATCCGCGAGGAGAGCAACAGTGGTTATAATCTGTTTTTCCTCTACAACAGCCTTGCGGCGGGAATTGGGCATGTCACGAGCATTGTATTTTCAACGTCTTTGCTGGTCTCCTTTTTTACGCTGGGAGGGGTGGGAACCACCACGAAACTTGGTATGGTAGCGGGGATTTTAACGATCCTCGTGTGCGGCATTCTCTGTACGGCGCAGGAGAATAAGATCAATGTGGAGTTTTTCCATAAAAATGTGAATGTCAATATAATGACCGGAAAATATCGCAGACTGGCCGGGGATTATTCCGCCGGTATGGAGATCCGTCTTTATGGCATGGAAAAGAAAATTGTTTCGGGCAGGGCGGAGGCGGAGATGGAGTTTTACCATAACTGTATGGAGCGGAATAAAAAAGGGGTACGTTTTTTGGTTCCCGGCATCGTGTTGACCCATCTTTTGAAATTTTGCCTCTATCTGGTGCTGATTGCGGCAGCCCTCTCCGGGGCGGTTTCGGTCGGCTCCATCGCAAAATATGTTGCCTGCATCATGCTGTTGCTGGAAGCGGTTTCCGGGCTGGTCAGTGCCTCGCAGCGGCTGTGCTCGAACAATTATTATCTGAAACGTTTTTTTTCATATTTTGATATACCAAATGACATGTACCAGGGGTCGCTCACGGTGGAAAAGCGCCTGGACAACGAGTATTATGTGGAGTTTGTGGATGTTTCGTTCCGGTATCCGGGGGCGGGAAGCTACGCGCTGCGCCATGTCAATTTAAGATTCCGGGTGGGGGAGAAACTTGCCGTGGTCGGCATGAACGGGAGCGGGAAGACGACGTTCATCAAGCTGCTCTGCCGCCTGTACGACCCGACCGAGGGTGAGATATTGTTAAACGGTGTGGACATCCGGAAATATGATTATGACGAGTATATGTCGATCTTTTCCGTTGTGTTCCAGGACTTTTCGCTGTTTTCCTTTACGCTCGGGCAGAATGTGGCGGCGGCGAAGGAGTATGATGAGGAGCGCGCCGTAACCGCCCTGCGGCGCGCCGGTTTTGGGGAGCGGCTTGATGCGATGCCGGAGGGGACAGAAACTTACCTATATAAAGATTATTCGGCGCAGGGGGTGGAGGTTTCCGGCGGGGAGGCGCAGAAGATCGCGATCGCGAGGGCGCTTTACAAGGACGCGCCGTTCATCGTGCTCGACGAGCCGACGGCGGCGCTCGACCCGGTGTCGGAGTATGAGGTTTACAGCAAGTTTAATGAGCTCTCGGGGGAGCACACGGCGATCTATATCAGCCATCGGCTGGCTTCGTGCCGTTTCTGTGACAATATCGTGGTGTTTGACGCGGGGCAGATCGTGCAGCACGGTTCACATGAAGCGCTGCTTGCACAGGAGTGCGGGAAGTATCATGAGCTGTGGGATGCGCAGGCACAGTATTATGTCAGTGCTTAGGGCGGGAACGGTTATACGGATACCGCGGTCTGCGGGATCTGCTTTTATCAGAAGGAATGCATCGTCATGAGCGGGAGCTCCGGAATGGATGGTGCCGGGAAAAGAGGCTGGGGCAAAACGTTTCTCGTTTTGCCCCAGCCTCTTGTTATGCCGAAATTATGTCAGGAAGACAATGCATTTCCAATATGTTCCGTATTACTCAACGTCGATAACCTTCGTCGCAATCTTCTTGCCGTTTGCGTATACCCGGAGGTAATCCCTTCCGGCGGTCTTTGCGTTTACGGTAATTTCAAGCTTGCCGTTATTTCTTCTTACGACAGCGACATCCCTGACGGAAGTAGCCCAGGAAATGTCCTTCGCCTCATATCCGAAAAGCTCAACGGCAAAGGTAGCCTGATCGCCCACGCTTAAATTGCGCTCGCCCTGAACGAAAGCAGCGCCGGCTTTTTTAACGGTCACTTTGGTCGACACGGTCTTGGATGTGCCGTCCGCCGCGGTAACGGTCGTTTTGACCGTAGCGCTGCCTTGTGCAACTGCGGTGATGGTTCCGTTCTCGTCTACCGTGGCAACACTCTTTTTGCTGCTTGTGTAGGAAACGGTCACATCGTCCGACTTAACAGCAACGGAGAAGGTATTATCTACTGTACCGCCGGCATAAATGGTTGCCTTTGCTGCGATATCCGCCGTAGCCTCATCCAAATCTGTGGACGGAAGAGGGGAGATAAGCGGAGCGGAGGTAGGTTCTGCGGTCGGGAGCGGGGTTACTTCAACCGTCGGGGTCGGGGTAGCCGTCGGAACCGGGGTCGGCGTTGCAGTCGGGGCAGGGGTTGGTGTCGCGGTCGGAACCGGAGTAGGGGTAGGGGTAGGTGCTACCTCCTTCCCGCCGAGTTCTTTTCCGTCCTTGCCAAGAAATTCCGCTTTTGTGATCACGATCTTGCCGCCCCACCAATGCGAAAGGCAAAACTGCGCATACGTTTCATCTGACTTGAAAAACGAGCTGGAAGAAGTCCTTGTCACCGTGAACTCGCCGGCGTTTTTAGTCGGCACTGCAGAAATCTCTTTGCCTGCGTCCGCGTTGCCCCAGTCAACCTGGTTCCAGCCGGTAGAATTGCTGTTCACAATAAAACCGCCGCCGAAACCGCCGGATACATCCGAGCAGGTAAACGTGATGCGGAAGCCGTAAACATCCGTCAGGGAAAAGTCCTTATCCATCGCGTCAAAAAGGACAAAACCGCCCGCCCCGGTCGGATCCCCTTCTTTGACGGCACCTTCCACTTTTACGTCAACATCTTCAATGCCGGCGCTTACCGGTACAGCCGCCGATACAACGCACAATCCCATTGCCAGGGCAGCCGCAAATAACTTTTTGAACCTCATAAAAACTACCTCCTAAAATTTGTCTTATCCTCTAAAAACCGGATAAATATATCATAACGCATCCATCCCCAAAATGCAAGAGTTAATTTGGACATGTTGAATAAAATGCACCAAACCGCCACCGTAAAAAACGGCAAAATGACGGAAAACGTGTTAGCTTACAATTTCGTCGATTTTTAAATTTTACATTGACAAGGTGTTTCCACCTATATTAAAATAAAGATGGGGACGGCACCCATAACAAAAAACGGAGCATTGAGAAATTTAGAATTGATCTGAGGCAGACCGGGGAGGGCACCCATGATAAAAAACAGCGTTTGTGCAGGGAAACAGACCATCTGCGTCTTAGGGGCGGATGGCAGTGAGGTCGGTTCGACTTACCCGAGGAGGGCAGCCGGGCTGGTAAAAAAGGGTCGGGCATGTTATGTGAACGACTTTACGATTCGTCTGGATATGTCCGATGCCATACATAATTCGGAGGTAATCAAGATGGATAACAACATGAACATACAAGCAGAGGCAAAAACGGAAGATAAGAAAGTATTAAAGCTGTATTTTGACGCGCGCAGCTGGAAGTTCAACCGCGACTGCAACCATAACGTGGGCGGACGTTCCTTTATGGAAGGGCCGGACGGGGAGCTCGGCGAGGCGTATATGATCGGTGACTGGGGGAACAACTGGACGGAGATCGTTTCGGAGACCCTGCTCTTGCCGAAGCATACCGATTGCAGCCTGGTCTTTTGGCTCAACGGCGGGGAGAACGACCGCAACGACGAGGTCTGCCGGTTTGAGGTCGTTCTGAACAACGACTACGAGCAGCGGTTTACTTATAACCTGAACCGCAATTACATCCGGCCGTTAAAGAAGTTAAACGGCTGGGAGCTGTACGAGATCCCGTTCCGGACGCTCGACAATGAGTATACGCAGCTGAGATTTGTCGCACAGAGGGCGTACACGACCGTGATGGCAGCGGCGGATCCTTCGGCGTACGCGCATTTGTCGGATACCCCGGATCCGTTTGAGGAGGTGCGCCCGCAGCGCCACAATTTGATTTTTGCGGGCGGTTTTCCGAAGAACAACTGTTGGTACAGTACGGAACAGATGATGAAAAAGCACGGGATCAAGATGGAGGATGCGGCAAAGCACGGAATCCGGGTAACGTCCGCAGGGGTCTTCCGGGTCACGGCGGGCATGCCGGTGCAGGCAGCCGGTGAAAGCCAGATACAGCTTGAGCAGATCTGGAAGAAGATGGATGAGGTGACCAAAGCATGTGAGGAGATCCAGAGCTTGCATTCGGGGGATTTCATCAACAGACTGCGCGGCGCGCTGGAGGATGCAATTGCCGGTGAGGATGATGTGGACGAGATTGTGGACCGTGTCGTCGACGAGGTGGAGGCCGCCATGTCAAACCGTGTGGAGGATGTCCGGGATGCTTTGGAAGGGCTTGCCGGACAGATGGGGGAGATCAAGGATACTCTGCTTGATGAGTAAATATCCATCCGATGAGATATGATGCGATGAGCGTATGGGAACTGCCGCGGGGGAAGCCGCGGCAGTTTTTTGGTCATGATGGTACGCCCTTTGGGTGGCGGCGGAGAAAAGCGTGGAAAGGAGGGGGGCTAGATATGAAACTGTTGTATGGGACGGGAAATCCGGCGAAGCTTGAGGCGATGGCACGCAGGCTTTCGGTGCTGAAAGTAGAATTGATCGGTTTGAAGGATCTTTCGGGGGGACTGCCTGAGATCGTCGAGGATGGGAATACACCGCTCGAAAATGCGAGGAAAAAGGCTCTTGGCTATTACCGTGCGTTCGGGATTCCGGTGTTTTCCTGTGATTCCGGGCTGTATCTTGACGGTGTTGCAGAATGCGAACAGCCGGGAGTGCATGTTCGGACGGTTGGCGGTAAATATCTCTCGGATGAGGAGATGCTTGCGCACTATTCGGCGCTGGCGCGAAAATATGGCGACCTGACGGCACGTTACCGCAACGCGGTCTGCCTTGTGACGGACGGGGGGCATGTTTATGAGGCGATGGAGGAGAGCATGGCAAGCGAGCTTTTTTTGATCACGGCGGTGCCGCATGAAAAGCGCAAGAAGGGATTCCCGCTTGACAGCCTTTCCGTCGATATCCGCACAGGGAAATATTACTATGACCTCGCAGAGGGGGAGCTTGACCAGGTGGCGGTGGAGGACGGTTTTCTGGAGTTCTTCCGGAAATATCTGCGTGATGTTTAAAATTGTCTTGTGGGGAGACGGAAAATAGGTGGAGGCAATCGGCACGGAACATGCAAAAAGACTGCCGCAAAAATCCGGTTCTGGCGATTGTTATGGTTGCCGCCGGATTTTGTGGCAGTCTTTTGTATGTTCCTGATAATGTGGGCACCGCTGCCCGTATGTCCTGCTTGCCGCCGTTTTAGGAGTTGCTCATCGCCGTCAGTTCTGCGAGCATTTTCGGCAGCTCCGTGTCCATATTCTCGTTGGAGAATTGGCAGGTGCCGACTTTTTTGTGTCCGCCGCCGCCGTATTTTAACATCAGCGCGCCGACATCGAGTGTCGCTGATTTATTTAAGATGCTGTAACCGACCGCCGCGCTGCAGCCCTGTCCGCCGCGTCCGCTGACGATCCACGCGGAAATATTTTGTTCCGGGTACATGCTGTAGATCATGAAGCGGTTGCCGGAATAGATCGGGTCAACGCCGCGCAGGTCGGACACGATGAGGTTGCCGTTCACGGTCGTGTATTTCTGAACCATTTCCTTAAACTTCGCGGTCTGCTCGAAATAGACTTCGATGCGTTCCCTCACGTCCGGGAGTGCCAAAATCTCTTCGGTCGTCATTGTGCGGCATGCGTCGATCAGTTTTTCCATCAGCTGGTAATTGGAGATCGTAAACTGCCTCCAGCGTCCGAGCCCGGTGCGCGGGTCCATCAGGAAGCCGACAAGGATCCACCCCTTCGGGTTCTGGACTTCCTCGATTGTCAGGTTGCCGGAGTCCACCTTATCGACCGCCTCCATCATGTCATCGAACTGCGGAAAGCGCTCCCTGCCGCCGTAATACTCGTAGATGATGCGCGCGCAGGAAGGGGTGATACGGCTCTCGCCCTTGTATTTCCCCTCTAATTGAAGTCTCTCGTGCTCGCTTGAATGGTGGTCGAACCAGAGGCCGCATCCTTCAACAAACGGAACGTTCGCAAGACAGTCGTTTTCATTCACCTCGACAAGTCCATCCTGTAAATCCTTTGGATGGGCAAATTTCCAGGAATCAATAATGCCGGCCTCCTTCAAAAGCGCACCGCATGCAAGGCCGTCGAAATCAGAACGTGTGATTAAGCGCATGGTTTTGTCACTCCTTTGTCAACATTTACATATTCATTCGGCGTAAAAATACGCGATATGCCACGCCATTCCAATTATAGCTGTTTTGAAAAAAATTTTCAACCTTTTTCCTGTTTTGTGCCGGAAATTTATTAAGCGGGAGGGAGTGAGGTTTCCTTTTACGGCCATACGCCTTTCCGCGGCTTGTTTACCGTGATGATCTTGTTGGCCTCCAGGTTTGCGAGGAGCAAAAGCCTTGCCTCATCGTGGTATTCCGGCTTGGCGAAATAGTAGCAGTAGGTGTCGACAAGCAAAAATAGATTTGCCGTGCGCCCCTCCAGCTTAAAATTCTCGAAACCCATCGGCACATATTTTTCCCAGATTGCGTCCGGGGAGACATGGGTCGGATAATTTTTGTATTTTG